>JAGLYV010000153.1 GCA_023131975.1 Candidatus Krumholzibacteriia bacterium | reverse complement strand
ATTATACCATGGGTTTTTTGGGCCTCGACAGGCCTCCGCCATGGCCCGAACGGGCAGGATGAGATGACATAAGCCAGAAACCAAAAGATAATGCGACAGCGCATACGAGAGGGTCCTTATGCACCGATTATCCGCACCAGTACTGAACGAACGCCAAAACACACAAAAAACCATGTCAAGGAAAAATATGAAAATATTCCAAAAAATTATGAAAATATTTGCGGGAATCTTGTGGAGATTTTGTGAATAGTTTCCTGGATGGTTTGGGAATGATTCATGAATAGTTTATGACTGGTTTTGTGAAAAGTGTGTGAGTGGTTTTTGGATGGTTTTCTGGATGGTTCGCAATATTACGGATTACTGACCTTAATCTGCCAGGGTACCTGCGACCATCATGCGATTATCCGTCAGGGTTCCGCGACATTCATACGATTACCCGCCAGGTTTCATGCGATCACGCATGTGATATTCTTGTGGTTTTCGTGCGATATTCCTACAATCACAATGCGATATTCGTGAAGTCATCGGCTGTTCAGTGTTCTGGCTCTCGGATAATCCAAGAATGAATATTCTTGAATATTGAGTATTTCACCTCATTGACCCATACGGGAAATCGTGGTATTCTTCCCAACGATAACGGCTGTTTCCCGCCAATGTGCTGCATCTGAGGTTGTTGGATCGGCGGGAAGCTGTTATCATCTGCAGGGTCTCGTATCTACGGGGTCTTTGTCTATAGGCCTCATATTTCATTTGAATACAAAATAGAACTCACAGATGGATCATCAAACAGAGCCGTGGGCAAGCAGTGTCTTGGGCAAACAGGGTCCTGGGTAAGCAGGGCCATGGGCAAAACAGAGCCATAGGCGGTTCGAGTTCGAAGTTTCTGCCGCGTGAGCTGTTTTTCCATGAAAATCCTTGATTAAATTAAGGTTCTATATTACTTTAATCGCGTTTCACTGCCGAAGTATAAATATAGTCGAAGTCTGCTAGCTTTGAAGGTGACAAATGCCGAAATTGATACTGATCATTATCAGTGCAGTCCTTGTTAATAATTTCGTCCTCCAGAGATTCCTGGGGATATGTCCGTTCCTCGGCGTCTCAAAGAGAGTCTCCACGGCAATCGGTATGAGCGGCGCCGTGCTTTTTGTGATGGCGATGGCTTCGGTCGTTACCTGGCTGATCTACCATTACGTGCTGCTGCCGTTCAATCTCGTATATCTCCAGACTGTGACTTTCATCCTTGTGATAGCCAGTCTTGTGCAGCTTGTGGAGCTTGTTCTCCAGAAATTGAGTCCCGCGTTATACCAGGCGCTAGGGATATTCCTTCCGCTTATCACTACGAACTGTGCCGTACTCGGAGTATCGGTACTCAATATTCAGAAAGAATACAGCCTGCTGGAGACGACGATCTTCGGTGTGGGCGCCGCGTTGGGTTTTGCCCTGGCCATGATCCTCTTTTCCGGGCTTCGCGAGAGGATCGACCTTTGCGATCCTCCGGTGGCGTTCAGAGGAACGGCCATCGCTCTGATAACGGCGGGGTTGCTGTCGCTGGCCTTTATGGGATTTACGGGGCTTGTGAAGGTATAGATTTGCGAGACATCAGGCTTGTGAAGGTCTAGGCCTGCGATATTGTTGTTGATTGCAGATTGATTACTTATTGATGATAGATGAAAGATAACGGAGGAATCAGAAAATATGCTGAGTGCCATGCTGAATGCCATTTACGTCCTTGCCGCTCTGGCTCTCGTCGCGAGCTTTGGGCTAGCGATCGCCGCCAGGATATTTGCCGTCGAGACAGATCCGAGGATCGAACGCGTGGAGGAAGCACTTCCAGGCGTGAACTGCGGAGCCTGTGGATTTCCGGGCTGCAGCGGCCTGGCTAAAGCAATAGTCGAGGAAAAGGCAGGCGTTGCCGATTGTCCCGTCGGGGGAGAGAATACCGCAAGCGCAGTTGCCGAGATTATGGGACTGTCCTTCGCCGGTGGTGGAGAGAAGATGGTTGCCATGGTCCTCTGCCGGGGCGACGACGAGGTGGCCTCAAAGAGGTTTTACTACAATGGCGTATCTGACTGTTCTTCGGCCGCACTGATCTTTGGTGGCGACAAGAGCTGTTCTTACGGTTGCCTGGGCCTCGGTACATGCGCCGGTGCCTGTCCGTTCGGAGCTATCGAGATGCTTCCGAGTGGCCTTGCCCTGATCGATCCGGAGAAGTGTACCGGGTGTACCAAGTGTGTGGACTCCTGCCCGAAGGGGATAATCAAGATGGTCCCGGCGAGCAGGACTGTACATATCCTGTGTAGTTCACACGATAAGGGTGGGGTGGCCCGAAAGGCCTGCAAGACGGCATGTATCGGATGTCAGAAATGTGTGAAAGCTGTTCCCGAGGGAGCGATCGTCATGGATAACTTCCTCGCTGTGATAAATTACGATATGGAGATACCTGAAGAAGTAGCCGATGAATGTCCGATGAACACGATAGTGGTCCGCAGGCAGGGCGACCTGGCGGCGACCTCCGTGGATATGCAGACGGCAGTGGGGGGTGACGCCTGATGAGTAAGGGTGCATTTTTCGGTGGAGTACATCCCTCATACAACAAGGATATGGCAAGCGGGCAGGCCGTTATCGAGATGCCGCTGCCGAAGGAACTCATAGTCTATTTTTCCCAGAACCTGGGGGCTCCTTCGAACCCCGTCGTTAAAAAGGGTGATGAGGTCAAGAAGGGTCAGGTCATCGGCGAATCGGGTGGATTTGTATCGACTCCGGTCCACGCGCCGACCTCAGGCGTAGTCAAGACTGTGGAGAACAGGCCGTCGCCTGTCGGAGCAGATATGATCGCGGCTGTTATAGTGCCGGACGGCCTTGACGAGTGGGTCGAGGGCTGTAATGTCGAAAGAGGCAGTACTGGCCTGAACCGCGAAAAGATCAAAGGACTGATTCATGACGGCGGCATCGTAGGTATGGGAGGGGCGACTTTCCCCACTCATGTGAAGCTTTCACCTCCGCCCGACAAGAAGATGGATACTCTGATCATAAATGGCGCCGAGTGTGAACCATACCTTACGGCCGACCACAGGGTGATGCTGGAGGATGCCGAGTCGGTGCTCGATGGCGCGGCCCTGTTCGCCGGAGTGATAGATGTAAAAAATATCGTTATTGCGATAGAGAAGAACAAGCCCGATGCCATCATTACCATGCAGAGGGCAATAGCAGGCCGCAGCGGTTTTACGGTCGCCGAGATGGATGTCATCTATCCGCAGGGCGCCGAGAAACAGTTGATCTACGCGATCACAGGCCGCAAAGTTCCAGCCGGCGGCTTGCCGATGGATGTCGGCGTGCTGGTGCAGAATGTCGGGACGGCCGCGGCAGCTTACGAGATGATCCGTTACAACAGGCCGCTTATTCAGAGGGTGGTCACCGTAACGGGCAGTGGGATCAAGCATCCGAAAAATGTTCTGGCCAGAGTAGGGACAAAATTCTCGGACCTGATCGAGTTTTGCGGAGGGGTACACGGCGACACGGCGAAGCTGATCAATGGCGGGCCGATGATGGGTATCGCCCAGCATTCGCTCGATGCGGGGATGACGAAGGGTACAAGCGGCCTCGTGCTTCTGAGGGAAGATGAGGTCGGACAGTTTGTCAGCGATCCCTGCATCCGTTGCGGCAACTGTCTGGATGTCTGTCCGATGACGCTCAACCCGTCCGCGCTGAGCATATTTATCGAACGTATGCGTTTTGACGACGCTGAAGAATATAATTTGATGGATTGTATAGAGTGCGGTTGCTGCGCCTATGTCTGTCCGTCGAAAAGGCCGATGGTCCACCACTTCAGAAGGGCCAAGGCGGAGATCAGAAACAAGGCAAAAAAGGCTGGTTGATCCATCCGGCCGCCCGGATAACTGGAGGTACTTTTGGAAGACAATTTGGAAGGTAAAGTCCCGGAGGAAAAGAGGCCATCTGCCGATGGGCCCGCCGAGAAGCCTGCGGTGCCGACCGATGGGGCTGCTGAGAAGCCTGTGGCGCCGACCGGCGAGTCCGCAGAGAAGCCAGCCGCTCCGGCAGAAAAATCGGCCGACAAACCTGCAGCTGCAGGTAGCCCGCCGCCAGCGGCCAAACCCAAGAAGAAGGACGAGATCGGTCCCCGCTTTATCGTGAGCTCTTCACCTCATCTGCACGATGGCAGGACAGTCAGCTCGATCATGAAGCTCGTCGTCTACGCCCTTCTGCCCGCGACGCTTTTCTCCGTTTACGCGTTCGGGTTCGGCGCGCTCAAGGTGATCATTATCTCGGTCGCATCTGCGATGATCTTCGAAGCATTGAGCCAGAAGGCGATGGGCAGGCAGATCAGGCTGGCCGATTTCAGCGCGGTCCTTACAGGTCTTCTCCTGGCCCTTAACCTGCCTTCGACGAGTCCATGGTGGCTGGTCGTGACGGGTAACTTTTTTGCGATAGTAATAGCCAAGCAGCTGTACGGAGGCCTGGGCTACAATCCGTTCAACCCGGCACTGATAGGACGTGTCGTACTGCTCGTATCTTTCCCTGTGCATATGACGGCGAGGTGGGTGCAGGCGACTCCATTCGGATCGAACCCGTTCGGAGTCGACGCGGTGACAACTGCCACTCCACTGACAATGGCAAGGGAGAGCCTGGCGGCTCTTGGACATATCGATGTACCGTTCGGTACGCAGGAGATAATGAATCTGCTGGTGGGCAACCGCGGAGGTTGTCTGGGTGAGACTTCGGTCATCCTTCTGCTCGCGGGAGGCCTTTTCCTTATCCTTAAAAAAGTGATCAGCTGGCATATCCCGGTCTCGTTCATCGGTTCTGTATGGGCACTGACCGGCATATTCTATCTCATCGACAAGACGACATACGCGAATCCGTCTTTCCACGTGATCAGCGGCGGTCTTATACTCGGTGCCCTTTTCATGGCGACCGATTATGTCACAAGCCCCGTGACGAAAAAGGGAATGCTGATCTTTGGAGCGGGATGCGGACTCATCACAGTCCTGATAAGGTTGTGGGGCGGATATCCCGAGGGCGTCAGTTTTGCAATACTACTTATGAACGCGGCCACGCCGCTGATAGACAGGTTCACAAAGCCGACCGTATTCGGCGCGGTCGACAAGCAGAAAGCGGCGGCCTGACAGGTGCAGCAGTCCGCGGAGGTACTCTACAGATGAAAGAGATTTTCAGACTTTGTTTCGTGTTGACATTGATAGCAGCCATTTCGGCCGGAGTGATGGCCTACGTCAGCGAGTTGACGGAAGAGCCGATTGCCAGGGCGATGCTGGAAGAGAAGATGGACGCTATCAGGAACGTCCTTCCTGTTTTTGATAATGATCCCTATGTCGATCGTAGAAATATCGATGTAGAGGGTGGCGAAAGTGTCGAGATCTATCCGGGAAAGAGCGGCGGTGAACTGGCCGGTGTAGCGTTCGAGGTGGTAGCTCCGGATGGGTACTCCGGCGATATCAACTTCATGATAGGTGTCAACATGGATGGAGTCGTTCAGGGACTGGAGATATTGAAACACCTCGAGACCCCGGGACTGGGCGCGAAGATAATCGATGAGGACTTCAAGTCGCAGTACAGGAGCAAGAGCCTGGCTGATCCGGAGAACTGGGCCGTGACGAAAGACGGCGGAACGTTCGTCTCGATCTCCGGCGCGACTATCTCATCCAGAGCGATCACGAAAGCGACTATGCTCGGGCTGGGTTTCTTCAGGAATAATCTTGGCAGGATCGCCGGTAGCGAGGTTCCTGGTGATAGTCAGCCTGCCGACACGAGTGGTGTGGCGGCCGGGACGACTGCCGCTGGAGATTCCGTCCAGGTGCAGCCCGGTGAGAACGATGCAACAGCGAATGAAAATACCACGACAAAAGAAAATAACGGAGGGGTGGAATAATGAGAGCCTGGAACGAGTTTGTCAAAGGATTCTGGAG
>JAGLYV010000152.1 GCA_023131975.1 Candidatus Krumholzibacteriia bacterium | reverse complement strand
AATACCTCCAAGACATATTGGACTAAATTCGTTTCTTAGTACGATTACGGCATAAAAAAAACGGCCTGCCGCCATACACCAACGTCATAATTGTGGATCCTATCAGGTATCCGGATTAAGAATCCCGTGAAAAAGCATACGTAAAAGGACTTCGGCATGCTCGTTGACATCTGCTATTCCTGTTTGAGCAGTCCATGGGAACTCAAGCCCCTTCAAAGCCGTTATAACTGCCAGGGCTGTCACCTCAACGTCTCCATCCTTCAGATTGAGTACCTTTTTCCTTACCCCATCGGAAAGGATCTCCCGAAACATCGCCATCTCATCTTCGAAGTCCTTCTGCCTCACGCTCTCGATGAACGGATAGTGTTCCAGATACTCATCCCTCAATGCGCTGTAGAAATTTGCCAGTTCCCGGAGATGACCCATCCGGGTGATCACATAAGTTCGCAGCTTATCCTGCGGTGTGTCGGCAGCTCCAACCGCGTCCCTGATGCGTTCTGCCAGAGTTTTTCCTTCCCGCTCGATCACAGCACGGAAGATTTCTTCCTTGCTTGCGAAGTGATGATAGAGCGTACTCTTGGCGATGTGTGCTGCGGAGGCGATCTCATCGACGGTAGTCTTGTTAAACCCGAAGCGTGCGAAAAGCTTCTGGGCTGATCTAAGCAGAGTCTCCCGTGTGTCCATACTAACAACCTCAATCTGCTCTGACACTATTGACTATCAATAAATGACAGACACTTTCACCTTACTTAATAGTAATACTACTAACCGACCAATCTGGTGTCAATAGTTTTTTGATAAAGATTAACCGCGTCGCACACTATTTCATCAATATGATCTTCCTGGTTATAGACACTGATTCAGTGACAAGGCGAAAAAAGTAAAGGCCACTCGCCACCGGTTTTCCCCGGTCGTCCCTTCCATCCCAGAACAGGACCAGCTCTGCCGGTCCCGCGGCAGCCGGAGTCAGGTCCTTTACCATCCTTTCAAACTCTATGACTATTGTAGTATCGGTCTGCACGTCCACATATCTCGCTGCAGGCCGGAAATCGAAACCATGTCCGACCCTTATACTCGTTCCCCCTGTCGGCACAGCCACAGTGAATAAGCCTGTAGAATAGAAATACCCACCCCCCGCACTATGATACAGGGACTCTGCCGGAGGCGGATAACGCTGGTTATCATATACATCATGCACTGTGCATCTGGCAGCAATCGTGTCGAGGCCACCATTCGCCACCGTGATCACGGTGAGTTCAACGATTCCTTGCTGGGGAGGGGGAGCGATCGGACAGAACGCGTTCAAAGCTCCGGCGGTACAGACCACCAGAAGCATAACGATCGAGAAATCGATGACCCTGGAATAGAGAAGATTGCTTCGCGAGATGCTCACCACGGTTCTCCGCTGTGATTTTACCGGGTCAGGGCTGATCGAGGATCTGCCATTCATCGAAGATGCTCACAGCAATACTGTCAACGGCGGCATGATTGAAGAACCAGAGAGGCAGTCCGAAGTGGAAACTGTTCGCGCCCACCGCAACGCCACCGCCCACCACCGGCACCCTGTCGGAGAATTTCGACACGATCAACGCTACCGTCACATGATCTACTGGTGAAGTGGTATTCCTGCTCCTCATCCTGTAAAGAGGATGGAAACATCTCAATGGAGATATCATCCTGATATCCATCCAGTATTCCGAGTTGTACATCTCAACATATGTGAATCCCATCCTCTGGGGATTGAAAAAACATCCCGGGCAGGTCACTTCGTCCGACAGGTAGATGCTATTCGGCATCCCGGTGTATTCCACGGCCATGGTGTCGACCTGGTCCCGATACATATACCTGAGAGCGTCTCTCACATAAGTCCTGGTGATAATTTCAGCTCCGGTCCTGAAGGTCCCCACTACCTTATCCACCACGGAAATACAAAAGTCCTTGTAAGGCATACTGTTCACACCGCTCGTGTCAGATTCGTTCCCCGCCATATCGAACTTGAAGGTCGCCGGATATTCCGGTGGATACGGAAATGCCAGGGCAAGCCCACCCGAAGACCTGTCTGAACGGCCTCCGGTCCAGAGATGGCCACCCTTTGTGAGAAAGATGGAAAGATAATTGATCGCCAGAGTGCCACCCTGGCCAATCGCCGATTCAGGCGTAAACTGGATGATCTGTCCAATAGTCGTCGTGGTGGATGAACTGTATGTCCAGATTATATTCTTGTACTTGCCGATCAATTCCATATCGGGGGCTGTGAAGTTAAGATCGCTACAGTCGATCACATCCCTGTCGGGTTCGAAACCGACCGTTTTCGAACAGATGTCGATCCAGAATTCGTCATGTACAGACTCTTGCGGAAGAAGCATCAGCGGGTCGGGAACATCACTCAGAGGAAAATCATCCACCCAGAGAAGATTTCGTTCCATCGAGAAAGGAATGATCTCCACGAGTATACTGGCCCTCGTGACCTTGCCACCGTTATCCTTTGCTTCAATATAGAACGTATGCGATCCTGAATAGAGTATCCGTTCCGGGGCGGTCTTGTTAAAAGGGCTGAAGTTCGTGGCCCAGGATCTTGGGTCCCCCAGATCCTGCACATCCCATCCATACCGGTACCCGGAGATCTCTCCGCCATAACTGCTTGCATCAGCCTCCCACGAAAAATTCAGAGGAATTCCGGGAGGAAGTTTTCTCTGGCCCGCGTTCATACTTAATCCAAGAAAAAGAAAGCCTCCAAGATACGACTCTTTGATGGTCAGAAGTGGACCGGCTTTCCAGGACACTATAAACTTTCTGACATTATGATTTTCCCTGAAGAGCGCTGTCACCGCCCCTGCCTCGTCCTTAGCCTGCACCGCAAAGATATAGGACCGGTTTAATTCCATCACCTCATCGTCACCAAGGATCGTCCATTGACCGGAATCTCCCGGCGCGTTGTAGGAGATCCACCGTGACCACATGTCCTCATAAAAATCCGGATGTTCATTCATATGGTCGACGATCCGAAAAGATGGATCGTAGATACCATCAGGCGTCATCACCTGAGAATACAGGTACCGGATCGAATCGGGATTCTGTGAATTGGCTGGGCTGTCGATCGGATCCTTGCCCGTCCATCCGAAAGTTATGACGTTGCTATAGGTCCTTCCGGATCCCACCGGAAACTCGATCTCGACCAGAGGAGCAAGGGTCCAGGCGGTAAATGAGATCTCCGCGGCCTCGGATCTCAACCCATCGAGATCCACCGCCCTTAGAAAAAATGTATGGCTCTTATCAAAAACCGAATACAGAGGATTCGGTTCGTAATCTCCGACATAAGAATCGGCAGTCACCCTGAATATGCTGTCATAGGTCGAAGTCTTTGTCCATTTATCTATTCCCATCGTATCCTGGATGCTGATTCCTATCGGGTCTCCGTCCGTGACGACGAACTCGAAATAATCGATCTCGCCGTCCGGGTCCCATCCACTCCAATAGAAATGTACCTGGTAACTCGTCGTGTCGTTTTCAACGGGCCCGCTCGACAACCATACGACCGGGGGTTGGTTCGTTACTTTTTTCCCGGTGTAGGCTCCGTCCGAGCAACCTGTCACAAGCACAACTGCGGCGGTCACCATCAAAGCGACCATAATCGCCCTGAATCCAGTCATATTCAATCTCTCCCTAAACGTGTTCATCTACCCATATCCTAAATATATGCATCTGCCTGACGCTATCAAACGATTTTTAAACCAACCCCGCTTCCGGGAGAATAGTCAACCTGAAACGATCGGCAGCAGGAGTTCCTTTATTCTCCTTTCAAAGTGATCCGCTTCAACAGGCCTGGAACCGCGTCCCGGTGAACTGAATATGAAAGCATCTTGAGTTTGATATAATCATCGCGATAGAAAATGTACCCGTGATGTTTTCCGTGCCTGGAAGCCCTCGCCGAATCCTTGATTAGAAACCAGTCCCTGCCACCATGTCTCTTGTACCCGACAAGATGGACACCGTGATCATCGTCAGTCTCCCTTGTATATATCCGGAGTTCCCGCGAATCCTGGTCGATATGATCCCCAGGGATATCAAACGAAGGAACGATGGCTGCATCTTCCGGACCATAATACCCGGGTTCGGACACGTCGCCTCCGATACAGACCGTAAAACCGTCCTTTGCCGCGTCTTTGATACCGGAATAAAATTCATCCAGCGGGATGTTGTAATAGGTGTCTGTCGGCCTCCAGTTATCAGGAACGTCGAAGTTCGTCATCTGGTAGAACGGCGCCGAAAGAGTCGAAATAAACTGTACATATTCGTCAGGATCCACCTCGAGTACACTCTGGTAGAACTGCATCGGGGACATCTCCTGCCCCTCGTATTCGAATCTTTCCGGCGGAGTCCCGAGATACCTGTCGAGGATCGACCTGATATGAACGAGATTATCCTCTTCGTTCCAGGCCTCGTTCTCAGCGACCATATCCAGATATGACTTCATCTCACCGCGCATGAGGCTATGATTGTGCTTGTCGTATTTTTTCAATCCCGAAAATGCTGAGGCCGGTACCACTCCGTACTTTTCCCATATTATGAACACACCGTCCGATTCAGCTCCCTGCTCGAAAGGCTGGTGTCCGCGCTTGCGGATGAATCCCCTCGCCTTTTCCACGTATTCCCAGTACACGGTATATATTTCGGACAGCTTGATCTCTTTGCCGGTAAGGCGCTCTATCTCTGATTCCATAAACGATGTGGTGCAAAAGCACCAGCATGTCCCGGTCAGATACTGGGGAACCGGTGGAAAATGGAATGGCGCGCCGAAATCTTCAGGACTCCCCGGTTTTTTAAGGCCGGAAAAATCAAATCTGATGACTTTCCTGTCCTTCTTTTTCATCTCTTCCATCTCAGTGTATTTCGCGTCGATCTCCGCGGTGATGCTGTCGGCTATCGCTTTAAGCGAATCACACTCTTCCCGCATCGATTTCAACACGGGATCGCGGTATTTTTTCTCGTATCTGACCCTGTCCTTTTTCTTTCCCCCTGACACCGCGGACGGCAACATGACGTTCAACGCGATCATTACCAGGGATAACACCATCAAAGATCTTCTCATGATCTCTCCTTTCATACTCGTTCCCGCGGGTCGCATTTACCGGATCCGACCCGGCAGCGCATGAGATTATACTATCCAGCCGAAGGATTCAAGATGCTTCCGGTCATCGCACTGACCACCAGCGGGAAACAACATGCTGTTCACATGGAATGTATCTGTAAAAAAAGGGCCGGTCCCGATAACGGGCCGGCCCTGAACATCAGAACTATTTAATTACTTCTGTCGAGGTATGGAGGCTGCTCGACCTTCTTTTTTGGATTCTTCCTGAGTTCCTCAAGAAGATATTCTACCGCTTTCTCGATCATAGGTTCGCGGCCTGCCTGGATCAGCGATGGATCGTCCCAGACATAGATGTCGGGATCGACTCCGAGCGCTTCGACATCCCATTCTCCCTTGTCGTTTATAAAGGAAAACCCCGGGACTGCGAACTTTCCCCCATCGATAAATGCCGGTGAAAAATCGTAGCCGATGAGTCCGCCCCAGGTCTTCTCCCCGATCAGGGGACCGAGACCAGCTTTCCTGAAATAGAATGGGAAAGCATCGCCGCCGGACGATGACAGACCGTTGATCAACAGAGCTTTCGGCCCATCATTCACAGCGAACGGAGTCGAATTCATCTTACCGTTACGCGTAGCCCAGTAGCTGTATACTTTCTCACCCATCATCTGGACCATCTCGTATGGTGAATGGCCTCCACCATTGTAACGCTCGTCGATAACGAGAGCTTCCTTGTTGACAAGAGGCTGCCATGCCGCGAGAAAAGCCCTGTATCCGTCAAGCCAGGTATTGGGCACATGCATATACCCTATCCTGCCATCGGAAAGCTTGTCGACAAGCTTTCTGTTTTCTTCCACCCAGTCCATATACATCAGGGAAAGCTCTGAGCTGACCGGTCTCACCGTGATCTCCCTCGCGCCCTTCACGGTCGGTTTGTCGTTGATCTTTAGAACGACGGGGACATCGACCTTGTTCTCGAGGTACATGTAAGGACTCTCGGCTGTGGTCAGAGCATTACCGTCGATCTCGAGCAGGTAGGTGCCTTCCTCGACGTTCAACCCGGGCTCGGTAAGTGGTGAACGCTCGTTTTCATGCCAGTTCGCTCCCCTGTATATCTTCGAAATCCTGTAATGGTCCCCTTCAGCCTCGAACCTGCATCCGAGCAGTCCGGTCCGCACCCTGTCGGCTCTTGGCATATCACCTGTATTGACATAGCAGTGCCCGGCATTCAGCTCGCCGATCAGTTCGCCAAGCAGGTAGTCCAGGTCTCCCCTGTGGGCGACATGCGGAAGCATGACAGCATACCTGTCGTGCATCTTCTTCCAGTCGACCTCGTGCATGTTCGGATCGTAGAACCAGTCACGCATGATCCTCCACGCGTCATGGTATATCTGCTTCCATTCGGAAGGCGGATCGATCCTCATCTCCATCCGGCTGAAATCGAGCCTGCCCTTGCTGACCTGCTGTCCGGGCATCAGGTCGGCGATACCGTAATTTCCGGCGCCGACGCTGTAGATGAACTTCTTCTCTCCAGCGGCGACCTGGTACCATCTGAGATCCGACATGATATCCTTGAACTCTCTCGATGCCAGATCGAACTTCTTGAGAGTGGTCGTGCCGGCATCATTCCTCTCGATAAAGAGAAGTCCGCCCTCGACAGATGTCAGGCCGAAATAATTCCCCGAAGAATGAGGCAGCCCCAGAGCTCTACTTTCGAAGCCTTCGGCCAGGATATTCATTGTTTCGTCTTTTTTCTCGTCCTTATCGTCTTCCTTCTCTTCCTTGTCTCCGTCTTCAACTTTTATCTCCTCCTCATCGTTGAGAGGAGCGAGCGGATTCGGGATGTCGGGAGAAAGTGTCGCTATGTAGACCCTGTCTTTCCATTCCTTGTCAGGATAAGTAAAATCCCTGCTCGACACGAAATAGATGTATTTACTGTCCTTTGAGAATACCGGCCCGGTTTCGTTGGTAAAGTCACCGGTCAGTCTCATCGCCTTCTTCTTTTCCAGCGAGTAGACCCAGATCGAGACCATCCAGTTCGCATCGGTCTTTGTGTAACAGAGCCAGTTTCCGTCGGGAGAAAAATCGTAGCTCCGGATCGCGTTCATCTCCGACTCGTCTGCCTTCTTCCTGTCTCCCCCATCGATATCGATATACCAGAGCCTGTTCTTCTTGTCACTGTATGCTATCCTCTTACTGTCGGGCGACCAGACTATCCCGTTGATCCAGGAATCGGTGCCCTTTGTCAACTGCTTCGCCTCACCCGAACCATCCTGGGGACGGATCCAGAGCTCATATTCACCGCTTTCCTCTGATAGATAGGCGATCCATTTTCCGTTCGGAGACCATTTTACCTCACGCTCCCTGACAACGGGTGTGCGGGAGAGGTTTCTCGTCACTCCATGCTCCGCGGGAACGGTCCAGATCTCGCCCCTGGCCTCGAACGCGGCTCTCTTGCCCGAAGGCGATACGGTGAACGAGTTGATATTACTCTGCACATTCTTGTATACGGGCCTGACGAACGGCTTGTCGCTACCGAGAGCGACTTCGATCTTCTTTGCCGCATCCTGTCCATCCTCGAGCCAGTAGAGATATCCACCGTTCTCGAAAATGACCCTGCTGCCTCCCCTGCTTGGAAAGAGGACATCGTACTCCTTGAAGTCAGTGACTTTCTTCAGGCCTTTTGTCGGGATATCATACCGGTAGAGGTTCAGTTTCCTTATCTCGTCGCGGTCGGAGGCGAAGTAGACACCGTCGCCGATCCACATCGGGAAATTGTCCGTTCCCTCGTAAGCAGCTATCCTCTCGACTTCGTTCTTCTCGAGATCATAAAGAAATACGTCCTGGGCCCTGCCGGCATTGTACCTTTTCCAGGTACGGAATTCGCGCGACTTGATGTTGTAGGCCAGTTTCTTTCCATCTGGCGAAAAAGTGGCGGGACCACCCTCGGGGATCTGCAGTTCCTTCTCGATCCCCGGTTTCATCGGATCGATCAGGTAGTAATTTCCGACCCTCCTGCCAAACGGAGTCCGATTGCCCCTGACAAGGATATGTCTGCCATCGGGAGTCCAGTCCAGGACCATATAATCGTAGCCTCCGCGGGGAGGCATATTACCGACATCGGGATAATAGGTGAGCCTTTTCGGTACTCCACCTTCGTAGGGGACGACATAGACCTGCCTCGACCCGGAATATTCTCCGGAAAAGGCGATCCATTTCCCATCTGGTGATATTTTAGGAAATACTTCGAGTCCCTCGGGAAACGAGGTCACTCTCCTGGCCTGTCCGCCATTGACAGAAACGGTCCAGATATCCCCCGCATAAACGAAGACAGCCCTGTCATCCATTATATGTGGGTAACGCAGCAATCTTGCCTCTTTGCATTCAGCCTGTCCAGCCATCGTCATCGCGACCACCGCGACTACGAGCAGCAGGAGTGCCTTTGAAAAGAAAAAGCGCATCCGCCCTCCTCTGAAAAAATTCTCTGTAAATCAGGCGCCGATAGTATCAGATATACGAAAAAGATGTCTAATAGTTCCGACTATCCTGTGTGGGCAATCTGTCACGCAGAACGGGACCTGACAGCAAAAAGG
Source organism: Candidatus Krumholzibacteriia bacterium (assembly GCA_023131975.1). GTDB lineage: Bacteria > Krumholzibacteriota > Krumholzibacteriia > Krumholzibacteriales > Krumholzibacteriaceae > JAGLYV01. The sequence continues at coordinate 4,807 of JAGLYV010000152.1, read as the reverse complement.
GAGACAGCCTGAACTGTCTCCCTCCTGCATAAGAAAAGACACATATGATACCTGGTCCAGATCAACTATTGTGCATGTGTACATCCATCTGCGGGAACGGGATCGATATTCCTGCCTGATCGAACTCGATCTTTACCTTCTCCGTCACATCGAAGAAAACGCCCCAGTAATCGACCGAGTTGACCCAGCATCTGAAAACAAAATTCACCGAGCTGTCTCCGTGCTCAGATACGGCTATCTGCGGAGCGGGATCCTTCAGGACCCTTGAATCATTCTCCGCTATTTTTGCCATGACCGCCCTGGCCTTGGCGATATCGTCACCATAGCCGATCCCGAACTTCATATCGACTCTCCGGGTCGGTTCGGTGGAATAGTTAGTGACACTTGAGTTTGAAAGGTTTCCGTTCGGGATTATTACCGTTTTATTGTCCGGTGTGGTAAGGACAGTCGTGAAGATAGTAATCTCTTTTACCGAACCGGTATACCCCTGGGCCTCGATAAAATCCCCTATCTTGAACGGTTTGAACAACAGTATCAGCACTCCGCCGGCGAAATTTGCCAGGCTCCCCTGCAGAGACAGGCCGACGGCCAGGCCTGCGGCACCGAGGATCGCCACAAACGAGGTCATCTGTACACCGACCATCTGTATGACACTGATAAAGAGCAATGCCTTCAGACCCATCCCGGTCAGGTTGGCCAGAAATTTCTGAAGAGAGACATCGATGCTGCTCCTCTGCATACCCTTGTTGATACCTTTGACGACAAGCTTGATCACCCAGAGTCCGATAAATAGGACGACCAGGGCCAGAAGCAGGTTGGGACCGGCCTTCTTAATGATATCGTATCCCATCTCGACATACCTTGTGACATCACCCACTATTTTCCTCCTTGCAGGGTTGATGTTCCGTTAAGGGGGACAGGCTAAAACATAAGCCCGTTATTCGTCAATAACGATTTTACTTATGCAATGCAGATTATGAACAATTGTATTATTGGATCTTTACATCGCCCGGTAGCAGAGCAGGTCGGAGATCGTGGGAGAGAATATCAGCTATTGAGACCATTCCGGTAGACTTATCCCCACCCACGAGGAAGCCTGGTCAATATCTCCGAACACCATGAACTCCAGAGGAACATCGCTTGCATACGCTTCGAATATCCTTCCGATCCCATAGACCATGTCTTTAGACGGGACGTAAGCGACGCGCCCGAATCTCACCAGTCTCCCTCTGCTTGTCACGTACGACACCAGCTTCTTGATCCCGTCTCCATCGATGTCGTATTCTACTACATCCCGCAGGTCGAAGAGCTCCCTGTACGGACTTCCCCGTCTTGTGTCGTTTATCGTGGCTTTTATCGTACCGAGCATATCCTCATATGTCACCCGGCCTGTCGCCTTCGACAGGACCACGCCCGAGCGCCTGTCTATCCTGTAACTCACGGACACAAGCTATCATCTCCAACTATCCCGGAAAGCATTATACACCTGTCGCACAACCACAGCATCTCCATGCGGGAAGCCCGACAGAGAAGGTATTCCACTCTTCTATGGTAGATTCGAATATCCGCTCGATGTTCCAGCCTGGAGGTAATCCCCCACAATATATTGTGTGCTCAAAAACAGGAATTGTAAAGGGTGGTTATTGACCAGTGTTTCGATTTTTTTCCTATACCGCGAAGATCACAAGGCTGATCGCCATGACGACCATCCCCCCGACCAACCCGTAAATGGCAAGATGATGCTCACCGTATTTCTCGGCCGTAGGCAGGAGTTCGTCCAGAGAGATGAAGACCATTATACCGGCCACTGCCGCAAACAGGACACCGAAGACTACGTCGTTCAGGTATTTCATGAGAACGAGGTAGCCAAAAACCGCGCCTACCGGTTCCGCGAGACCGGACAGAAACGACCAGAGGAAGGCCTTCTTTCTGTCCCCGGTAGCGTAATAGATCGGGACAGAGACCGCGATACCCTCAGGAATATTATGTATCGCTATAGCCACCGCGATACTTATACCCAGGGTCGGATCTTTCAGCGCGCTGGTAAAGGTGGCCAGGCCTTCCGGAAAGTTATGTATACCGATCGCCAGAGCCGAGAAGAGCCCCATTCTCATGAGGGCTTTTTCTTTCCCTGTTCCGGAACCATCCCCCATCTCTTCGAGGCTGTGAGGCTCATGCGGGTTGACGACATCGGGGACAAGCCTGTCGATCAGCCCTATGAAGACAATGCCGCCGAAGAAAGCTGCCGTGGCGATCAGATATCCCCGCCCATCCCCATATACCCCGGCTATCGCCGACCTTGCCTTGACGAATATCTCGATCATCGATACGTAGATCATGACCCCGGCTGAAAAACCGAGTGCGACCGAGAGAAACTTTGTATTTGTCCTTCTGGAAAAAAAAGCGAGGGCGCTGCCGATTCCTGTAGCAAGCCCGGCAAACAACGTCAATCCAAAGGCAAAAAACAGGTTATCGAATGACAAACTCACCTCCCCGCTACGACATCCCTTTTACAGCTTCATCAACTGACTCGAAAGTCCTCATTATCATACTGAGATTCGTTACCTTGAAGATATCTTCGAGCCGCCGCGAACTCATCACGACTACAAGCTCGGCCTTTTCTTTCTGAGCCATCGTCCAGGCAGAGATCATGATCCCTATACCGGTACTGTTCGACCACTTCAACCCTGAAAGATCAAGTATGATCTTGCGACATCCACCATCGAGAACTTCCTCGACACGGGTCCAGAGCTCGTAATCTTCCTTCTCTCCTATAAGTTTTCTACTGCCGACATCAATGATCGCGATGTCATTCTCATACCTGGTAGTTATTTCACTCAAAACAGTCTCCACCGTAAAACTTGCGCGCCACTTACTCCCTGAAGAGAAAATAGCCGAGGGCTTAATATATTTCAAGCTTATATAAATATCGACAAGGGGAAAATCTCACTTTATCATCGGGGAGATGCCCGGTCCGGAACCCGATCCACCACTTAATTCAGCTGATGTGATGATCTCAAGGGCATCCCGCCTGAGAGCTATCCATCCAGATGGACGCGTTTTCTCTTCGGGCAGGACCTTTATGCAGCAGTCCTTGATCCTTTCGGAAGTCAGATCGAGGAATATCTGGAGAATGCGCGAATGATCGAGTATCATGTCCAGATCCTCTTCCTGGATATATCCCGACAGAGAACCGGCCTTGAGGGCGCAAAGAGCATCCCTGTTCACCTTTCCATCGAGGTTTATGATCTCCCGGTCAGAAAAGTATCCGATCATCCCACACTGGAATACTCCGATCCTTTCGCCCTTCTCGGTGTTTTCGTTTACCCATCTGGCAATATCATAGAACGGATATACAGGTTTGGATCTGAACACCTGTGATCCTGTGAAAGCCATAAACAACAAGGCGTAGGCTGTGGCCACCGATATCGCCGTTCTCCTCAGGACAACAGAGCGAGCTCTGAGCCAGCCGATGATATCATCCAGAATAAACGAAAAGTAGATGCAGGAAATCATGTAAACAGGATAAAAATATCTCATAAAAAAGAACGCGCCAAAGACATAAAACGAATATGAAAGAATGAGGAGACCACAGAACAACAACATGAAATCGAGTTGCCTGCGTCGGGCCCTGTCAGGATCCCGTTTCCATCTGGATATGACTATTCCTGAGAGAAAAAGCGCGGCGATTCCGAGGAAATTGCCAATAATATGCAGGAATCCCTTTGCGTGAATGATATCACCGGTCTTTTCGAGCGATCTGAAAAAGACATGAACGGGTGGGATCACTTTCATCGTAGCTATCGAATGTTTCACATGCCCCCATATGAAGGCAATGTCAGGTCCGTTGGCAGCGAGTCCCGCGTCACCGTTTTCAAAATATGTAGCATAGGCCATGGACAGAAAACGAGTGGCCGTACCGCTGTCCTGAAGGGGGCTGCCGCATTGTGCCATATTCAGCAGAAGCCATGGACCATAAAACAGGACGACGCCAGCAGGCAGAAGCAACATCCTGGCCAGAGTTCCGGACGTTCCCCTTCTCTTTCTCAGCAGGAGAAGGTAATCCAGGATCAGAACGAACACGAGAAAAACGCCATCTATCCTTGAAAGAACTGTAATACCCAGTAACATCCCGAAAATGAAGAAGCGGAAAGCCCCCGGTCTCGCCTCGTGTCTGATCCTGTCGAGATAATAGAATACTGACAGGGCTATCATGAACGTCGAGACTGCAGTCTCCAGTCCGTTCGTTCCCTGTCTCGCCACGATCGGAGAAAGCCCCCATACGGCAGCTGCGATGACAGCAGCCGGAAACCCTGTATATTTTCGTGCGATACGATAGACAAGATACGCTGTCATGACCGTGAACAGGGCGAGCATCGAGAGAGCGATATAGATAGGGATGGTGAGGCTCTCTCCCGCGATCATAAAGGCGGGGACAAGCATGAACACATAGAGTGGCTGAAATCCCGTTGTAGGATGAACACCGTCAAAGGTGATACCATTTCCATCCGCAATATTCCTGGCGATCTGGAACGCATAGAAACTATCGTCGTACAGGAAACCATTTCTGGAAAGAGTAGCAATATCCTGCCATGCGATAGATAGATGTAGGACAAGAATAGCCAGTAACACCAGCCCTGCCAGTGCTACCTGGTTCTTATTTGACATTTATTTCGCCAGTTCGTTAACAGATCGATCTTCTACGGGTTCCTCTCGCCTCAGTAGACTAGAAAAACGGCTACAACTATGATTGAACTACCATTTTACACCAATTCATCTCCAATGTCAATGAGACCTTAGCGATATT
>JAGLYV010000151.1 GCA_023131975.1 Candidatus Krumholzibacteriia bacterium | reverse complement strand
CGTCACTGGGCAAGCCCCGCGATCTTATCCACAAGCGCAGGAAAATGACCCAGGGTTTCAGGCAGTCGATCCATATCAAAGCTGTTTGCCTGTTTGAACAGGTCATCGCCCCAGTTCGCAAGTGAATCAAGATCATATTCTTGCCCCAGCCCCTGGATCTCCTCTGCAAACCGTTCGATCTCGCTGATGATGGCTGACCCCTGTATCCGCGCCCAGTCTGCCATGATTTCATCGTTTAGCGTATTGAGCAGTTCGGGGAGTCTGGCTCTCACTTCCGGCGTAATCGTATCATGCAGCGCATCCTGCCGCACCGGCACGGTTTCCTCGATAGTGTGGGGCAGAAAACGCATCAATTCGGACAGCAGTTCCGCTTTGCTCACCGGTTTTCTCAGATAACCATCGCAACCTGCGCCCCTGATTCGTTCCTCATCTTCTTTCATGGCATAAGCGGTCAAGCCGACGATGGGGGTGACCTTCATGTCATTGTCGCCTTTTATGATCCGGGTGGCTTCATATCCGTCCATCTCCGGCATCTTCATGTCCATTAGAATAAGATCTGGCTGATACTGCCGGGTAAGATCCACAGCTTCCCTGCCGTTCGCTGCTTCCATGACCTCAATCCCGCAGGGTCCGAGATAGCCCCTGACAAGAGCCCGGTTGGTCATGACATCATCGACCACCAGAACAGACGGCATCTCAAATGTCACGGATTTAAGACCGGGCATACTCTCAGCTCCGGTCTGCCCAACAACGGATGCGACAGCAACACTTCTGAGTCTGATCTGAAATATGCTCCCTTTTCCGACCTCGCCCTCAACCAACATCTCGCCGTTCATCAGATCAACCAGCCGTCTGGTTATGGATAATCCGAGACCGGTACCACCATACTTGAGGGCGGCTTCCTCATGTTGCCTGAAAGCTTCAAAGATCTGCTCCCTCTGATCCCCGGGTATGCCGATGCCGGTATCCTTCACAGAAAAGATGAGGTCCAGTCTTGAGAGGTCCTCTTCCGTATACTTCTTTCGGACTGATAGCCTGATATATCCGCTATCTGTGAACTTGATGGCGTTACCAACCAGATTGATGAGAATCTGCCGCAATCGCACCTCATCCAGCAGCAATGATTTGGGCAGGTCAGGATCGATCTCTATCTGAAATTCCAGTCCCTTTTCTTTGATTTTCCAGTAAAATATCTGTCCTATCTCGTTAAAAATGGTGTGTGGGTTGACCGGTTCATAACGTAGTTCCAGTTTGCCCGCCTCGATCCTGGAGAGATCAAGGATGTCGTCGATTATCCTGAGAAGCGATTTGCCGCTGGAAGCGACTGTGGATAGATACCCGCGCTGCTCTTCGTCGGTTATTTTATCCTCCAGAATCTCTGTAAAACCAAGAATGGCGTTCATCGGGGTTCGGATCTCATGGCTCATATTTGCCAGAAACTCGGACTTAGCATCTGCTGCCATCTCAGCCGCCTCTTTTGCGATTGTTAGCTCTTCTTCCGCACTTTTGCGCTCGGTTATATCCTTAAATATTATGCAACGCGTGTCACCTATCGGAGTTTCAAAAACTTCCGCGGTGCGGGACGTGCCATCCTTGCAAATTATATTCTGTTCCGGGGCAATCTCTCCGCCCTCTCTTTCTGCTCCTATGGCATCCGGGCACTCACCGCTAAAATGAGCGAGAGCCAGCCAACTTCTGACGTCCGGAATGTTTACACGAGTGTAGCCAAACGTCTTCAAGAACTCTTCATTCAGATACTCGACCTTATCATCCCGGTCCACTATCATCATTGCAACAGGCATATACTCTACCAGATGCCGAAACCGCCCCTCACTCTCACGCAGCGCTTCTTCAACGTGTTTTCGTATCTCGTTTATCTTCCTCTCCTTGGTCACAATCCTTGAGCAGCCAACCGTCCCTATCAAATTACCCTCGTAATCCCGGAAAGGCGCCTTGTAAACCTCGAAGATGGTAAATTCCCCCATGACATTGCCGGATTCCTCGAATCTTCTCGGCTCTTTGCTCTCAATGACTGCCGAATCGGAGTTTGTGCAGGTCTCCCCGAATGTATACCACTTTGGGTCATCAGGATGGGATTCTCTTTCCCTCTCGGCAAAATACAGGTCGGTCTTTCCAACAGACTCATCAGCATCTCGGGCATTGAGCAATCGTTCACAGACGGCTTTATTTACAAAGATGAACTTACCATCCAGGTCCTTTGTCCATATAAGGTCTGGCAGATTGTCACACATCAACCGGACCATGGAATACAGGTTCTTGTACCGACTCTCACTCTCCCGAAGTGCATCATCAGCGGCTTTTCGCTCGGTGATATCTTCATAAACAACTGCAATCTCCTTATTCTGCAGAGATTCGCCTATTCTTGAAGCGCTTGCCCTGCACAGTATATCCCTGCCGTCTCTGTGCCGACACGGGAACTCTTCAGCATACGTCTGTTGCGACTCAAGCATAGGATAAAAGTCTCTACCTATCTCCGCATATTCTTCATCGGCTCGGTACAGTATCTTCGTGCTTTTACCGATCAATTCTTCGGGTTTCCAGCCAAAAACAGCCTCCACACCTCTATTTGCAAAGACGATGCGGCGTTCACGCAGATGAACGACTGC
>JAGLYV010000150.1 GCA_023131975.1 Candidatus Krumholzibacteriia bacterium | reverse complement strand
GCAGGCGACACAACCAGCACAAGGCCATCAAGGACTTTGGGAAAAAGAAAATGCATAGACATTAAGTAGCCTGCATCATTAAGTGATTGCCATCGATAGTGAGCGAGTTTTTCGGCGATAGAAGACTTTCCGTTAACATAAAAAAAGTTATTGATAAGCGGGATTCTCCTGATATATATTCGTGTTACGAAAATAATATATGTAATACGCAAGCAGGCACGGAGTGAATACAAGCAGGCGCGGAGTGGAATACAGGGGGGTAGAATGGCGGGATTGATCAGGTTCAGTGTGTCGATTGACGAGAAGTTGCTGTCGAAGTTCGACCGGCAGATCGAGAAGACAGGGTATCCGACCAGATCCAAGGCCGTGGCGGATCTGATCAGGGATGATCTGGTAAAGGACGACTGGAAGAGCGGAAAGGAAGTAGCTGCGGCGATAGTGATGGTTTATGACCATCACAAGAGAAACCTTTCGAACAGGCTCACTCATACTCAGCATGATTATCATCACCTGATTATCTCATCGCAGCATGTACATCTCGATCATGATAATTGTCTCGAGATCGTAGTCGTCAGGGGGAAGCCAGAAAAAGTGGGAGAACTGGCAAACAAGCTCAAAGCGACAAAGGGAGTGAAGTACTGTTCTCTGGCCGCGGCCACAACGGGGCAGGGAATATAACGAACGAGGGTGTGCTGAAGCGGTTCGATCAATAAGGAGAACTGCAGAAGTAATTCGATTAAAAAGGGGGACTGATGAAAAAGTTGATTATTTCGATCGTTGTGCTGGTGGGACTGATAAATATACCGGGAGAAATCTCTGCTCACCATGCAATGGAATATATTCAGATGGAGAGCTATTCGACGGCGAGAAAAGGGGAGTTTGTATTTCATCTGCATTACGACTACATGGTCGACGATTCTGAGATACCGGCACTGGATCACTGGGAGCTGACTCCGGGGATGTCCTGGGGGATAACGAACAGGCTGATGTTCGACGTGCATACCCATTTCGCGAAGTTCGGCATCGGGCATCTCGCCGAATATGATGTGGAACTGGATCCATGGGGACCGTCTCCCTTCATGGAGGCCGTCGCTGGATGCCTGCAGTACAGGTTGACAGAGGACTGGCCGGTGAACATCGCGCTGGCTGCTGGTCTCGAAGTGCCATTTCAGAGGGCGAAGGACCTTCTCGGCAGCGAGGACTATGCGTATTCGGGTATGCTTATCGCGACGAAGGATTTCGAGAATCATGCGAATATTACTATAAACATCTGTCATGAACGTGAAGGAGACGAGGGGGAGACCTTCTGGGCGCTTGGAGGAAAGACACCATTGACCGGGGATTCCCATGGATTCTCGGCTGGTATAGAGTTTATGGGAGCCTTCGAGGATGCTTCGGACAACTGGTCCGTCCTGCCCGGAGTCTATATGCCTGTCGGATCTCAGAGTATAACGCTCAAGACCGGTATCGAGATCGGTAAGGGTGGAGGAGCGGATATCATCCGGGGCAACGTTACATTGATGTGCAGGTTCTAGGATCGTTACATTGAAGTGCAGGTTCCAGGATTATCACACCGATCTTCGGGGTCAAGGATTATCGGGTGAGGATCATCAGGCGAGGATATGAAGAAAGGTTGGAGCGCAGTGAGGAACAATATGAGGGTATTCATATGTGTTGCCGTATTGCTGGCGTCGATCGCAGCGCCTGTATCATTGACGGCACACGACCACTGGTTTGATGCAGCGGATCTATATCCCCAGGTAGGGGTAGGAATCAATCTGGAAGTCTGCGGCGGTCACTATTATCCTGAATCGAGTTTTGCGGTGAAGGAGAAGGTGCTTGGAAAGATATATGTGACAGGCCCTGCCGGCACTGGAGAACTGTCGACCAGTAAGGGTGATAAACGACATACTGCTGCCGTTATCCTCTACTCACCTGGCGTGCATATTTTTCGGCTGGCGATGAAACGTCCCGGGATGGAAGATCCCCTGTACGAGTTGAAGGCCATTATGGTGGTGGGTGATGGAGAGGATGATCCTGATAGATACCAGACAGGAGTCGGTCTGGAGATCGTTCCTTTCGCTCCGGTTTCCGGCACGGTGCCCGGCGGAGATCTCCCGGTCCATGTCATGCTGGATGGAAAGCCTGTCGAGTGCGAGATCACAGTTATTCCAGCGGAAGGGCGGACAGCTCATTACAGGGCCGGTACGGAGGAGCCAACGCGGATAAAGACAGGAAAGCCGGGAAAATATCTCGTGACGGCCTCGGTCGGAAAACGCGGTTGTTCCCTGGTATTCCAGGTCGGAAGACCGGGAGGTGAAAAATGAACCGCTGGCGGACGACAGCCCTCGCGTTGATGTTTGTGGCGGGCCTGACGATTCCGGGGGCCGTGATGGCTCATGGCACGGAATGCCGGGTAGTACAGGACGGTCTCATGATAGAAGCTTCGTATGATGACGGAAGCCCCATGTCTTACTGCGATGTGTCCGTGTTCAGGCCCGGATCTCCTGATTCGGCATTTGTGACCGGTACGACCTCGGAAGATGGAAGGTTTTCTTTTGTCGCTCGCGCCGAAGGTATGTGGAAAATAGAGGTGGATGACGGGATGGGTCATCTGGCAGTGATGGATGTGGAGGTCGGCCCGGAAGGGGCCACGGGTGGTCAGCCTTCCGCCAGGCAGGGCCGCATTCTCGAGACTGTGACAGGTGTCAGCGTGATATTCGGATTATTGGGGCTTTACTATATTTTCAGGCGAAAGCACTGACAGCCGGAGGATATGTGTGCATATATCAGAGGGAGTCGCGCCTATCGGGATAGCTCTGGCAGGAGCCGCGATCGCCGTTCCATGCATCGCCGTCGGGCTGCGCGCCCTGAGGGACGAACAGATTCCGAGAGCCGCGTTGACGGCATCTGTGCTGTTCGTTTCGACTCTTGTGATCCGGCTGCCCATAGGTCCGTCATCTGTACACCCCCTTCTTGGCGGACTGGCAGGCCTTTTTCTTGGCTGGGCAGCGATGCCGGTATTTCTTGTGTCACTCTTTCTTCAGGCCCTGCTCTTTCAGTTCGGAGGGATAACGACCCTGGGAATAAACACGGTGGTGATGGGATTGCCCGCGGTCCTGGTCTATTATCTCTTTAACGGCCGGGTCAGGAAGGCAGGCGCGGGAAAGTCGGCTTTCTTCTGGGGAATGATGGCTGGAGTCACGGCCTATCTTGTATCGTTCGTCCTGTGGGCGACCGCGCTGATACTTTGTGGTAAGCAGATGGGTCCGATAGTCGGTATCGCACTTATCCCGAACATTATCGTAGCAGTCGCCGAAGGGATATTTACAGGTTTTGTCGCTGCTTTTCTCCTGAGGGTCTATCCTTCGGTCTTCGAGCTGTCCGCGGCACGGTCAAAAGGTGGGAAACGATGACAGGTGGGAAGCGATGACAGGTGGAAAGCGGTGAGGGGTGAAAAGCGATGAGCTGCGCGACTTACTATACGGGTGATACCTATATACACAGGCTGGACCCCCGGCCCAAGGTAGTCGCTACACTGGCCTTTTCGGTGCTTGCGGCTCTTACATCTCACCCCGGCGTTCTGGTCGCAGGTTTGATCCTGGGGGCTTTTCTGGTATCTTTGGCGAGGATATCGTCCGATGCCCTTCTGAAAAGACTCCTTAGATTGAACATTTTCATGTTGCTGCTGTTTATCCTTGTACCGTTGACCTTTCCCGGAGAACCCCTGTTCATGGTGGGAACTCTTTTGTACAGCTATGAAGGTCTCATGTGGAGCGTGATCGTCACGCTGAAAGCGAACGCGATCGTCCTTGTCTTTGCCGCGCTGATGGGAACGGTCGATCCTTTCGTTCTCGGGCACGCGTTCCATCATCTCAAGGTCCCTGAAAAACTCACTCATCTGTTCATGTTCACCCTGAGATATATAGATGTACTGCATCACGAATACATGGCTCTCATCCGGGCCATGAAGACGAGAGGTTTCATCCCCTCGATGAGGATACATACATACAGGAGTTACGCGTATCTGACCGGGATGCTGATCGTCCGGAGCCTCGAGAGATCGGAACGTGTCATGGAGGCGATGAAATGCAGGGGGTATGATGGTGAGTTTCATGTGGTGAGCCATTTTCATTTCGAAAAACGGGACGCGATCTTCCTGCTTATTACATCGGCAGTCCTTGTGATACTGTCTGTCGCCATATACACGAATCGGGGTAGATTGTGGTGATGATGAATAAGTCAAGTGTTTGGATGATGAATATGTCATCTGGCTGGATGGTGGTGATCCGATGACCGGGACCAGGAGGCTGGTGAGCCTGAGAGATATACATTTTTCGCATGAAGGAGGGCGGTCCGTGCTTGCGGGCGCGTCCTTTGACCTGTTTGACCGGCAGAGGATCGGACTGTGTGGTCATGTAGGTTCCGGCAAGACTACCATTCTTCATATCATCATGGGGCTTCTCAGGCCCGATTCGGGTATCGTGGAAGTATTCGGAGAACGCCGGGAGAAAGAGAAGGATTTCCGGGACGTAAGGGGACGCGCCGGGTTGCTGTTCCAGGACCCGGATGACCAGCTTTTCTGCCCGACGGTGCTTGAGGATACCGCTTTCGGTCCATTGAATCAGGGATACAGCAGAGAGGAAGCTCTTGAGATCTCGAACTCGATGCTGCACCTTCTCGGACTCGGTGGTTTCGGCGAAAGGATAACACATCATCTCTCGGGGGGAGAAAAACGGCTCGTCTCACTGGCGACGGTACTGGCCATGAAGCCGGAAGTCCTTCTTCTGGACGAACCGTTTTCCGGACTCGACCCACGATCGTCAGAGAGGATAGTCGAGATACTGGCCGGATTGTCCCAGGCTATGATCATCGTGTCCCACGACAGGAGTTTTCTGGAAAATGCTACTGAATCAAGCCTTGTCGTCTCTGATGGGATCATTTCCGGTCAGCAAGCCTGAAAGGGGTTGTCCTGCCAGTTTTTA
>JAGLYV010000015.1 GCA_023131975.1 Candidatus Krumholzibacteriia bacterium | reverse complement strand
CGATGTACAAGTTGGCGGGAGAACTTACTTCGACGGTCTTCCACGTGTCGGCCAGGAGTCTGGCAACACATGCGCTGTCCATTTTCGGTGATCATAGCGATGTCATGTCGATCCGTCAGACGGGATTCGGTCTTTTATCGTCCAACTCTGTGCAGGAAGCTATGGATATGGCTGCTATCGCCCAGATGGCGACTCTCGAATCACGAGTGCCGTTTGTGCATTTTTTCGATGGGTTCAGGACCTCGCACGAAGTCGCAAAGGTCGAATTGATCGAAGATGATGCGTACATGGCACTGATTGATAGAGATCTGATCCGGGCTCATCGGGACAGAGGAATGACTCCGGACAAGCCGGTCCTTCGTGGGACGGCCCAGAACCCCGACACGTTTTTCCAGGCGCGTGAAACTATCAATCCGTACTATGAGGCCTGTACGGGTATTGTTGAAAATGCCATGAAGAAATTCGAAAAGATCGTTGGCAGGAAGTATGAGATCTTCCAGTACCACGGTGCTCCTGACGCGGAAAAGGTAATCGTGCTGATGGGGACGGGCGCTGAGACCGTACAGGAGACGGTGGATTACCTCACGGCGAAGGGCGAGAAGGTCGGAGTCTTGAAAGTGAGATTATATAGACCCTTCTCCATCGACCATTTTTTTGCTGGTATGCCGGCGACCGCGAAAAAGATATGTGTCCTCGACAGGACGAAGGAGCCGGGTTCTATCGGCGAGCCTCTGTACCAGGATATCCTCACTTCATTTGCCGAAAGACATGATGATACTATTGCCCGTTACGGTGAAGTCCCGGCTGTCACAGGCGGCAGGTACGGCCTTTCTTCGAAGGAGTTCACTCCTGGAATGGTAATCGGGGTCTTTGACAACATGAGCTCCGGGAAACCAAAAAATCATTTCACTATCGGTATTAATGACGATGTGACTCATACCAGTCTCGATTATGACAAGGATTTTGTCATAAGGCATAAGAACCAGACGAGAGCAGTTTTCTTTGGTCTCGGGTCCGATGGAACGGTCGGTGCGAATAAAAACTCGATCAAGATCATTGGTGAGGGTACGGACAACTATGCCCAGGGTTATTTTGTTTACGATTCCAGGAAGGCCGGATCGGTGACGGTCTCTCACCTGAGGTTTGGAAAGGATGAGATCCACTCGCCATATCTGGTTGCCAAAGCTGATTTCGTGGCTTGTCACCAGTTTCCTTTCATGGAGAGAATAGATATCCTGAAGTACGCGAGTGAGGGGGCCACCTTCCTTCTTAACAGTCCGATCCCGGCTGATGAGATATGGGACAAGCTGCCTGTCGAGGTCCAGTCGGTGATCATCAGCAAGAAGCTGAAGTTCTACGTTATCGACGCGTATTCGATAGCGACGGAGCTCGGACTCGGCGCCAGGATAAACACGATCATGCAGACAGGTTTCTTTATTCTCGGAGGAGTGCTTCCAAAGGAAGAGGCGATCGCGGCCATCAAGAAGTCGATTGTCAAGACCTACGGCAGCAGGGGCGAGAAGGTCATCAATATGAATGCCTCGGCGGTGGAGCAGACCGAGGCCAACCTTCACGAGATAGATGTTCCGGCCAAGGCGACAGGCGAATTGCATATGCTTCCTCCGGTACCAGTCGATGCTCCGGAATATGTGTGTGAAGTGCTCGGAAAGATGATTGCCAAGGAGGGGGATGATCTTCCTGTCAGCGCGTTCAGTCCCGATGGCACATTTCCGACCGGTACGACGAAATGGGAGAAGAGAAATATTGCTCTGGAGATCCCGACATGGGATGCCGAGGTCTGCATCCAGTGCGGAAAATGTATCCTTGTCTGTCCTCACGCAGTAATCAGATCCAAGATATATGATCCGGGCCAGCTTGACGGAGCGCCGGAGACTTTCAAGTCTGCCGATGCGATGGCCAAGGAATTCAAGGGCAAGAAATTTACTATCCAGATCGCTCCTGAAGATTGTACCGGATGCACACTGTGTTATCAGGTATGTCCGGCCAAGAACAAGAAGGAAGAGGGTAAGAAAGCCCTGATAATGGCCGCGCAGCCGCCTCTGCGTGAGAAGGAAAAGGATAACTGGGAATTTTTCCTTGATATTCCATATATCCCCCGTGAAGAGATCAACGCGAACTCGACTCGCACGGTGCAGTTCCTTGAGCCGCTTTTCGAGTTCTCCGGTGCGTGCGCAGGTTGTGGGGAGACTCCATACATAAAACTTTTGAGTCAGCTCTATGGAGACCGCACTATGATAGGAAATGCTACCGGTTGCAGTTCTATCTATGGCGGCAATCTGCCGGCGACGCCTTATACGATGAACAGTGATGGAAGGGGCGTTACCTGGTCCAACTCGTTGTTCGAAGATGCCGCTGAGTTTGCCTGTGGAATGAGGATGGGGATCGATAAGCAGAATGAGTATGCCAGAGAGCTGGTCAAGAGACTCTCCGGGCAGATCGGTGACGAACTCGTGAAGGGAATCCTCGAAGCCGACATGTCGGACGAGAAGGGTATCAGGGAACAGAGAAAAAGAGTTGTTGAGCTTCGCGAAAAGCTCGACGGTATAGATTCAAATGAGGCGAAGGATCTTGATGGGCTGGCCGATATGCTGGTCAAGAAAAGCGTATGGGCTCTTGGTGGAGATGGATGGGCATATGATATCGGGTTCGGCGGATTGGATCATTCACTTGCGCTTGGCCGCGATCTCAACATCCTTGTTTTGGATACAGAGACCTATTCGAACACTGGAGGTCAGATGTCCAAGGCCACGCCGATGGGCGCTGTCGCGAAATTCGCCGCGGCGGGTAAGCAGACTCCGAAAAAAGATCTCGCTATGATGATGATGTCATACGGCTACGTCTATGTCGCAAGGATCGCTCTGGGAGCTAATGAGAGCCAGACCATCAAGGCATTCCGGGAAGCGGAGGCCTACAACGGTCCGTCGATCATCATCGCCTATTCTCATTGTATCGGACATGGCATCGATATGAGGCGTGGTTTCGATCAGCAGGCTCTCGCAGTAAAAACCGGGTACTGGCCGCTGGTCAGATACAACCCGACTCTTCGCGATGAGGGAAAGAATCCGCTGCAGCTCGACTCGAAAGCCCCGAGTATTCCTCTGGAGGATTACATCTACAACGAGAACCGTTACAGGGCGGTCAGGGCAAGAGATCCCGAGATGGCAGCCGACCTCCTGGAGAGGGCGCAGGCCGATGTCAACAGACGCTGGAAGCTGTATGAGCACTGGGCCGCGATGCCGGGATCTGGAGACTCGAAATAGAAAAAAGAGATAGAATATCTCTGCTTTCAATGTGATAGAAAAAGAGCCCGGATGTCCGGGCTCTTTTCTATTGTCACCATTTCCAGAAAACCTCATGGGCCTCGACACTTTTATTTTGTCACCGGCTTGAAGATAGTGTCGAGGATCGTGCCGTCGCGCCACTCGACGACTTCGACCGGTTCATCGGTCAGTTCCGGCCGTGGAGGTGTCGCACCGAATTCGGCCGCTGCCTTCTTCGAAAGCTCATGCAGCTCTTCGATGGTCACGGCCTTCAGGCCGCTGGTCGGAAGATCTGCCTTCAGCATGTCGAGATATTTCGAAGAACTCTTCGGATTGATAGCGATATATTCCTCCGTCACGGCAACGTCGATGCATTCTCCGGGTATAGATACCGTGAATACATCATCGACGATACGCGGGAAGCCTTTGCCGCTTTCCTTCTTGCCGGTAGCCAGCGGAAGGAACATGATAGTAAGCTCTGATCCAGCGGCCACGCCCTGAGCTCCACCTATTCCGCCGATGATCCTGCCTCCCGCGCATATGCTGTTCACATTGAAATTCACATCCATCTCGAGTGTCGAGAGTACCGAGACGTCGAGCATGTTGACAGCGTTTTCCTTGTTGGCCACGTCGTCGTATTCTCCCGTCGAGATCTCGTGATGGTTGTGGTCATACAACATCGATTGGATGACTTTTTCAGAAGGTTCGAAGCACTGGCCGTGAAGAAGATTTTCGATTACTCCATCCTGAAGCATCTCTACATGAAGAGAAGTACATCCACCGATCGCGAACCCCGCCTTGATATTCGTGTCCTTCAGGATCTTGTATATCTCGTCCAGAACGATGAGCCCGGCGCCCGATCCCACCTGGAAATTGAACCCGTCGAAGATCGTCCCCGCGGACTGCATCACCTTGAGGACCTGTCCTGCCATCTGTGAATTGAACTTATTCGCCCTGATCTTGTCGAGGTCCAGAGTGCCCGATCCGATTCCGGAACTGTCCCCGGGGTTGTCGACCTTTACGACATAATCGACATCGATCATAGACAGGGAGCGGGGGAACAGGTACTGGTCGGTGACCTCACCGGCAAGCAGGCATACGTTTTCGGCCCAGAGAGTATCCGCAAGGAACAGTCCGAGGGGACCGACCCAGGAACCGGGATCGCCCATCAGTCCGTTGGCGTTGCCCCATTTGTCCGCTATAGGGACAGGACCGAATGCTACCTTGACCTTGGCCTCACCAGTGTGGAAACGTCTTACACGGTTTCCATGGCCATATCCTGTAACGATCCAGGGAAGAAAATCCCCGGCCATCAGGTGCTTGCCCATTCCCCGGTAGCAGCTTCCTGAAAATCCTCCGATAATGCCGTCCCTTACAGCCTCGGGAAGCCATGGAATACAGTTGTCAAAAAAAGCGTTACCAAGGAGATAGATGTTTTTTTTGCCCTTCTCTCTGAGCTTGTCGATTATCATTTTCAGGCATACATCACCAACCCTGTAGTAATGAGGGTATGATATCCAGTCGCCCTCTTCGAGAAGATCGATGACTTCATCCAGGGTCGTTAATTTACTTTTTCCCGAATGCATCCTGGTCCGGCCAGGCCGCCCAGCCCATGATTCGTGATAATCCTGGTCAAAAGCGCTGGCATAAGGCCTTTTGCTGATCCCATTTACTTCTACCGGGACTTTTCTCCCGATGGCATTTTCGACGAATTCCATCAAGACCTCCTGAACTACCTGTCCACTTTGATTGCCGCCGAAACGGCTTCTGCTCACTACTAAACAGGTAATACTGAAGGAAGTCGGATGTCAAGTAAAGTCGGTCGGTTTTCATCGATTTTAGCGGTGCGGGGCAACAATCCGGATCGATCTATTATTTTGACCCTGTTTTTTACAAAAAGGTGCTTGATTCCTTGACTTGTCCTGTATTATATAACCTTGACAATACAGGGTCTCGCAGGTATCATGCGAGCTTCGAATCGTGATTCCAACACATGTGAACGATTGGAAATTGTACATTTAACCAGGCAGACCGTACGGGAGGTTGCAGATGACAGAAGAGAAGAAGACCATCACCTCCATGCTTGATGAGAAGAGGGTGTTTCAGCCGCCGGCAGAATTCACGAAAAATGCCCACATCAAGAGCATGGAAGAATATGAAGCCATGATGAAAAAGGCAGAGGACAACTTCGAAGGTTTCTGGGATGAGCAGGCCGAGAAGTATATCCACTGGTTCAAGAAATGGGACAAGACCTACGAGTGGAATCCCCCGTTCGCCAAATGGTTCATCGGCGGCAAGACCAATATCGCATATAACTGTCTTGACAAGCATCTTGACGACGGCCGCGCCGACAAGACCGCTATCATCTGGGAAGGCGAGCCTAAGGGTGATTCGAAAAAGTTCACCTACAGGGAACTTCACACTGAAGTCTGCAAGTTTGCCAATGTTCTGAAAAAATACGGCATCGTCAAGGGCGACAGGGTCACCCTGTACATGCCGATGGTCCCCGAGCTGGCTATCGCCATGCTCGCCTGCGTAAGGATCGGCGCTATCCATAGTATCGTGTTCGGCGGATTCAGCGCCAACTCGATCAAGGACCGTAACGTCGACGCCGAATCGAAGCTTATCGTCACCGCCGATGGTTCGTACAGAGGCGGAAAGATCATTCCCCTCAAGGTGAATGTAGACGAGGCGCTCAAGGGTTCCCCCACAGTCAAGCATTCGATCGTCCTCAAGAGGACCGGCACCGATGTCGAGATGGTCGAAGGCCGTGACACCTGGTGGCACGATGAGATGGCCGACGTCAGCGCGGAATGTCCCTGTGAAGAGATGGACTCAGAGGACGTATCGTTCATCCTCTACACCAGCGGAACGACCGGCAAGCCCAAGGGCGTCGTTCATACGACCGCCGGTTACCTTCTCTATACGAGCATGACGACGCAGTATGTCTTCGACATCAAGGACGATGACATCTACTGGTGTACAGCCGATATCGGCTGGATCACCGGACATTCATATATCGTATATGGACCTCTCAACCTCGGCGCCACGACCCTTATGTTCGAGGGCGTGCCCAACTATCCTGAGCCGGACAGGTTCTGGGATATCGTCGAGAAGTACAAGGTCAACATCTTCTATACCGCTCCGACAGCGATCAGGGCAATCGCCCGTTCGGGTGACGACTGGGTCACCAAGCATGACATGTCGAGCCTCAGGCTTTTAGGAACGGTCGGCGAGCCGATCAATCCCGAAGCCTGGATGTGGTATTACAATATCGTTGGAAGCGGCAAGTGCCCGATCGTCGATACGTGGTGGCAGACCGAGACCGGCGGCATCCTTATCACTCCGCTACCGGGTGCGTTCCCGATCAAGCCGGGTTCGGCCACCAGGCCTTTCCCCGGAATCTTCCCGCAGGTTGTCAGGGAAGACGGATCGCCCGCTGACGTGAACGAGGGTGGCTATCTCACTATCCAGAAACCGTGGCCTTCGATGCTCAGGACTATCTGGGGCGATGACCAGAGGTATGCGGATGTATATTTCAGCCGCTTCAAGGACGTCTACTTCACCGGTGACGGAGCCCGTCAGGACGAGGACGGCTATTTCTGGA
>JAGLYV010000149.1 GCA_023131975.1 Candidatus Krumholzibacteriia bacterium | reverse complement strand
GATGACGCGTATTTCCTCGTCTGGACGACGACTCCCTGGACCCTGATCTCGAATGTCGCGCTTGCTGTCGGGGGAGATCATGATTATGTCCGGGTGCGGCACAATGGCGAACAGCTGATTTTTGCCGAAGAACTTCTTCCTGTCCTCGAAGGTGATTATGAGGTGCTGGAGAAGGTAAAGGGCGCCGATCTGGTCGGGAAAAAATACGAACCCTGTTTCCCGTGGTTCGCCGACGCCGAAGGGGCTTTCAGGGTAGTGGCTGCCGATTTCGTCACGCTTACCGATGGTACAGGAATCGTCCATATGGCTCCGGCATTCGGTGAGGACGATTACAAGCTTGGTCAGAAGGAAGGGTTGCCGTTTGTGCAGCCCGTCGACTCGGAGGGAAAATTCACCGACGAGGTAGAGAAATGGGCGGGGCGTTATATCAAGGAATGTGATCCGGAGATCATCGAGGATCTCCGTGAAAGAAATCTACTATACAGGGCCGGGGAGATCTCCCACTCGTATCCTTTCTGCTGGAGATGCGATTCGGCGCTTATCTATTACGCGCGCAAATCCTGGTACATCAGGACGACCGCCTTCAAGGATCTTCTTATCGAAGCGAACAAGAAGGTCAACTGGTATCCGTCCGAGATAGGCGAGAACAGATTTGCCAGGTGGCTCGAAGGTAATGTCGACTGGGCGCTCAGCCGCGAGCGTTACTGGGGCACGCCTCTGAACATCTGGACATGTGATTCCTGCGAAGAGAAATACTGTATCGGAGATATGTCCGAGCTTCGTTCGATCAGCGAGAAGATTCCCGAGGATTTCGATCTGCACAAGCCGTATATCGATGATCTCGATGTCGGTTGCCCCGAGTGTGGAGGGAAGATGACGAGGGTGCCCGAGGTGATCGACTGCTGGTTCGATTCGGGAGCGATGCCGTTCGCGCAGTACCATTATCCGATGGAGAATATGGATCTGCTGAAGAAACAGTACCCGTCGGCCTTTATCAGCGAGGGTATCGATCAGACGAGGGGCTGGTTCTACTCGCTACTGGCGATCGGGGCGTTCCTCACAAAGAAGAGTCCGTACGAGAAGTGTCTTCCCCATGGGATGATCCTCGACAAGAACGGGCAGAAGATGAGCAAGAGCCGCGGCAACGCGGTCTTCGCCAGCGAGGTATTGAAGAGTGACGGGGCCGATTCGCTCCGGTGGTACCTGATGACAAGCGGGGCGCCACACCTGCCCAAGAGGTTCGATCCAGAGGCGATGAAGGAAGGCGCGAACAAGTTCCTTGGTACTCTGAGAAACCTCTATTCGTTCTTTGCCATGTATGCCGAGATCGACGGATTTGAGCCGAAGGGGCAGATCGACGGCAGCATCATGATCGATCGCTGGATACTTTCGCGGTACAACTCCACCGTCCGTGAAGTCAGACAATCGCTGGAGGACTACGAACTGACGAAGGCGGCAAGGGCCATACAGGTATTCGTCATCGATGAGTTGAGCAACTGGTATCTGAGAAGATGCCGCAGGCGTTTCTGGAAGAACGAGATGAGTGGCGACAAACTGACCGCATACGAGACATTCTACCACGTGCTTGAGGGTATCTCCAGACTCGCCGCGCCGTTCGTGCCCTTCCTTGCCGAGGCCGTTTACCAGGGACTACATGGCGTAGACACATCGAATGCTGATGGAGTAAGCGTCCATCTGGCCGACTTTCCGGAAGTGGACGATTCGATGATCCACGAACAGCTCGAGAAGAATATGGCCGGGGTACGCAAGGCCGTGACTACTGGCCGCGCGGTAAGGAACAAGGCTGCTATCAAGGTCCGTACGCCCCTGGTGGAGATGCTGGTGCACAGCAGCCATGGCGAGGATCTCGCATGGACGAAGGACAGTGAACTCCCTGCCCTCGTCCTCGAAGAGCTCAATGTGAAGAAGATCTCGCCGGTGGAAGATACCGGTGATTTTATACAGTCGAACGTAAAACCCGACTACTCCGTACTCGGCAAGCGGTTCGGCAAGGCGATGAAGGCCGCTGCCAACGTGCTGGAAAATCTCAGCGCGGAGAGCGTGGTTGAAATCGTTGAAAAAGGTAAGGTAGAAGTCGAGATAGACGAAAAGAAGGAAGTGATCTCCCTGGAGGAGGTACAGATCCTCAAGGAGACTGCCGACGGATACGCGGCCGAGACGGATGGCGACCTGACGGTTATCCTTGATATCCGGCTCACACCTGACCTTATTAAGGAAGGGATGGCACGAGACCTCGTCAACCGGATCCAGAACCTCAGGAAGGAATCGGGATTCGAGGTCAGTGACCGAATCGAGCTTTCATACAGCGTGTCGGAGGAAGTGAAGGAAGTCCTGGAATCGTTTGGAAAGCATATCTGCGACGAGACACTCGCGGAGTCGCTTTCGGAAGGGCCTGTGGACTGGGAGTTCACTACGGAATTCAAACTTGATGAATACGATGTGCGGCTCTGGGTAAGATTGGCTTGATAACGTCTGACAGGAGAGGCAGGGAAATGCCCCAGAAAAAGAAAAAGACGAAGCTCACCAAAAAAGAGGTCGAATCATACAGAAAGAAAGTCCTGGCTGAGCGAGAGCGTATCATAATGGAACTCGGCAGGATTGAAAAGACTATCAACGATTCGAGCGAGAAGGGTGAGGCTTCGAAGAAATCTCACTCCAACCATCTTGCCGATCAAGGCACAGATTTTATGGAGACAGAGAAGAATTTTTATTATGCTTCGCAGGAAGGTCATTATCTCCGGTCCCTGGATGAAGCCCTCGAGAGGATGGACCGCGGCGAGTATGGCAAGTGTTCGGATTGCGACGAGCTCATCGGCGACAAGAGGCTGGCGGCTGTTCCCGGAGCGAGACTCTGCATAGATTGCAAGAATGAATCGGAAAAAAACAAGAGGGGACGGCAGTAGGTGTTCTATTTTGCTGTTGCCGCCATTGTCGTCATCCTGGACCAGGCTTCGAAAAGGCTGATCTGGGATGCCTTTGAGAACACCGGGGGAATCGAGCTCATCGGCAGTTACCTTCGTATCAGTCTCAGCAAGAATCCAGGAGCTGTGATGGGGATACTTTCCGGTTCGCGCCCCATTCTCATAACGGTCACTATCATCTCCATAGGCGCCCTCGTCTTTTTCGCTTACAGGATGAGGTACGCTCCGATGCTGAAAAGGCTCTGCCTTGGACTTATTCTCGGGGGAGCTTTCGGCAACCTCATCGACAGGGTCGCGTCAGGTGAAGTCATCGACTTTATAGACATGGGCATCGGCCTGCACCGCTGGCCGACATACAATGTCGCCGATATCGCGGTTACGATAGGCGCTGTGATCCTTATCGCCGGGTTTATGAAGAACGATTCCATCGATTATCCCGATCCGTCGAAGATAGATCTGTCTTCCAGCTAGTCTGGTCATTCTGCCCGCCGCCTGTCGCCATCTGTTTTCGATGGATTCGAGCCGGATTGTCTGCAAGGAAGGTTTGTAGGTGAGCGATAATAAGATATTCAGGTTCATCGTTGACGAAGAGGAGTCGGGCGAAAGGATAGATTCCTTCCTGAGCGGCCGCATACCAGAATTGTCAAGGTCGAGGATACAGAAAGCGGTGAAGGCCGGTGAGGTGCTTTGCTGTGGAAAGCCGGTCGGCAAGGTATCCAGCAGGGTGGCGGGCGACGATACGATCGAACTCAAATTTACTCCACCGGTGCCTCTGTCAATCCTGCCGGAGGATATCCCGCTTGATATCGTCTATGAAGACAGCTCTCTTCTCGTAGTCAACAAGCAGGCGGGGATGGTGGCCCATCCAGCACCCGGGAATGAGACGGGGACGCTGGTCAACGCCCTTCTCCATCATTGCTCAGACCTTTCCGGGATCGGCGGTGTCATACGGCCCGGGATCGTCCACAGGCTCGACAGACTTACCTCGGGTCTTCTGGTCGTGGCGAAAGATGATATTACTCATATCTCGCTGAGCCGACAGCTCCAGGAACGGAAGGTAAAGAGGATATATTTCGCCTTTGTGTGGGGTGGAATGCCGGCCGAGGAGGGAGAGATAGACCTCCCGATAGGCCGATCTTCATCCGACAGGAAAAAGATGGCTGTCATCCATCGCGGGGGACGACAGGCCAACACAAACTACTATGTCCTAGACACTTTCGGCCCCCTGCAGTATATTAAAATCAAGCTCGGAACAGGCAGGACACATCAGATACGAGTGCATCTGGCGCATGTCGGGCATCCTGTTATTGGTGATCCAGTGTATGGCGGGAATAAGATCAGGAAAGGTTCGCTGGGCAAGTTCGATCTCGATAAGTCGAGGCAGGTCCTTTCAATGATCGAACGACAGGCGCTGCATGCCGGTGAGCTTTCGTTCTTTCATCCGAAGAAAGAGGAATTGATGAGTTTCGAGGCCCCACTTCCACCCGATATGGAGTCAATGCTCTCGTTTTGCCGGAGGTCATGGTGAAACTGAGATCAAGGGAGTCCGAAAAGACGGTGATCCTGGATATTACAGGAAAGCTTATGGGGGGGGCCGACGCGGACGAGTTCAGGGATATCGTTCACAAGCTTATCGAGGACGGAAAAAAGAACATCATCGTCAACCTTTCCGGGGTGCGGTGGATGAACAGTACGGGAATGGGTATACTTATTACCGGTTACACGACTTTGAGAAGGAACAAAGGAGACTTGAAGCTTCTTAACGTTTCTAATAAAATTCAGAGCATATTGTACGTTACCAAGTTGAACCTCATTTTCGAGTGTTTCGATGATGAGGAGAAGGCTGTAGCCAGCTATAGATGAATCGTTGATATATGCGCACCGGGAGGAGGGATCCGAAACCGTTATGAACGAAACGATTATCATGCAATTTCCCAGCAGCTACCAGTGGCTGAATATGATAGATCTCATCTGCGGTGAAGTGACCAGTGAGATGGGATTTTCCCACTCGGCCCTCAACGAGATCTCGATCTCGGTGATCGAAGCTTGCACAAACGCGCTTGAACACGGCAACAAAAGCGTCGAAGGCACTTTGGTCAGTGTCATCTTTCATCGTAAACAGGATCAGATGGTAGTGGAAGTGTTCGACTCGGGGGAAGGGTTTGATTACGAGGATTACCTGCAGCATATTCCGGATCCATCAGATATACACCACCAGCGCGGCAGGGGGATCTACATTATGAAAGCGATGATGGATTCTCTCATTTTTGAGAAACTTCCGGATCGAGGGATGAAAGTTACGCTGATCAAGAATGTGGATGATGTGGAGTAAATATAAGGGTCGTTGATCGACTCGCCGCGATTGCCACTTCTTTTCAGGGAACTTGTTGTTGCCTCTGAGCGTAACTGATAGTGGAGCGGTTTCCCGGGTAGAACTGATCCATTTGATCGATTTGGAGTTAACCAGATGGCCACCTCGTCATTTTTAGCCTCTTTCTATTTTATCAACGGTGCGTTGATATTCTTTCTTGGTATCATGATCCTGAAATATTCCTCGCGGGATATTGTGGGATGGGCGACCGCGCTGGTGTTGTTTTTCGCCGGTATCGGGCCGATTCTGGGCGCTATAGGGGTCATCCTCGAACAGAATCTCCAGGAGGGGACATATCTTTTCGAGAACCTCATGGATAACTTCAATTATACCTGGGAGTTCTTCTTTCCCTCCCTTGTCCTGTTCGCGCTTGTCTATCCGAAGCGGCGGGCTGTCTGGAAATATATCAGGGCCTATACGTTCATACTTTTCATACCTCATATCTTTCACCTGATCCTCGTCCTCGTATTGCTGGAAAGGGTGGTCCCGGAAAATACCTTCAATTTTCTGATCAATGCCAATCTGCCGTCCGCGGCGGTCCAGTCGTTTGTGACGAAGCTCGCGCAGTTCATGAATGTTCTGATGGAATTTCTTTTCAAGGCACACAAGACATTCTTCTCCCTGGTAAATATCTCGTATGCCGCCTTTTCGGTAGTACTACTGGCGAATTCGTTCAAACTCGATATTTCTCCGAGGGTCAGAAGACAGCTCAGAGTAGTGATCTTCGGCCTGGGACTCTGTACGGTCATATACGCCCTCGGCAGGACCGTACCTTTCTTTATCGAGATTAAGTTCGAGCAGGCAATCATCACCGCTTTCATCAATGCCGCGCTGATAGTCGGCGGCGGGTCGATAGCCATCGCGATCGTAAGGTATCAGTTCCTCGATATCCGGCTGATCGTCCGCAAGGGGATATTCTACGGCACTACGGTAGCTGTCTTAGCGTCGATATATGTGCTTACGATCAAGCAGATCACCGAGTTCTTCTACAGGTTTTCGGGAACCAGGTTCGAGTTTATCGAGACGGGCCTGATCATCCTCTTTCTCATAATATTCCAGCCGGTCCTGAGCAGGGTGGAAGAATGGGTGGAGAAGATCCTGGTCCGCGAAGAGAAGAGCATACGAGTGAGGATAAGGGACCTGAGCAGCGAGCTCCTTTCGGTCGTAGAGCTGGATGATATGCGGAAAAAGACCAATTCGACCCTTGGAGAGGTATTCAGCACGCGCGAAGTCGAAACGGTCTTCTGCGATGAGATATTCGCGTTGAAGGACGAGGACCCATACGCTCTGGAAGTGATCAAGATCATGATCAGGTACGGTGAACCGATCACCCGGCTGGATTTCATGGAGGGGATGGGATTCCTGAACCTTCGTGCCAGGACTTTCCTCCGTCCCGGCAGAAAGATGATCCGTGAAGCGGTCGAGACCATGCCGGGGATAGTCCGCAGATTCGCGCGGTACGAGCTCATCGTGCCGGTGCTGCACGAGGGACGATGCGTGGCTGTCCTCCTTCTCGGTGAAAAAGAGGACGCCAGCAGGTATTCCACAGAGGAACAGGCCCTTCTCGCGATGCTCGCCTCGCAGATAGCGGCGTCGCTTACCCGTATCGATCTTCTCGAGCAGGTAGTCGAGAAGAAGGTGATGGAGGAGGAACTGAATATCGCGAGGACGATACAGCTCAATCTTCTTCCTTCGAAGCCGCCCGAGCTGGATGGGTACGAGGCAGCCGGCATGAGCGTGTCGAGCAAGCAGGTCGGAGGAGACTATTACGATTTTATTAAAAGCAACGGTCATATGGCTTTCGCCGTGGCTGATGTGTCTGGCAAGGGAGTGCCCGCGTCGTTGCTGATGGCGTCGCTCCAGGCTTCGCTCCGGTCGATGATGGACAGGATGGAAGACCCCGTCTCGGTCGTGGGAAGGCTTAACGACGTGATGTGCGATCTGACTTCGTCCGACAAGTTTGCCACGATGTTCTACGGCTGCGTCAACTTCAAGAAACATGAGATACACTACTCGAACGCCGGTCATTTTTTCCCCGTGGTACTCCGGGCCGATGGAGAGGTGGAGGAACTCGACTACAGCGGGCTGATACTGGGAGTGTCCCCGGGTTTTCCATATGAGGGCAGAAAGACAGGGCTGGCTCCGGGCGACTCGATAGTGATCACCACCGACGGAGTCACCGAGGCTGAGAACAATAAGGGCGAATTGTACGGAGAAGAGAGGCTTCATCCATTTCTGGCGACTATTCGCGACTATTCTGCTGAACGCATCAAAGACGCTATCGTAGAAGAAGTTAACCGCTTTTCCTACCCCAGGGGAGCGAACGACGATCTCACCATTGTAGTCATCAAGCGCAAAGAATGATATAATAAGTGGGTACCCTGGACTAATATTCCCGGTACATTGGAGACGAATATGAAACCGAGGATCCTGTGTATCGATCCCGGCACGAAAAGGACGGGATTTGCTCTAAGTGACGAGCTTGGCATCACCGCGCAGGGACTTGCTACCTTCGAAGAGGGCGCGGGAGAGAGATTGATAGAACATATCGCCGGGCTGGTCGAAGAGTATGGAGTCCCGACCATCGTGATCGGCAAGCCGATGTCGATGAGCGGGGGCGATATAGAGGGCACGGAGCGCTCACGCCTGCTTGCGGATAATCTTCGGGACAGGTGCGGGGTAGAAGTGGTTTTGCGGGACGAACGGATGTCGAGCCTCGAGGTGGAGAGGGTGATGAAGCAGGAGGGCAGGATAAAGAAGGCCGGGGATATCGACAAGCTCGCCGCCGTTCTGATGTTGCAGAGTTACCTCGAGGAAATCGGGGGTTGAAAGGTGTTTCGGTTAAAAGATGTATAAGACAACTATAATAATATCTGTAGCGATCACTTTCCTCGTACTGGCCGGGGTCCATTTCAGCGGGTTGTATTACAGCGATTCAGGCCTGCAGGATTCGAGACGTATCTCGATCAAGGTGATGCCGGGCTCCACATTCAACCAGGTCCAGGACGATCTGATAGATAGAGGGATAATCACCCGGCCAAACGTCTTTCGCTGGGCCGCCTGGCTTACCAGGAGAGAGACGAAGATCCAGTCGGGAAGATACCTGTTCCGGCAGGGCGAGAGTGTGTCAAGTGTACTGGGCAAACTCGTGTCGGGAGCTGTCGACTATACCAGGGTCGTGATCCCTGAGGGGTTGATGGTGACCGAGATAGCATCGGTCCTGTTCCGTGAACTGGAGGTCGATTCGGCTGCCGTGGTGGAGGCAGCCGGCGATTCTGCTTTCATCGCGGAGCTCGGTATTACGGCTCCGTCTCTGGAGGGATATCTCTTCCCCGATACATATATGTTCGAATGGCCGCTGGAACCACGTGAGGCGGTGAAGCGGATAGTACACCGATTTTACAGGGTATACGGGATGGCTGTCGGAGAATTGTCCGATTCGCTGGATATGACGATGAACGAAATCGTCACACTCGCCTCTATAGTACAGGCTGAGGCCGTTTACAACTCCGAGATGCCGAGAATATCGGCAGTCTATCATAACAGGCTCAGGGAGAACTGGCGGCTCGAGGCGGACCCGACGGTCGCCTACGCTCTGGGAGGCAGAAAGCGCCGCCTCTGGTACAAGGA
This sequence comes from Candidatus Krumholzibacteriia bacterium, assembly GCA_023131975.1. GTDB lineage: Bacteria > Krumholzibacteriota > Krumholzibacteriia > Krumholzibacteriales > Krumholzibacteriaceae > JAGLYV01. The sequence goes on along the minus strand of JAGLYV010000149.1, from coordinate 92 downwards.
CCTCAAGGTCGATTCTCCATATAATACTTACAGGGTACGCGGCCTGCCGCCAGGCGCGATATGCAACCCCGGTCGAGCTGCCCTGGCGGCCG
>JAGLYV010000148.1 GCA_023131975.1 Candidatus Krumholzibacteriia bacterium | reverse complement strand
GAAGAGGCCATAGATATTTTCTTATACGTCATCAATCTGGTATGCATGTCCGCAACAAAATCATCCGGTATAAAGGCGGGTATGCCGAAGTGTATCTCGGGATCTATCTCTTCTTCCGGATATTTTTCTCCCTTCAGTTTCCTGATGGTTTTTTCCATCAACTCCGTGTAGAGTTCATAGCCGATAGCGGACACATGTCCTGATTGAGATACGCCCAGAATACTTCCTCCGCCCCTTATGGTCAGGTCATGAGTTGCCACCTTGAACCCTGACCCCGGCTCCGAAAACTCCCTTGCTATGCCAAGTCTCTTTCTGGCATCCCGCGAAAGAATGGATTCTTCAGGGATCAGGAGATACGCGTACGCGTCCTCATTTCCTCGGCCAACCCTTCCTCTCAGCTGGTACAGCTGGGAAAGCCCGAATCTGTCCGCTCGATTTAGTATTATGGTGTTGGTCGCGGGGATATCGACGCCGGAACTTATTATCGTGGTGCAGACGAGGACGTTGAAATCTCTGCGGACGAATTTAACCATGATGTCCTCAAGTTCCTTTGCCTTCATCTGTCCATGCGCCACGCCTATTTCTGCCTCAGGAATCAGTTTTCCTATAAAACGCGCAATACTGTGTATGGACCTCACCCTGTCATGAACAAAGAAAACCTGCCCCCCTCTTGCAAGCTCACGCTGTATCGCGTCTCTTATAACATCATCATTGAATTCACATATGTGAACCTCCACGGGGCGGCGTTCCTGCGGGGCAGTATCAATAACGGAAAGGTCTCTCATCCCTACGAGAGACAGTTGCAGCGTCCTCGGTATCGGAGTCGCAGTCAGGGTAAGCACATCGACAAGTGCCCGCATTTTTTTGAGTCTCTCTTTATGAGCTACGCCAAAGCGCTGTTCTTCGTCTATAATCACCAGCCCGAGATCCTTGAATTGTACATCTTTCTGCAGGAGTCTGTGCGTGCCGATAGTGATGTCCACGAGACCTCTGTTTATATCCTCTACTATCTTCTTCTGCTGGCCGCTTGTTTTATACCTGTTCAGGACCTCTATGCGGACTGGATATTTATCAAACCTTCCGGCAAATGTCTGGTAATGCTGTTCCGCGAGGATAGTCGTAGGCACCAGGATCGCCACCTGCTTTCCATCCATAGAAGCCCTGAAGGATGCCCTGAGCGCGATTTCTGTCTTTCCAAATCCGGCATCGCCGCATACAAGCCGGTCCATCGGTTTTGGATCGCCCATATCATAGTAAACATCTTCAATAGCCCTTGCCTGATCGGGCGTCTCTTCAAATTCGAAGGAAGATGAAAACTCCTCATAATGCCTGTCGGAAGGAGCAAATCTGTGCCCATTCATTACCTCTCTGGCGGCGTAGATTGAAACAAGCCCCTCGGCGATCTTTCGCACCGACTGTTTAACCTTCTTTTTGACCGTTTCCCAGGATGTGCCGCCAAGTTTGTCCACATCCGGAATATGGCCATCGGGACCGATATATCTCTGGATCTGGTTCAGCCGGTCCACAGGGATATAGAGTCTGTCTCCCTCTTTGTACTCAAGCAGCAGAAAGTCGTTCTCCGTGTTGCCAAATGTCAATCGTTCGAGCCCTAGATAAAGGCCTATGCCATGATCCACATGGACAACGAAGTTCCCCTTCTCCAGCTCTCCGAATGACCTGAGAAAATATCCCTCCCTGGCGCGTGCCCTTCTTTTCCCCCTTGTCTTCTTTCCGAATATCTCCTCTTCGCCTGCGATAACCGTTTTCAGCCGGGGATATGAAAATCCCTTCGTTATTCTTCCCTCCCTGAGGACGAGACGGCCCTTCCTTATCTCTTCCAGGTCGGAAAGAAAAGGGCTGGAAGACCTGTGAACCGGGAGAGAATATCCCTCCAGGAGGTGTTCCATCTTTTGCATATTTCCCTCACTGCAGAGGAAAGTCACCAGACAGCCCTCGTTGATCCACGACTTTATCCTGTCCGCGAGGGGGGCGAGGATGCCATCTCTGTCTGCGTGAACCCCCGTGCTACTCTTTAATTCAGTTTCTTCCACTTCAAAGGGGACAGCATCCATGGATTGCAGCCTATCCATGTAAACCCTTTGCAGGGCACCACATCTCCGGGAGATATCGCTCCATGATGTCAGAAAATACTCCT
>JAGLYV010000147.1 GCA_023131975.1 Candidatus Krumholzibacteriia bacterium | reverse complement strand
CCCCCCCCCATGCCGGGTGGTGGGAACAGCCATCTTTGAAACGTCTCTTTACAACACTTTTGAAAGGCCTCTTTCAACACTTATCGATATATTTTTCGATCTCCCAGTCCGTAACGGCCACGCGGAAATCGAAGGCTTCTCTCTCCTTCGCGTCGGCATACTTGGTGAACAATTCCTTGCCGAGGAGATCTTTCATCAAATTGCTCTCTCTGAAGAGAGATACGGCCTGGGAGAGCGATTGAGGCAGGATGTCTATACCCTGTGATGCCAGTTCTTCCGGGGAGACATCGTAAACGATATCTTCCATCTCTGGCATAAGCTCCAGGTTGTTCTTTATCCCCTCCAGTCCCGCCTTCAGTATGGAGGCAAAGAGAAGGTAGGGATTGGCGCTCGGGTCGGGACACCTCAGTTCCGCCCTGACTGAAGATTCGCGGCCTTTCGTGAAGTGGGGAATTCTGACGAGCGACGAACGGTTCTTGCTGCCCCAGCATACATAGACGGGGGCCTCATATCCGGAGACCAGACGCTTGTAAGAATTAATAGTCGGGTTTGTGATAAGGCACATCTCCCTGATGTAGGTCAGAAGGCCGGCGATAAAATGTTTCGCGATCGGGGATAGTCTATGTGGATCATTTTCGTCATAAAAGATCGGGCTGCCGTCCATCCCGAACAGGGAGGAGTGTACATGCATGCCCGTGCCGGCCTTGCCGAAAAAGGGTTTCGGCATGAACGAGGCGATAAGGCCATGTTTGTGAGCGATCGATTTTACCAATTTCTTGAGGATGATCACCTTGTCAGCGGTACTGACCGCGTCGCCATATCTGAATCCGACCTCATGCTGTCCGATTCCGACCTCGTGATGAGCCCTCTCCGAATTGATGCCGAATATCTTGAGGGCGCACATGATCTCCTTGCGGATATCGCTGCCGATGTCTCTGGAACTGCTGTCGAAGTATGATCCCGTATCGAATTCAGGTGTGGTGTAGCTTCCGTCCTCCAGTTTTTTGAACAGGTAGAATTCCACCTCAGGTCCTACATTAAACTTGTATCCCATCTCTTCCGCTTCCGAGACGATTTTTTTGAGTACCGCCCTCGGGTCGCCTTCGAACAGGTTGCCATCAGGAGTATAGATATCGCAGATGAACCGGGCGGTTCTTCTGCTTTCGTCTTCCCCGGGGAGTACCGCGTAACTCTCAGGCTCAGGGATCAGATACATATCGCTTTCCCGGAGACGGGCGAATCCGCGGATCGAGGAGCCGTCAAACCATACACCTTTTTCAAGAGCGGTCCTCAGATGGACTACGGGGATCTCGATCGATTTCAGTGTACCGAAGATGTCGGTAAACTCGAGTTCAATGAAAACCACTCCATCGGCTTTTGCTTTTTCGAGGATATCACTCATTGGGACCGTCTCCTTTGTCGCTGATACTTTCGATAATCATCAGCTATGAATAGAATCAGAGTTCCTTGCCCACATTTGCCTCATCCCGTCAAAAAATCATTGGGCTATCAGAGTAAGTCTGTAATTGAAAAAAGCCTTTGGCAGTGGCAAAAAGCATGTGTGTAACAACGAATTTTCAGTTACACCGAAAGGCCACAAACCGTGGGGCTAAGGAAACCAGATTTGACTTGTCTTGTCAACCGAATGCCAGAGTACTGAGCCGATGATTTCAGGAATATTGCGTGGTGACCATATGGAAAATAGTATGGTGAACGCAGGGGGGGGGGGGGGATTAAGGTCAGTAATCCGTGATATTGCGAACCACCCACAAATCATTCATGAACCATCCAAGCCTATCCACAAAACATCCAATCCCGAACCATTCCCAACCCATCCACAAGACTTTTCACCAAACCACTCATGAAGCTTTTCACAAACCATTCACAGAATTTTTCATACACTTTAAACAGGGTTCAGGGCCTTCACAAAATATCCCAAAAGCATTCAAAGGGTCATTCAAATCGTTTCAGGCTCATTCGAATTATCTCATAAATTTCCAAAATATTTTCATGTTTTTCCTTGACATGGTTTTTCAGGTGTTTCGGCGTTCATTCAGTGCTGGCGCGGATATTTGGCGCCTGACAGCTCTGTTGTCTTTGCTGCGGCGCTATCTTGTTCTTTCCGACCTGCGTTATCCCTTTCTGTTTTTCC
>JAGLYV010000146.1 GCA_023131975.1 Candidatus Krumholzibacteriia bacterium | reverse complement strand
CATGCCCTGGACATATAACGGGGTCCCCGTCTGCCAGGCCGCGGATTACCAGCAGAATCTGGACATAACGACCGACGGCAGCTCCGGAGCGATAATCACATGGGAGGATTATCGATCAGGAAGCAACGACATATACGCGCAGAAGATCAATTATCTCGGCAGCTACGCGTGGACCGTCAACGGCAATGTCGTGGATGATGGGTCCGGCAGCCAGTCCTCTCCATGCATCATCTCCGACATGAACGGGGGGGCGATAATAGCCTGGCAGGATGACTATCCGTCCGACCTTAACATCATGGCTGAGAGGCTTCTGAGTGATGGATCGAGGATATGGTCTCTCGGCGGCGGAATATCCGTATGCTTTTATCCGGACAATCAGTACGATCCGCGCATAACATATGACGGTGCGGGCGGAGCGATAATAGCCTGGGATGATCACCGCAACGGGACTAGCGACATATACGCGCAGCACGTTGATTTCGCAGGCGGGTCAGACTGGAATACCGACGGCGTGGCGGTAGCCTACGGTGAATATGTCCAGTACAATCATGAAATCGTCTCCGACGGCCACGGCGGGGCGATAATCCTGTGGACTGATAGCCGGTTTTACTACAACAATGAAATCTTCGGCCAGAGGTTAGAGGCGAACGGAACGGGTAAATGGTACCCGAACGGGCTGAACCTCACCTCCTACCCTGCTTATCAGTACCATTCGAGGGCAATCGCCACAGCCGACGGCGGAATCATTGTTACCTGGATCGATGACAGGTATCTGGACGATGACACGAAGATCTACGCCCAGAAGTACGACAGGCACGGGTACTGGGGCGATCCGGCGCCAGTGATAACCGACGCAAGCGATGTCCCGGCCGATCAGGGCGGCAATGTCCTGATAGAGTGGTCACCGATACGAATGGACGAGGATCCAGAGGAGCTGATCACTCACTACACCATCTGGCGGAGCGTTTCATCGCCACCGACGATGACGATGATGCGGGACGGGATACGGGATGGCTCAATCGTGACATCTCCCGGCGCGGTCGGCCTCGATTTTGAGGGAACGGCATATCGGACCGATATCCAGTTCGGAGCGGCGGCGGCCTGGGAGTGGGTCGCCAGCGTCGAGGCGCACTACTGGGAGGAATACGCCTATACCTGCGAGACACTGCATGATTTCATCGATGGTGTCGAAGACGGTATGCACTGGTTCGTGATCACGGCAAACACCGCCGACCAGTTCACCTTCTGGGATTCGGCGCCCGACAGCGCGTCCTCCATCGACAACCTCGGCCCGTGCCCGCCGCTTGGGCTGGCAGGCGAACAGTCGTACCTGCCAGAGGGGCTCGAGCTCACATGGTTGCCAAATACCGAAACAGACCTCGGCGGGTATAACATCTATCGTGGGACAGACCCGACATTCGATCCCGAACCCGACAACCTTATCGCGACGACATGCAGCACGATGACATTCGACGGCGAATGGACATGGGACTCGGGATTCTGCTACAAGATCGCAGCGGTGGACGTCCACGGTAACGATAGCGGATATGCCGTGCTCTGCTTCGAGCAGGTAACCGGGGACGATCCCGAACCCCTGCCGGATGCGACATTCCTGGCGCAGAACTTCCCCAACCCCTTCAATCCCGCTACGACGATAAGGTTCGGGCTGAAAGAGCAGTCCCCTGTGACACTGAGGATCTACGATCCAGCGGGAAAGCAGGTCAGGGAACTGGTCAGCGGCACCCTGCCGGCCGGGCATTACGACGAGCAGTGGGACGGGCTCCGTGACAATGGATCGAAGACGGCGAGCGGGGTGTATTTCTACCGGCTGACGGCGAGGACCTTCATAGAGACTAAAAAGATGATCCTGCTGAAATGATGCTGATCGCCATTACAGCGAATGAAAGAGTGTGAATGTTCCGAATCACGGGGACCATAACGATGCACCATCTTCGCCACGTTCTGGCTGTGCTTGTCGGTCTATGCGTGCTCGTTGCTGCTGTATATGTAACCGGGGAATGGTTCAGGCGTTGCGACTATCGAGATAAGTTCGGCGTAATGAGCGGGATGCTCACTTCTGTGGAGGTGACGATCGACGAGCGGCATGGCGGACATCTTTTCCAATCGGTCGATTTACGGAATGACAACGGCATTGCCGTATCGGCGTGCCTCAAGGTACCCGCTGGTGAAGAAAAACGGTATCCCGCGCTGGTGATTCTCGGAGGATTGGTCACCGGCCGCCAAACAATCGATTATCTTGACGGTACGAGCGGCATCATCCTTCTTGCACTCGATTATCCGTACGAAGGAAAGAAGAAAAAACTCAGTGCCCTGGAGTTTGTCGGATCGCTGCCGCGCATGCGCAGGGCTGTACTCGAGACCGTGCCGTCGGTCATGCTCGGGATAGACTATCTGTTGACGAGAGATGATGTCATACCGGACAGGATTATCCTCGCAGGTGGGAGCCTTGGCGCGCTGTTCGTACCAGCCACAATGGCAGCGGACCGGCGCATAACAGCTGGAGCGATATTATTCGGTGCAGGTGACATCGAGTTCCTGGTCCGGTCTGACCTCCATTTACCTTCCATCGTTGCGGTCCCTGCCGGCTGGATGTGCGCCGTACTCACCTCCCCCGTCGAGCCGCTTAAGTATGTCGCGGACATTTCGCCTCGCCCCCTCTTTATGCTGAATGGATCAGTCGATCCGCGTATTCCGGTGCGGTGCAGTCGGATTCTTCATGAGACGGCGCGGGAGCCAAAAACGGTTGTCTGGTTGGACACAGGACACCTGGGTATCAGGTCGAAAGAATTTCATGAGGTGGTAATCCGCGAGTTGCTTGAATGGCTCACCTCAAATGGACTCATCGAATCAACTCAGAGTCAGGATTGACCACAATCCAGACTGGTTGAGCCACCTGAGACCGGACCGATCAGGACAAAACCTATGGTTGGAAGACTGCACCATCGATTTCGCTCGGATGATATTTTTAGAAGACAGGGATCTTTTCCCTTATTCCAGCACCCGCTGCCCGTTCAAATAATAGGACCTGACTTCTTCAAAGTTTTCCATATTGACACTGCCCTGTAGGGCTCCGGTTAGCGTAACGACCTTAAAATGATAATTTACTGCCGCGGGAAAGGGCCACTCAACCGCTGTTGTGGTGAAAGAGAGCATGAGTGTTCCAGGCTCGTAAGCACAACCGAATACAGCGACTTCGCCGCTAAAGGCTCCGCTGAACGGCATCAAGATCCACTCGTTAGCCATTGAGACACCTGTAGAGGTGTTCAGATAGACCAGAACGACCCCGTTGTCGATAACATCCTGTGTTATCTCCGGAATAACGATATTGCAATAAGATGAACTGCCGCTGATGCCGGCATCCTCACCGGTAAAACTCACTGTCGTGATCGTGAACTTCGCATCTACACCAGCCGGGCCAACGGGACCCTGTTCGCCTTCACATGATGTCAGAAGCAGAGCGAATGACAGCAGTAGAGACAGGAATAATAGTAACGAGGTAATTTTCTTCATATCGAAACTCCTTGTTAGAGGTCCCCTTTGTTTCATGTTTCAGCGTCTACTCTGCAGACGCTAAATTGTCAATGAGAGCGTCCTGAACTGCGGGCACTCCCTTTTGGTTCATGGGGCAGAGTGAAAATAATGCTTATTCAGGATAACGATAAATATTCAACCCTATCTTCTCCTCCCTTTCCAGGACGGACACATTCCCCTCCGTGGAAGCCACTATGATGGTCTTGCCCGACTTGGATGGACCGAAGTCCTTGGACAGATCTACTTTAATGATAAGGGTCTCTCCTTCGACGGTCATTTCTATGTTCTTCATAAACAAATCTCCTTTCTCAATATCTCCGGAGCTAACGGCCAATATCCCAAAGAGCGCTGTGTAGAATAATTCGATTATATCCCTTCCTTTATCACTCTACAAGAATTATCGGACGGCTCTAACATTGACATACGCTGCATTTCTGCTATACTGTCCCTTACCATCCGAATCCATTCAACCCCACAACCGAGATCACATACTCCCTGCCGGAGGCTGGCCATGTATCAATCGAAATATTCGATGCATCGGGCCGCAGGATAACTCACCTCGTCGATAAACAGAAGTCGGCAGGAATCCACAAGGCGACCTGGAACGGACTAGACCAGGGAGGCACTGCTGTCTCGAGCGGAATTTACTTCTATCGCATCAAGACTGGAAAATGGTCCCAGTCAAGAAAGATGGTCCTGATGCGTTGATACCTGTCCCTTTTGGGTAGTCCCGAAACTTAAGCACACCGTGTGTACTCCAATGACCTTAGAATAATGGCGACGCCAGGTATTCCGTGATGCGGTCATGGTCGGAGATATCGATTTCGCTTGCCGCCATGGCCTGGAGCTCCGTCCCCTCGATCACCATATACTTGAATGTATATGTGGGAATCACAGCGGTCTCGAGAGTCGGGACTGTCGCGCCCGCGGTGTTGATCGAGTAGAAGTAGTGGAGGCGGATCACACCCTCCTCTACTTCGTACACTATGTTGAAGTTGTACTGCGAGCCGAAAGATGTGAACTGGAAAGGCAGGGGCGCCCACTCGCCGGATCCCGGGACTGCTTCGAAGAACACAAGCACCAGTCCGGTCGAGATGAAGTCGGGCGTGATCTCCGCCACCGGGATATTCACGTATCGGGTAAAGTAGCTCGTCCATGTACCCGTGCCTGTTTGAAAATCATAGGCCCCCTGCCACAACCACTCCGCGCTTGTCGGCGAGATCGTCCCCGTCTTGACGTTGGCGTTTCCGTCTTCGCCCGCCGGGCCTGTGGGGCCCTCGCAGCCCACTACCATCAGGGAAACAACCATAAGAAGGATCAGTAGTCGCATGAGCGTCTCCTTTGATTAAAGTAAATGATGGGACGATTCTAGTACGCGAATCGGTGCGATAGCAAGCGATAACTGCAGTCAGGCAGATACCGTCACTGGACACTCTATCCTTTTGATTTCTTTGAGTAAAAGTGGTGGGCAATACTGGACTTGACTATTTTTGCGTTCCCGATTAGAAGTTGTGGAATGAGAGAAACTAAAGATTTAAAACGGTTTAATATCTACATCCTGTTGCTGTTGAGCGCAGCAATACTATATTGGCCTGCCTTAAAGATCTCTTTCAGCCTTGATGACCTTCGATTCCTCCTGCGAGCTTCAGGAGTTGAGGATTTCCCGGATTCCATCAAACGGATATTGTCGATCAGGCTCTTCTTTCAGGCAGGGTGGAAACTGTTCAGGACATCATCCGGGTACTATCACCTTGTGGTCGTAATTCTCCATCTCATCAACGCTGGACTCATCCAGAGAATCTCGAAACGGCTTGGGCTGGACGACCGGGTAGCGACCTATGGAGCTCTACTGTTTCTTGTGACTCCGGTCGCGTTTCTTCCGATGCACTGGATCAGCGGCATCCAGGACGTATCCATGACCTTCTTTGTGCTGCTTACCGTACATTTATACATGGCAAAGGGGACAATCTCCGCGGCGGGCACCCTGTTAGCCGCGACATTATCACTGTTATGTAAGGAAGCATCACTACTCATGCTCCCCGGACTTGCAATATGTATCCCTACTTCAAAGAGGCGACGGTTAGTCCTCGGTCTTAGTGGATCTATCATCGGCATACTCTTTCTCGTTTTATCGGGCTCCTTTAACCTACGCCCGGCTGGAGACCCATATGAATCCGCTTTCGGTGTAAATATCATCTGGAATCTCCTGACCTATTCCGCCTGGCTAATCCGGTTTTGGGACTACTTCCCAGACAAAATACCGCAATATCAGCCGTCTCTAGCCATCTGGGGATTGATACTACCTACTATTCTGTCCATTATTGTTTGGCGATTTCGACAAACCAGAGTACCGCTTCTAAAAGCGGTAATTTTATTTCTATTGCTCCTTGGCCCGGTTCTGCCATTAATCAGGCATAGCTATTTCTATTATCTATACCTTCCTCTTGTCCCATTCTGGATACTAATCGGCATCCTGCTTGACAGAATATCGAACAGGAAGATAGCTTATGCAGTGCTGGCAGTATTTTTCATCTATTCTTCTATCACAGGGACGATCCACCGCCGTGCTGAAATACAAAAAGGCGTTTTAAAAGATCCTATCCTGCGACATGCCGCAATTCTGAAGCATACCGTCAACGAGCTTCGTGATGCAGGGGAAATCAGAGGTGGAGATTACCTGTTCGTAAAGAATTTCGAAGGAACCAGCGTCGATCTGACAAAGGGACTTGATGGACGTACGGGGACTATAAAAAAGAAAGTCCACTTCTTTGAGCAGGCCTTACTTGGGGGAAAGGCTCTACGATTGTTCCATCCGGAAATAAAGTCAGTTCATTTCGAAGACCAGAGCGGTCCTGTTACCGGATGGGAACATATGCATTTCTTCGGCACATATGGCGTGGCCGAGATCATCTACCTCGGATATGGTAAGGAAGG
>JAGLYV010000145.1 GCA_023131975.1 Candidatus Krumholzibacteriia bacterium | reverse complement strand
AGATTAACTAGAACATTGAAATATTCCGGTATTTGTGGTATAAACTATATATAGGTGAGAATCAGAACCACAGCCAGACAGGGAACTACAGCCAGTTTCATCTGAACAGGATGTCGGCGCCTCGTGTACGTCATTTTCCGGTTTCCGGGTATTGAGATTGTTGTCGTGGCACGATTCGCAGAACCCCCCTCCGGCAGACAGGTTCAGGAGAAGCTCTGTTTCCCGATACCAGCTCCAGACCAGGGCGGCATCACGTTGGGCATATCTCTCAAAATGGGGGGAGATCATGCGAAGATCCATTCCCGTTATTTTCACGCGGATTGTTATTTCGGCATTGATAGTCATTTCGTTGCTGGTCATCTCATTTCCTGTCTCCAATTCAAGAGCACGTGAACCGGAAAAGAAGCCGGTCTTTCTCCAGAAAGAATGGTCGAAGGATGATTATGCCGGCGCGTTGTACGAATTGACCGGCAACGTCATGGCTCCTGCGGCGGTCGACACCTTCCATATTGTAAGATATGATTTTGAGGTGAGAGACTGGCAGGGCTGGACATCGATCGATCAGACGGCGCAACACGACACATTCTGGCATGTGGACGATTTTGCCGGTCTCGGCGGAGGCGACTATGGCCGGTTGACTCCGCTTGAAGGAAGCAAATCAATGTGGTGTGGAGCCAGACCTGGGGTCGGGCCATATATGTGCGGCTGGAACAGCGCGCCCGGTTACGGGAACCGCTGGTACCAGTCTCTGGTCACCGAACCGTTCTCCTTTCTTGGAGGAGTCACTCTATCGTTCCGGGTCAGAGTCGACTCGGAAGAGGAATATGATTTTCTCAGGATTGAATACAACAAGTACTTTATTATGCCATGGGAAGAGCTGATCGCGCTGGATGGTGTTGTGGATACTGTGATTTCCTGTTTTTTCGCGCCACCATCGGCGATGACCAAGCTGAGGTTCCATTTTTCGTCGGACGGTGCCTGGAGCGATGAGGACGGTCTATGGGACTCAGACGGCGCCTGCATCATTGACAGCATAACGATCAGTGATAACAGAGGGCTAATCGATTTTGAAGATTTCGAATCTGCCGAGGTGGGAGACAGATCAGTCGGAATATGGTATGCGGATACAGGGGAGTTTTTCGGAACATACGCCAATCTCAGGGGCGGTATTCAAGACAGCGACCCGTGCAACCAGAACTCCACTACGATGATCGCCTTCTGGGATAATACCTGTTTTCCCAGTCTCGAGTATCCGGGGATGTATGTGACTCCCTGGTGCGAGCCTGCCTTCTATGAAGAGGGCGATATCTGCCAGAGGGAGGGCGTGATGTCACCGGTCATAGATATGACAAAATATTCCAGCGGAAGGGATGAATTCCAGGACCTGGCTATCTCGCCGGCCGATCAGGCGGACCTCGGGGGAGCCATCCTGACCTTTACTGTATACGGGGATCTTCCCTATGGAAATCTCGTCTACTACAACTGGTCGGTGAGAAGCATCGTCGACGGCTGTCCGGACCAATGGAGAGACAGGGGTTTCGGTTACGGCGGCGGGCACAGGGACTACTATTTCAGCAGATATGGAATTGCCGACCTGCTCAAGAGCGATTCGATACAGGTTTTACTCCAGATAATGGATATGTGCGATGTATGGTTCGATTCGTACGGCGATTGCGCCGAACACACGCCATCACCCCTTTTCGACAATGTCGAGATCCTGCGCTATAAGACGAACGGTCCCCAGTGGCAGTACAGGGCGCTCAACCTTTTTCAGGATAATTTTCCGTCCGGAACAGATATAGAGAGCTGGATCAGGGCCGACATGGCGAACGATATCAGGCCCCCCGACAATCCGGTGATCGACCCGGGCGATTCGATAGTCTTGACCTGCACCTCGCCCCTGGGAGGAGGGATCGAGGAGGACGCCGGAGGTGCCAGGGTATATATGCATGTAAAATGCGAGTATGTCGGTCATGACGATCTCAAGGCTGATATATCAGGCCCATCGCTCGAAGGGACCTATGGAAGTTACCACAGCGATGACGGTACCTGGACGATCATCCAGGCAGATTCGGCCAGACACGGATCGGGATACCCCAGCACGGACAGGCATATGTTCGACCTGAACGATTCGCTTCTTACGCGGGGGTATGTCGTAGAATATTACTTCAAGGCATATGATCTTGCCAGTGAGAGTACGACACTGCCAGAAGACGCGGCCAGCGGGGATTACTTCGAGTTCACATGTCTTCCGACTTTTAACAACCAGAATCTCTACGTCGATGATTTCGATGGCAGAGGCTCGGCGAAGGGAATAGTCCAGGATTATTTGGACGCGACCTTTGCTGCAATATGGCCGTGGGAAATGGGTCCTCCCGACAGGTATGACGTGAATTTTCCGGCATACCCGGTCTCGAACGGACCGGGGAGCCGGGCTAAAGTCGAACACCTGCTGGCAGCATACCAGGGGATAATCTGGGACAGCGGGAACCTCAACAGTGGGACGATAACCGGTGAAAACCACGAGGCAGACAAGAGTAACGACTGCCGACTCCTGATCGACTGGCTGGATCTATTACCAGATATCAGCGACCCCGGCCTGCTCGTGATGGGGGACGGTGTCGCGGTCGATCTGCATTTGAGCGGATCAGCGGACGCAATGGAACTGCTTACCGATTATTGCGGAGTGAACTTTGTCCATGACAGTTACTTCGACATGACCGGCGGCGCCGATGGTGGTGGGATGGTCATCCCCCTGATCACGGGGCTTGATGTCCTTTCTGGAATAGATTTCTATATCGACGGTAGTTGCCCGCTCCTTGAAGATTTCGATGTCCTCGAGAAAACGGAATCGGGGACCTACCTGCTCCAGTATCCCGACTTCAGTGGTATGCCATACTATGCCGGTATAGGAAACACCTTCGTCAATTCCGAAGGTACGTTGACCCATACAGCCTGGTTCGGATTCAGCTTCATGCATATCCGTAATGGAAACGGGGGCACACTGACAAGAAACAAACTTATGGAAAAAATCCTTCGTTCCTGGCTGCAGACCAAGGGTGCGGTATCAGACCCGACCGGGGGAGATATTCCGGCGGTCACTTCTCTCGCCCGGAACTACCCGAACCCGTTCAACCCGTCTACGACGCTTAAGTTCAATCTGGCATTGAAGGGGCATGTAAGCCTGAAGATATACAACGTGGCGGGGCAACTGGTGCGGACACTGGTCAGCGAGGACCGCGATCCTGGCAGTTACAACGAAGCCTGGGATGGAACATCCGACTCGGGCTCGAAGGTCGCGAGCGGGGTCTACTTCTACAGGATGAAGACGGGCAATTTCGAGCAGACGCGGAAGATGGTGTTGCTTCGGTGATCTTTTGTAGACGGGGGACTGGAACAAGGTTTGTGCGGAAGAGAATTTGAAAAAAACAGGGTCCTGGATGATTCGGAAGTGATCGAAAGGGGAGAACAATGAGAAAGCAGTTGTTGGGGGGTGCTATCGCATTCGCTTGTGTTTTAAGCATTTCTTTATCGATTCATGAAACAGCCGAGGCTCGAAAGATCGACAGGGCCGGTATCCGTATAATGCAGGCTCTGCACGAGAATGAGAACCCCGTGGAGATCGATCAGGGCGCGAGAGGTCTGCAGCTCTCAGCATCGGTCGATACCTACTGTCTTGTCTGGTACGATTTTGAGGCGATGAACTGGCAGGGGTGGACCAAGCATGACAACACGGCCCAGATCGATACCTTCTTTCATGTCGACGATTTCGCGGGCCTCGGTGGTGGCGAGTTCGGAGGGCTGACAGCCCTGGAGGGAACGAAGTCGATGTGGTGTGGGACAAGGCCCGCGGGTGATCCGGGGGCGAAGGCTCCAGACTGGTATCTCTGTTCCTGGGAGTTGGCGCCGGGGTACGGAAATAACTGGAGCCAGGCGCTTGACGCGGGAGTCTTTGCGTATGTTGGATATACAGATGTCTCTTTCAAGATCCGTTGTGATACAGAACCCGAGTATGATTTTGTCACCTTCGAAGCGGCGCCCGGGTATAACGAGAGGATCATAGCTGAATATACGGGGATGATCGATACGACGGTAACATACAGGATCTATGCAGCTACCGTCAGTACCAAGCTGAGGTTCAAGTTTACGTCTGACCATGCCTGGTCGGACCAGGACGGGTTGTGGAACACCGATGGAGCCTGCATCATCGATAGCATCACGGTGAGCGATCTGTACGGACTCATCAACTTCGAGGATTTCGAGGACGAACCGGTCGGAGCAACACGCAGTAATTCGGGATTCTGGCGTGGTAATGTCGAAAACCCTTATGGAAGTTATGCCGGGCTGTCCTGCAATCTTTTCACGGACGATCCATGTGGAGAGAATGTATCCACCCAGATCGTATTTTTCCACGGGTCGGCCTGGCCCAGCGTCGATCCTCCCGGGCTTTTCAACACTCCTTTCTGTATAGGTCCGGGTGGCCTGGAGGCACCCTGCCAGGACGAGATAGTCATATCGCCAGTCATAGACCTTGGTAGGTACAGCAGCGGATGCGATGAGAATCAGGACACACCGATCCCTCCGGCTTCCCTGCCGAACATGGGTGGGCTGGTCCTCAAGTATTCGACTTATTCCGACCTGCCACTGCAAAATCTGGTTTTCGACGTCTGGGGGGTACGCTCGATCGACGAGAGCGGCTGCCCGGGGCTATGGCGCGACTATGGCTACTGGTACTTCATCTATTACAAAGGTTACATGCAGAGCTCTGCCTACATAAGTGATCTCGTCGACAGCGACCACATACAGGTGATGCTGGGCGTGGTAGACATGTGCGACTCATGGTTCGATTCATACGGCAATTGTGCCAACCACACTCCCGCGCCGTGGTACGACAATGTGCGGCTCTACACGTACGACTCCTCGGGACCTCAGTGGTCTACCCGCGATCTCGATCTGTTTCAGGACAATTTCCCCTCTGAAGAGTTCGATCTCGAGAGCTTTGTCAGGATCGACGCGGCGAACGACCTGAGGGCCAATGACGATCCGGTGATCGATCCTGGCGATTCCGCTGTTGTCAGCTGCTCAGCTCTGATGGCTGGTGGGCTCGACACTCTGGGCACCGGCGAAGAAAGGATCTACTGCCACGTATGGGCGGAGTATATCGGGGATGACGGGTTGAAGAGCGATCTTTATGGCCCCTCACTCGAAGGGACATACGGGACGTATGTAAGCGATGACGGTGG
Organism: Candidatus Krumholzibacteriia bacterium; assembly: GCA_023131975.1. Lineage (GTDB taxonomy): Bacteria > Krumholzibacteriota > Krumholzibacteriia > Krumholzibacteriales > Krumholzibacteriaceae > JAGLYV01. Next base: position 1,282 of record JAGLYV010000145.1, on the reverse strand, counting down.
CCAGTGGACAGTCTTTCTCATGCCGACGGCCATCACAGGCGCCGGCAACGAGGCTGAGGACAAGTACATGATCGACCTCAATGACTCGCTCTTCACGAGGGGTTATGAGATCAAGTACTACTTCAAGGCGTTCGATCTGGATGGCAACTTTTCGACCCATCCGGAGAACGCGGAGTCGGGTGGCTGGATATACGAGGTTACCTGCCTGCCGACATTGAATTCAGGCGTGCTGTTTGTGGACGACTATCATGGCAGGGGGACCGATGACGGCACGGTGCAGATTTACTGGGACAATGTCTTCCGTCTTCTTCCCGGTCACCCGCCGGACAGATATGACGTAAACAGCCCCTCGTCTCTTGTGGGCAACGGCCCCGGAAGCAGAGCGAAGAACTACCATCTCCGTTACGCTTATGAGACCATCTTCTGGGATTCAGGTAACCTGAACTACGGAACCATCACCGAAGGTACCGCGCATAGCGACAAGAGTAACGATGCCCAGATGCTTGTCAACTGGCTCGATCTTTCCGAGCACAAGGTCGGCCTCTGGGTGATGGGTGACCACGTGGCTGGCGATCTCGATGGATCACCTGCTTCTTCGGCTCTCGCGCTACTGCACACCTGTTGTGGCGTTGATCTCGTGAACAACAGTTACTTTGAGTTGACCGGTGGCTGGGGTGGGGGCGGAGTGACCAGCCCCCTGGTGACCGGTGTCAGCGGAGGGGTCTATGACGGCATTACATACTATGTCTTTGGTGGATGTCCGGTGCTCAACGGCTTCGATGTCCTGGGTAAGATAGGGCTCGGCGCATATTCGCTGAAGCTGCCCGACTACAACAGTAGCCAGTATTACATCGGAATAACAGCCTCCCAGCTGAACTCGGCTGCTTATCCGCTACGCACATCGTGGATCGGTCACAGCATGATGTATGTCCGAAATGAGGGGGCGGGTTACCCGATTCGAGATGACCTGTTCTCTGCCACGCTGGATTTTTTCGAGATGGGTTATTATTACCCGTGTGACACAGGCGATACTCCTGCAGTATCGTCCCTTGCCCAGAACTACCCGAATCCGTTCAATCCGGCTACGACGCTTAAATTCGATCTGGCACTGAAAGGGCATGTGAGCCTGAAGATATACAACGTCGCAGGTCAACTTGTGCGGACCCTGGTCAGCGAGGAGCGCGATGCCGGAAGATATAACGAAGTATGGGACGGCAGGTCCAACTCGGGCTCGAAGGTCGCGAGCGGGGTCTACTTCTACAGGATGAAGACGGGTAGCTTC
>JAGLYV010000144.1 GCA_023131975.1 Candidatus Krumholzibacteriia bacterium | reverse complement strand
TCAATGATCTCCCAGACTACTTCGACATTGTCCGACTTCTCGATATCTTCGGGCTCGAAATCGGGTTGCGCGGCAAAGTCGACCATCGCGCTGCAACGCAATTCCGACACCATTTCACGGTGAAAATGTACCTCACTCCAACTGTAATTGATGTTAAGTATCTTCCCCAACTTTACACCGGCCGCATCCACCATCAGCCCTGCCTTCTTCCTGGCGTTCTGCACAGCTTCCTGCACGAGCCTGTCTTTAAGTGCCTTCGGATCGGACACGGTGAAATATATGCTGAAATCGGCACTCGATACCTTCTCGACTATCGCCCCGAGAAGCTTGTTCGATTTATCCATGTTTCTCGGAAATTCTATCTTGAGATTGTGGGTCGCGATATATCCGTTGAAATCATGTTTCTCCGTCTTCCTGTTGTAGACCGTATCCCTGCTGATATCAAAAGACGTGGTCTTCAGCGAATCCCGGCTTAATCCCGCAGTCTCGATGGCCTGCCGCAGTTCCTCGACCCGGGTATTGAGCGACACCAGCGAATCGGCGTACTCCATCTCGTGACCCTGAACATCGAATCTGATCCCGAACACGTCCGGGGCCTGACTTACGGTCCCCGTTCCCTTGACCACGATAGTCCTGTCTCTACCGTTCATCTCTACCTCCTGTGAATCTGTTATGGATAAATAGTATTAAGGCCAATTACCCGATCCTGTTTCATAGGAATAACGAAAGGCCAACACTGAAATGCCAGAATATCCCATCAGATCCCGGATCTATAAGAATCCCGACCTCGGGACGGATCGCGTACCTCGCCAGGTCATTACTCAATCCGAGACCGAGATTGAAGGCGAAATAATCGTTCGAGTCCTCATCAAAGGTCAATAAATACTTGAATGATGTGTTGAGTTCCATGTACTCGTTGACCGGTGCCGTCGTCAGGAGGGTCGGATGAAACTGCCAGCTCTCGGAAGTCTCGATATTCTCCCCTGTAGCGAATCCCACAGGCAGATAGATCGCCGCCACATCCTTCTTCAGACATATTTTGGGACCGAATCCCCAGGCATTTACACCGGTATCAAGGGGATCGACGTCGATACGTTCATAGCGGAACCGAAAGTTTACATTGTCCAGAACGCCGTAGGCGAATTGCAGCCCGAAATGGTCCTGCATCTTTTCGTTCTCACCCTCATGTAAAAACGATACCATCGAATAGTTTGCCGCTACTTCGACACGATTCATCTCTACCAGTTTAGCGCTCTGAAGTTCCGAAAAGGACGGGGCACATCCATTGACGAATAATGCTGTCAGGCAGACTGAAAACAGCAGGCTCCATGCCCTCATGATCAGACCTCCCGGATCAAGGTTTTCTGCTATTAAAAAGAATACCCCAGTGAAAATCCGTATTTACTCACCTTTTTCAGACCGGCAGACTGCGGGACACTCGCGTAATCGAACCTGGCCCTGATCCCTTTTTTCTCGAACCCCAACCCATAACCGAATGTGTCGTCCGTAACATTACCATCTTTGTTTTCATAGTGGCCGGTCCGAAGAAAAAAGAGCCTGAACAGGCTTATTTCTACCCCATATCCCCGTCTATTTTCTGAGTCATCGCGTACCAGGTCATTAGCATTATCGTAATTGAAAGAAAAAGTACAGATCGGAAGTCTATGCTCGAATGCCTCGTCCATAGACTCAAGGCTCGGACTTTCCAGGCACAGGCCGAATCCGATCCGCAGTTCTTTCGACAGAGGGACTGTTTGATCCCGATTGGCGTACTCGATATCACCTCCCAGGTTCAGGTAGCTTATCCCGAAACTTGGTGAAACGAGGAAACCTTTTTCCCTGAAAAGATCCATTTTGAGTATCATTCCCAGGTCGAAAGCTACCTTGTTCGCGCTGCTGCTTTCATTCTCGACTGTCCCCCAGGCAGGAGCCAATTCTAAAGATATTGGTTTTGCTGAGAATCCCACTCCAACACCTATCAGATCTTTGAATGTCGAACCAATAGCGACCGTCATATTGATACAGTGATCTTTAGAAGAACATATCCCAATGAAGTTTCCCACTTCGTCAGTAGCTTCCCATTCTCCATAATCCAATTGGGTGTATCGCAAACTCCCCGAAAAGAACATGTCATAATCGGCATTGTCGATCAGCATTATCCCCCCGGCAGCTCCCATACTGAATGTATAAACATCACTGGCAAGATCGGGCACCAGTTGCCCGCGATTGAATGTCACGGCGATCTCATCCATAAAGGATAACGCGGCGGGATTGAAATCGGCGTTCGCCGGTTCATGGTAGTCGGCAGTTCCGGCTATACCCATCCCGTAGGCGCGGATGGAGGGATACAATCTCAGAATCGACTGCCCCGCAATATCCAGGGGGAAAAAGGCCATCAATATCAATACAGTTAAAATCGAAACTGAAAACCGCGCCACTCTGTTCGACATCATCTGTTCTACCCCCGATCTTCGTACCACTCCCTGACTCACACTGCCATGAGGTTGGTCCGCCCAGCTATTCCAGACAGCTTGCAGGATTAAATCTTTCGCCTTTGAGGTTCCCTGTGTTTCATGGCAGAGCATACTCTTCGGGTGTAAGATTGTCAATGAGGGGGTTCAGGACTACGGCCACTCCCGGAATCTTCTTATCTCCACCAGAATCCACCACCGATGGATGGGATCTTCAGAAGGGAAATCAGGCTATGGTAACCATGTTGTCTTCAACAACGATATTCCTTTTAATCGATAAAGCGGCAAGTCCCCCGATCCAGACAGCCCCGGCAGTATTTTCAGAATTACTGCTTTCCACGAGGATCCTGGCCAGGCTGCCCTTATCGTTCCCCTGTTCCATGATCATGGATCCAGAAGAAGGGATACCGTGTCGGATCAGATATGTGCCAAGGGCTGCTGAGGATGTGCCGCTGGCCGGGTCTTCCCACATTCCCAGGGAGGGAATGAAATCCCTTGAATATGTGATACAGTCCTCGCAAAACGTATCAAGAGAGAAAAGGTGATTCGACTGGATGCCGAATAGTTTGTTCAGCTGGTTCAATCTGATAAGATCAGGGTTGATATTGAGGATCGTTTCTTTACTGGCAATCGGAAGAAGCAGAGTCTCGATACCGGTAGAGACGATCTCGAGAGGGAGCCCCGTATTTATTATTTCTCTTTCGTCTATTCCGAGAATATCGACTATTTTATCGACGGGGATATCTGATGGCCGATGGCGGTGGATCTCCTGATGGATCATGATCTTTTCGAGTATGCCTGTATTACCACCCGTAATCGCGATGCCGGCAAGAGGATCATTTCTGTCGGTGGCATTATCCGAAAGTCCGGTTTTACTGAAGTGAATATTGACAGGAACAATCCCGATATTAGTCTCCACATACACCTTTGTAATACCATCATCGAGAAGTATCCGGCCTTCGGCAATCAGTATATAGCATGAGGCAATAAGAGCATGACCGCTCATGTCAATTTCTTCACTGTTAGTGAAGAACCGAAACCTGAATGATGAATCCATCGATTCGGGCGTTTTTATGAAAGTAGTCTCTGAGAGATATATCTCGCTGGCGATTAACTGCATGATATCATCAGAAAGCTCATCCGCCTCTATGACAACCATGGCCGGATTGCCACCGAACGGTTCTTCAGTGAAAGCATCGATCTGGTATGCAGTAATATTCATCTTATCGTCTCTTTATCGAACATGTCGCAATTATCAATATCAAAACAATACGTATGCTTAAGAACTACAGCAATGCATATTCTGTTCCAATGTGGTGGGCAATACTGGACTCGAACCAGTGCCCCCCGTTTATTGTGAGAAGGTCAATTCAGGTCCCTTCTCGTATCAATCATCTGAAAACGGCGTCAGGAGTATCGATGTCCCGTTATCGCCCACAACAGTAAGCCAACCTGTCTGAGGGGGATAATCCGAAACGGTCGGATGATAGTACAGGTTCATTCCTTCTATCTGGTCATTAATACACCATAGTCCAGCTTGATCGCCGCTGGAAAAAACAATTATATTCAAACCGACGGGATCAGACTGATAATGGGGCTTGCCGCTAACTTCATTAAGATAAAAGAAAGTATAATCCACGTAGCCGGATGGTGACCCCGTAACCGTAAAACCCGCAGGTGTATCAGTCGTCCCGCTTACAGCGGCGGAATTAGCACTTTCACCAGCAGAGTTAACCGCATTGATCTGATAATAATACGTAGTACCATAAATAAGATCTGTGTCTACAAATCCTGTTGATGCTCCTGAATATACCTGGGCGAAATTCCCGGATACACTCTCCGACCTGTACAATGTATATGAGGTCGCATTATTTGAAGCATCCCAGGACAGGGTCAAACTCGGTAATCCCACAGTAATAACGGCCAATCCGGATGGCGTAGCAGGAATTGTCACAGGTGTCGTCCCGGTGTCGGAATCAGAACATCCTGATGATAGACACATCAAAAAGATAACCGAAATAATGATCATTATTCTCATAACTTCTCCTTAAATTGAGAATATGCCGAAGCACTTGCAACTCGATCTCCGTAAAATACAGTCAGGCCATCAATACATAATGTCAAGGTTGCGCGATATGCCGACCAGTTCCCAGGCGTCATTTCTTTTCTTGAAGTACACAATTTTCCGCTTTGCGGGTTTCATCCTGGTCCCGCTGCACCGATAAGCGTTGGAGAATATCACCAGGGCCTGGGTGCGATCCGGGTTGAACCCGATCCTCGAGAATGTCAGGTATCCCTGGGCATCGGGAAATGCCCTGTCGAAGTTATCCCAGTCAGGCTCGATGGCATCGTTTGTCGAAGCATATGATTCGATCCCTGTGCCGGCAGATGCCCCACCCGCCATGAGTACCCTGCCTTCGGAAGGGTTCCTGCCGTTCTGGAGGACTTTAATGTATTCCTGTTCGGATACGAGCTTGTAATCTACGGGGACACGGAATCTCTCGGCGAGTCGGCATGTCGTACCCCTGTTATTGACTATGAGAGCATCGATCGTCTCGTTTTTCAACTTCGGCCATTCTTCCTGGAGGATGTCCAGCCGTCCTCCAAGACACCACGATTCGGTCTCACGGTTGATCAGTATCAGGCTGAATTCCGCTTCGTATTCATCACTGATAAACAGCGATATCAGTTCATATTCCACAGCCTCAGGAGAGGCGTCCTCCGCCTTGCCATCTGCGAATGTCAGCAATAGTATAATGCAGATTATTGTCAGGAATCCCGATTGCCTATAGTTCCTCATGGTTTCTCCCGTGGTATCTGAACGGCCTTTCGTTTCTTATTGCTTCACAACAATTTATACCGATTGCGGTTACTCCGTCTTTCCGAGCAAAATCCGCTCCATCAGCGAGGACAGAAACGTTGGGGGGGGTAGGACATAATCAATTGAAGGGATAAGGACAAATTTCTTGTAAATTTCCTCCAGAACATCCTATGATTATCGACGGCAGTGAGTCGTTTGCCCAGGTGTTGCACAGAGCAATGCCTGCGAAACCCACAGAAACCGAGGGAGTAAGGTTGTGAAGAGAATATTCAGTTGTTTGATGGTATTGGCGATCATGACGACGATGATCAATTATGTGGCAGGCTGCGGCGGCAGTGACGACCCGGCTGCGCCCCCTCCCCCCCCTGGTCCGGGAATCCTGAAAATCGTTGTCAGAAGCAGCGCCGACAATTCACTGGTCCTCAATTCGAATGTTGTTCTCTACCAGGCCGAAAATAGCGAGGCTGTACTTAGAGATCTGACAGATCCGGATGGGACCGTGTATTTTAGTGTCGATGAGGGCAACTATTATCTCAACACCTCAGCCCAGGGATTTAATTCTGCTCCCGTGGAGGGAATAACTCCCATACCGTTCTTTGTGGCGTTGGAAGATACCCTGGAAAAGGAAATATTCCTGAACGTTTTAGGGGACACAGGAAGCGGCGGTTATGTTCTGGGGTTTGTCGACCCGGCCATCAACAATTTTCTCATTCTGGCCGAATCGCAGTCCACCCAGAAAAATTACTCCACGATTTCGGGACCTGACGGATTTTTTATCCTTTTCAACCTGCCCTACGACACCTATGACCTGGATGCTCTGAAGGCGGGCTACATGATGGATGCTCCTGTCGATGCCTTCATCTCGTCGGAGGCCGAGGTTGATACCGTCAATATCCCCGTTTCAGAATATCAGGGCTCTGTGCTCATGGGTTCCGTCACGTTCCTGGCTATTGAGAATTCTACGGTCGACATCACCCTGTTAGATCCGGGAACCCGCGCGGTTATTCCAGGTTTATCCGTAATGAACGATTCGACGGGACTGGATTACAGGATCGAAAGCATCCCGGACGGGTCCTACCTCGCCTGGGCTTCGCTGCAGAATGACGGATACGTTATCGACCCCGACTGGTTATTCAAGAATCCCGGTGGTCTGGATATTTCTTTTATGACTTCGAGTACTCTGGATCTGAATTTCAGCGTCACCGGTTCTATCACCCTCGTTTCGCCAACGAATCCTGCAAACGTAACCACCGCTTTCATGGCGGAGTCGCAGGTGCCTGTCTTCAGGTGGCTTTCCTATCCTTCGACGAAGGAATATTTCATCGAGGTGAAGGACTTTAGCGGCAATGTTCTCTGGGGCGGCCTGAATGGCGACGGAACAGTCAATCATGCTTTCATCGGGGCTGATGTAGACAGCGTAATCTACAATTTCGACGCCCAATCAGGCATTCCCGCTTTGCAGCCTGGAAAGATCTACCAGTGGCGGCTGTGGGCAGACAAGGGGACACAGGCGGACAGTTTTGTCGAACAGTTAATATCCTCGAGCGAGGATCTGCGAGGAATTTTCCAGGTTCCGGAAAATACGTCTCAATAGTCGTTGGGCTGACATCAAGTAGTGGCGATTTTAGACATTCTGACTGTGGGAAGTCCAGAGGGACACCTGGGCGTGAGCTACAGCCCAAACATAAGGGCAGCCACGATCTTCACGTCGGGAATGTCCCCGAAACCAAAACGCAACTCCACGTTGTAACGCCGGTGATTCTTCATCGGAATGTGAATGCCTGCCGTTAAGCTGAGACCTATGTCGGTGTCTGGGGAAAGCACCACAGTCGGTCCAGCGCTACCATAGAAGTAGATCCCTGTCTCAGGGAGGGGGAGCAGATACCAACGGAGATCGAAGTTGGCGATAACGGTGGTCTGGTCATCGAACCCAAAATCGAGGCTTGGGACAAAGAATGAGGAGCTAACGATGGGACCAAATTCCCCTTGTGCTCCGATGAGGAACTGATCTGGCCCCATGCTCATCCCTGCCCGCATCCCCAGCCCATCACGGCTACCACTGGCTCGTGAATCGATTGTCGATGCGGTAAGTACGACACTGGCCGCACAGATAACTAGAAAAAAGCGTGTTGAGACCGACAT
>JAGLYV010000143.1 GCA_023131975.1 Candidatus Krumholzibacteriia bacterium | reverse complement strand
CCTTGTGCCGGGCTTGCCGTCTTCTCCTCCTTCGCCCCATACATATATCGCGTCGCGGACGTGATATTCGACAACGGCGAGGCCGATCGCGTCATCGTCGTCGGTGACGCGGATCTTGCACCTGTAGATTCCCGTGTCGGGGGGAGCGTATATGGTCGAAAGGATAGTCGCATCGCCTTCGAGGTCGAATGTTCCGTCGTCTGTGAAATCCCACTCGACCAGAACGATGTTGCCGTCGGGATCGTCGGCTGTCGCAATGAATTCAATATCGTCGAATATACTCGGTGAGGGGAGGGTCGCCAGGGGCTGGATCTCCACCTCAGGTGCCATGTTCGCGTTGCGGGGAAGGAAAAGGGGTGACAGGTGGACCGAGTCCCCTGCCGCTGCGAGCTCCGCGGAAGTGCTCTGGTCGAGCCAGCCCGTGTGGGTCGCCTGTATGGTATGGCCGCCGATCGGCACATGCCTGATCTCGTAATCGCCCGCCGCGTCGGTGAAACCGGCATTCGAGCTGCCCTTGACGTAGACGACCGTACTCGAATGATCGGTCATGTTCTGAAGGAAGGCGTTTCCGGTGAATGTCCCCGTCGGCACAAGATCGATATCGACGAATGTCGTGTCCGACGCGGCGGCGAGCTCCGGCGATATATGCGCGTCAGCCGAGCCCGCAAGATGGTCTTCCGCCTGGGTCTCGATCAGGTAGGTCCCCGCCTCGAGGCCATCGAAGAAGTAGCACCCCTCGGAGTCGCTGACTGTGACGCGGATATCGGAGGAATATTCAATCGGGGAAACTGGGATGTCTCCAGTCCGGTCGATGAGCATCGCTACGCTGAGCGCTATTCCACCGTATAGTGGCTCCAGCCTCACCGTCGCGCTCTCGACGACCGTGTCGCCGGCGCGGAGCGTCCCGGAGACAACGCCTCCGGTAGAGGAGGGGAGAGGCTCGAGGCCGAGATCCTGATCGCTGCAGTTGATCATGATCAAGAGCAGTATAAGGATGACGCCCGAAGTGAGGATTGATCTGCTTTTAGTCCTGGAATAAGCACGCATTAGATCCCTCCTGGAATGGGTGAGGGGAAAAGTTGTTTATCGGTATATGCCTTAAATTATATCCCTGATGCTTCGGTGATATCATAGCACATTCAGATATTGTTGTTAAGGGATATTACGTTTCACTACTACTACTTTTGACCAGTTCAGGCAGGGATAAGCTCTCGCGGCCCACGATCGGGTTCCTGCTTGATTGACATGCCTCCCCAGGCGGATTATATTTAAACATCACTAGATAGCTGTAAAGGACGACCTGCTCCACCTGTCCCGAACGGACCCACCGCGATGTAAGGGAGATTGCGATGAGAAACTTAGTGGTTGTGATGCTTGTTGCGTCGATGCTCTGCGCGGCTTCCGGCTGCGACAGTGAGGATCCGGTAAGAGGCGAGCCGCAAAGTTGCGAGGAAGATCCGTCTGTATTAATAACTTTTCCAGATCCTTCATATGGTGGTCCATACGGTCGAGTTGTCGATTTCGAATGGGTCAGCGACACGGATTGTGAGATACAATCCGTCAGGTACCTGATTATGCAGTCCATGCAGACCGATGATCTGCTCTCAGCCCTTAACGAAGATCCCGGATTTTTCGAAGAGTACTGGTCGCGGTGGAGGTCTTTCGACGGCCCGCAGGGGCATGCCATCCGTCTTGACGAGGAATTAGGGTCTGGATTTAACTTGCTCGCCGTCCAGGCGAGATCGGCAGACGGGAAGATGACCGCGGAATTTGTGGATGATCGGAACGCCAGGATCTTCTGGAGCAGGGACATGCTTGGTGGGCCATATCTTTCGATGAGTGAGAATAATTACCTGGGAGATCTCGACGATTACTATCCAGCCTCGTATCCTGGCGTGGAATTCAAATGGGAGGTAGCCGGGGGTTGCCGTCTGAAGTTCCGTATTGAAGCCAACGCGGAATATTATGGGCGCAGGGTAGCTGGATACAGGTACGGATGGGACATCGACGATCTGGATAACTGGGAAGAACCATTCATCGACGATAATGAGATCCCCGAGAGAGGGTTCGACGAAGGGGAACACGACCTGACGATCCAGGCGATCGACGATCTGGGAAATGTCGGTTCGAAGACTTTCAGATTTGATTTTATCCCGATGACAATGGAGCGCGATCTGTTGTGGATAGACGATTTTCCGTCTACGAACGTTCCAAATCCGATGAGGACTATGCCCACAGAGGACGAGCACGACCTGTTCTGGGAGGGACTCTGCGCGAGGAACGCGGGGTTCGATCCGGGCGTCGATATCTATGATGTCATGGAGAATAACAACGAACCACCTGCACTTGAACTTCTATCTCATTACAAGAATGTGATATGGACCTATTCCAGCGCATCCGTCAGCAATGCGTGGGCGCAGATGCTTCAACAATCAGATAGAGAAAAGAAGACCAACTTCCTGCCGATGTTTATGGCAAGAGGAGGGCACGTCTGGACCCTTGGGAGGAGTATCGGGAGCTTCGGTGGTCTTAAAGCTGTACTGCCTACCGAATCACGGATCCCTTCCAGCGTGGAATGCCCGGTCGAGGAGAACTGCAGTATCGATAAGATGCCTTTCAGGGATTATGGCGTCACGATCGTGGACTGTGTTATTGGAAACTTCCTCTTTGGAGACCCGATGCCGAACCGAACAATTGAGAGAGATGCTTTGTACTCTGCCTATCTCGATGAAAGTGATCCGGTGACGCTGGCACATCCGGATCTTCCGGCAACTCTTGAACTATGGGATGAGATCACCTGTTGGTATTGTTTCTTCAATATTCGGGATAGAGGGTTCTTTTACGTCGAGGTTTACAATCCGGAGTACTGGATGGAGATCGAATCGCTCGTTGCTCAGGATCATTTCCATCCGATGTTCAGGATGAGATCGATGAACATCCTTTCTCCGCTGAATCATCAGACGATCGCCATCTGGGTGACGAAATATGAAGATGTCCTGCCTGAAGTGGCCGCCGGCCCGGCCGTAGCCGCACCGAGTGTCCATATGGGATTTCCACTGTGGTTCTTCGATCATGATAAGGCGAACCAGATCGCTGATGTGATCTTCGAAGAGTGGGGGATAAAGCAGTAAAATGTCCGGGTCTTTCCCTACCTCAGCAGAATCATTTTTCTGGTCAGTGTCTTTTTGCCTGCAGTAAGCCTGCAGAAGTAGACTCCCGAACTGACCATGTCGCCGCCTTCGGATGTGCCATTCCATCGGACCGTTTTCGGGCCTGGAGTCTGGAACCCTTCTGCGAGGGTAGCGACTCTGCGTCCCGATACGTCATATATCTCGAGCCGGACATCCGCCGAGGCTGGCAGATAATAACTCACCGATGTCGATGGATTGAAGGGGTTCGGATGGTTCTGGTCGAGTGTCAGCACCTTTCCGGGTATGTCGATCAGTTCCGTTTCGAAGAGGATCTTCGTCCCGTCCTCGTCCGTCACGTCGACGCGGTATCTGAAGGATCTTCCCGGAAGAGTCGAAGGATCAGTGAATGAGAAATTCATTCCGGCATCCACGATCTGAATGTTTTCCAGCGCCGTGAACGGGCCGCTCGCCCCTTCGGCGCGTAGTATATGGAACTTCATCGTCTCGCCCACCTCGGCGAGGGTCCATGTAACCATAACGTACTCGCCCTCGAACACCGCGGCGTAAGCCTGCAGCGTTGTACCCACCACCACTTCTTCCGGACGTAAAAGAGACGACGGTCCGATATTTCTATGAACATCGACGGCGGCGACTCTATAGAAGATTTCCGTCCCGGGGGTCCAGGTGCCGTCCACTGCGTATTCTGCTGTTATAGTAGTGAGAAGGTTTGCTGGTCCCGGCTCGAAGTCGCTGCCGTAATTGCGGTAGACGTTATAGTGCGAGAAGTCCGCCTCCGTGTTGGGCTGCCAGGCGAGTCGTATGCCGGCCGGCGATTCCTGCTGTGTTCCGGCAAGCTGCGCTGGCGCAGCAGGGGCGAGGTTGTCGACCGAATACCCCTCGGCGATCTCTGAATCATAGAATTCCAGCGGCGAATCGGTGTGCGCCGTCACCATGAAATACTGAAGATTGAGGTCGCTGCCGAGAGAATCGTAAAGACTCGTAACTAAAAGCGCGTAGGTCTCAAAATATCTTGCGGGAACGTTAGCGAGCCATTCCCATGCGTATCCGTCAGCCAGATCTGGGCGACGGACAGCCTCGCCGTCAAAATCAATGGGGATATCGACACTGCTCGACATCTCGATAGCGCCTGAAGGGATCGACGTCAACATGTCGATCCTCCGCCAGGTCGAGTAGTGGGTGATATCTTCGTGAGGGACTACATCCAGGTAGAAGGCGTTCCACTGGAGATGGATCTTGCCTCCCTGATCCATCGGGACGTCTCGAGCTATCAGTTCGAAGTCGGGCACGACTACGACACTGCCCACGCTATCGGCATAGCAGAGCCTGTTTGCCAGAGGATCACCTGCGACTTTGCAGAAGAAGATGAACTTGTTGTCTATGGAGACATCGGCGGTCGCGTTGTTGTAGGCGTCGTTGATTGCGGGACCAAGAGCGACAGGGACTCCCCATCTCATATAACCGCCGAGATCGGACCATTTGCTGACATAGATATCTCCCGTAGTTCTCAGGTACATATATTTGCCGTCCGAGGTCACAAAGGGATCGACTTCGCCCACGTTGTTATTCCAGGGCGCGGGGAATTCGATCTTCACGATGTTAGTGAAACTCTCTGTCGTCATGTCGACATCCGCGCGCCAGATATCGAACCCGGTTCCCGTACCGTCACGATTGTTTGCGGTCCAGTAGAATTGTCCATCACGCATACAACCGGCGTGCTCGTCGTCTCCCGCATTGATGACCGAAGGAAGCCTGCGCGGATTTTCCCAGAGTCCACTTTCGTTCAGATCCGCTACCCATATCTCATGTCCGCTGGATCCTTCCCTGAGGAAAAAGAGGTACTGCCCATCTTCCGAGATGCTGGGATCCTGATCCTGTCCGCCGGTATTGATAGAGTCGGCGCAGATGAGGTCGATGTCCCTGGCTATACTGAACAGGCCGGTAGTCCGGTCATAGTCTACGTAATAGATATCATAGTCGTTGATCCCGTAGGAGGGTATATCGTCGGAAGTCCAGAGGATCCTGATGGTGTTAGCGTCAGGATAGTACAGAGCCGTACCGGGGCCAGTCTGCGCTGCCACATGGAGGTTGACGATTCCTGACTCGAGCTCGCATTGCGTTATGGGAACGATCTGGTAGTTGTTCCATTCCGGAGCGCCGAAAGCCGGACTGGACAGCCCAATGATGATAAGGAATGAAACCATAAGTCTTAAAAGAGTCATGATACCCCCCTGGAATGTATGAGTGTACTGTTTAAAAATATACTCTGTGGGTTGCAGGTTGTCCAGCGGGTTGTGCGGCCGGGTTGCCGTTGCACCTTTCGGGTCCTGATTGTGACTTTGGCTGTTTCGGGGGCCGTGTTAAGTGCGGGATCTCGACTTACCCTCGCCCGCTTTTGCGGGTGGAGACTGAATATCGAGTGTGGGTTATTTCCAGATCTTCCCCCTTGGCATGTACATACAATCGATGTACAATACTTCCATGAGATATGAATGGGATCCCGAAAAGAACGAGTGGTTGAAGCAGGCGCGGAATATCTCTTTTGAGCAGATAATCTTCCACCTGTCACAGGGAGATATCTGGAAGATATCGGCTCATCCGGACCAGGATAACTATTCAGGCCAGAGACTTTATTTTGTAGTAGTTGAAAATTATATATACATCGCTGCGCATATCATCGAGAAGGAATACATATTCCTTAAAACAATTATTCCGAGCCGAAAGGCGACAAAAATGTACAATGATGAGCAGGAGGATCCCGATGAAATACGATAAGGAAGAAAAATATATACTCGATGCTCTGGAGAAGGGATACATGAATCTTTCGGCGCCAGATGAGAAAGAGGTCGAATATATCAGAGAGACTGCTGACAGTACATTCAGGAAGGATCGTCGTGTCACGATCCGACTGTACGACCATGATTATGTGGGGATACAGAAAAAGGCCATGGAGATGGGGATACCCTACCAGACTCTCATATCGGGGCTCATCCATCGGTATATCGAAGGTGACCTGAAAGTACAGCCAGATCGAAAAACGGTCAGGCGGAAATAATCATTTTAAACATCACAGGCAGGTAACCAATGGCCCACCGCATCCGCCGAATCTCACTGATTGTCCTTGCCAGCATCATAGCCCTGGTGGCAGTGCTGGCCATATCCCTGACATTTGCGCTACGCGGCAGCCTGCCACGGCTGGATGGTGAACATTCCATTGCGGGACTTAATGCCGCAGTAGAAATATCTCGCGATGAGTTGGGTGTGCCGGATATCAAGGCGGAGAACAGGCTCGATGCTGCCCGGGCTCTCGGTTACCTCCATGCCCAGGACCGGTTCTTCCAGATGGATCTTCAGCGACGGAATGCTGCGGGGGAGCTTTCGGCATTGATGGGGCCTCAGCTGATCAGAACGGACCGCCGCACACGGATCCACCGGTTCAGGGAGAAGGCGCGCCGTGAAGTAGCCGAGACCCCACCTGAATACAAGGCTATACTCGAAGCCTACACCGATGGCATCAATGCGGGCCTTGGCGACCTGAGCGTCAGGCCGTTCGAGTATCTCATCTTACGCAAGCAACCTGAACCCTGGTTGCCCGAGGATACATTCCTGACCCTGTACGCGATGTTCCTCGACCTGAGTCTGTCTACCGCCCGAATCGAAAAGATGAACGCCATGGTGGCCGACATCCTTCCTGCCAGCCTGGCTGACTACCTTCTGACCCCTGCCGCGCGCTGGGACGCGCCACTGCAGGAGGGAGGCCCGTTTCCCGCGCCGATTCCCGATTCTAGCGAGGTCGATCTGAGAAAATGGATGAAGGCGCCGGACAGTGAAGGGAAAAGTGCTGGCCGTGGTGAAAGGGAAATAGATGTGGCCGCCGAAGTGACCGCTGAGACCGTGCCTTCCCAGGAGAGAGCCGGCAGCAACAACTGGGCTATGGCAGGATCACTTACCGCCCACGGAGGTGCCCTGCTGGCCAACGACATGCATCTCTCCCACGGGATTCCCAACATATGGTACCGCGTCCGGATGTCCTGGCAGGATGGCGATGAGAAAAGATCCATGGTGGGCGCGACCCTGCCGGGCATTCCGGTTCTGGTGGTGGGAAGCACCGGCGACATAGCCTGGGGCTTCACAAACAGCTATGTCGACTGCGCGGACCTGGTACGCCTGGAAACGGATCCCGCCGACAGCACCAGATACCTGACACCGGATGGCTGGGAATCGTTTGAAATGATTTCTGAAGTCATAGAAGTCGCGGGCGCCGGACCGGACACCTTATGGGTACAACAGACTCGCTGGGGCCCTGTCTGGGGTAATGACTCAGCAGGCGCGCTTTTTGCGCTGCGATGGACGGCCCACGATCCTGAGGGGGTCAATCTGGACCTGTTCGGGCTCGAAACAGCGGAAAATGTCGATGAAGCCGTGCTGGCAGCGGCGCAAACGGGACTGCCTCCCGTGAATTGCGTATGCGCCGACAAGCATGGCGACATCGCCTGGACCATCGCGGGGCGGGTTCCGAATCGCGCAGGCTGGGACGGCAGGATCCCTGTCTCTTGGGCCGATGGATCATGCCGGTGGGATGGATATCTTTCACCTGAGGACTATCCGAAAATAGTCCGGCCCGAAGAGGGGCGGCTCTGGACCGGAAACAACCGCGTGATCGGGGGACATTTTTATTCTGTGCTGGGCGACGGAGGTTATGGACTCGGCGCGCGCGCGAGGCAGGTCCGCGACGGATTGCGTATCCTCGACAAACCTGACGAGGATGACATGCTCGCCCTGCAGCTCGACGACCGGGCATTGTTTTTAAATGAATGGCGGCTGTTTGCTCTCGAAGCAGTCGAAGGGGACACTACTGCCAGCCGAATCGAGTTTGCGAGGCTGCTTCGCGAGAGCTGGGACGGTCACGCGTCGGTCGAGTCGGTGGGGTACCGGTTGACCCGGAATTTTTCATATGAGATCCTGAAAAATGTCTATAAAGGTATGACCGCGCCGATCTGGATGAATCATGGAGACTTCCAGAGCGAATGGCTTTCGTATCGCCGCGCGGTGGCCTGGGAACTACTGCACGAGCGGCCTTCGCATATGTTGCTGCCTCTATACTACGAGAATTGGGATCAGCTGGTGCTGGCCGCAATCGACGCGACCATGGCCCTGGCAACGAAAGATGGCAGGCCGGCCAGCGAATGGATCTGGGGAGATCGTAATCGGATAGACGTCTCGCATCCATTCGTACAACTTGTACCGCAGCTCAGGCGGTACCTCGCTGCACCGAGTCAGGCTCTACCCGGCGGTTCACATATGCCGCGTGTGCAGCATCCGAGGTTCGGGGCCAGCCAGCGCATGGTCGTCTCGCCGGGGCGCGAGGATGCCGGGATATTCCACATGCCTGGCGGACAGTGCGGACATCCCCTGTCGAAATACTTCCTCGCTGGACATGAAGACTGGGTCCATGGGAGAAAGTCGCCGCTTCTGCCGGGGAAGGCTGCGCACAGGCTGGTGCTGGTGCCGTAAAAGGAGTATATATTGGACGGGCGCTCATATGAAGGAGTCGCTTTATCAGTTGGCTGATTGTAGCGGGAAATAATATGAACGATAATTTTCCAAAAAAAACGCTGACCACGGTAATTGCCTTTTCCATTGCCATGGCATTTATGGAAGCCGCCGTCGTGATCTATTTGCGAGAGCTTTACTATCCCGAAGGATTCTGTTTTCCGCTGAAAATGCTTCCTTCAAATATTCTTGTTATAGAACTGGGGCGGGAAGCTGCAACGATAATCATACTGGCGGCGGTCGGCTGGTTGTCGGCAAAGAGTTTTCTGGGGCGATTCGCGGGATTTATGATCGCCTTTGGGGTGTGGGACATATTTTACTACGTATTCTTAAAACTTTCACTGGATTGGCCCGCCGGCCTGCTGGACTGGGATCTGTTATTCCTGATCCCTCTGCCCTGGATCGGTCCGGTGATCGCTCCCGTGCTCGTTTCAATATGTTTGATCGGTTCCGGCGTGCTTATCTGGCATAGAGAAAGCCAGAAAAGACCTGTCCGTATTTCCAGAAGACATTGGATGCTGGAAGTGGTGGCTGGATCGATCATCATCGGATCATTCCTGACCAATACCAAAGCGGTGATCGCTCAAAGCGTGCCGGCTTCTTTTCGATGGGAAATCTTTTCGATCGGTCTGTTGCTCGGAGTGATCGTTTTTATTCACGCGATGAGAAAAAGCGATGAGCCGGGATAAAGATGTGTTTTCAAGTCAGTTTCGCCTTCCTGCCCGGGGTATAAACGCAAAAGCAACCTGACCTTTACAATGTAATCATTCCATTGCTTTGTATCACATTATGATTCCACGCTCAGGGGTCATATTATTCAACGTCTTATGGAAAATCCCAGTCATCCATGACTATGATATCGTTAATGCCGGAATATGACGCAGGCATGTAATTGAAATTTTACATTATTAAAAAAACACTGCAAAACATGTGATTCGCCTGTAATAACAGGCAAGAACCGTATGACGAATAATATTTTGTGTAAATTAACTATATAGATGTTGACACGGTTCGCGTTGCCATACTAGTATAGCCCTACAGATTCACAAAGAACAGAAAGCCGACGACTTGAACCCGGGCCTGCCTGTATTCCGAGGTGTCCGGTGGCTGTCGGCAATGGGTGTCGTGTGCCTCATCAGGCTCGATGGAGAGGTGCGTCCGGCACCTGGAACGAAGGCTCTCTATAAATCCGTCATTGTGCCAGCATCTGCCGAAAGGTAGAAACGAAAGGAGAATTTCATGGCACGTTTTCGTCTCCCTCTGATCATCGCCGTTATCGTTTCAGGCGCGTTCATCGTAGCGCAGGCCGGGATCGACAATGACGGCGGCGACAGAGACATGCTGAAGGCCTGGGCCGACTCCGGGTCGACCTTCGAGATCCAGAAGATCACGGGGGTATTTCCCCTCGACACGGTAGACGTGGCGGTCTACTTCCACAGCGATTCGACCGCGGGTTACATCCAGAACCGGATCACATGGGAAGCAACGGAACTAACGCTCCTCGATGTGATCGAGGGTCCCGGTATCCCTGCTACCGCGACGCTGGACTTTACGATAGGGGCCGATTCGGTCCACTACACGATCTACAATGCGGTCGAGTTCGGAGTACCCGCAGGCGAGCCCATCACCTACCTGAGATTCGCGGTGCAGTGCTACGGGTATGGTTTGGAATCTGATATCAGTTTCATTGACGGAGATGACGTCAACTATTACAACAAGAATAACATATCGTACGCGCCGCTTCGGGTGGACGGCTATGTAAAGACCTCCCATGATAGCCCCATGACCCAGATCGCTTATCTTGACTACACTCGCGCGTATCCGGGCGAGCAGCAGATAGCGATGGAATTCTTCTTTTACCAGGCTTCGCCGGGGCAGCTTCTTGAGGCCAGATTTGATTATGACGATGCAGTCGTTCACTACGACTCGATCACTCCCGGACCGGGACTCAATGGTGGCGTTATAAACGTGTCCACATCCGGTGATACTATCGTAGTAGAGATGCCGGACACCAATCCTCTCATGGACGTCGGAGCGACCGTTACGGTCTTCACCCTGCATTTTGGCATGGAGACGGGGGACGACGTGATTTCTACGGATATCGGCATTCCGTATATCGAGAGGTTGAACGAGTGCGGCCAGCACACTATCCCGCATCACCTGGGTAACTCGATCAACGTCGAGGTCCATGACGCCGAGGCCGACCTCGGTGGCGTTGCTTATTACACCTCCGCTACGACCTACGATGTGCCGGTAGTCCTGGACTCGGACGTGCCGATCAACGATTTCGAGTTCTGGGTCGAGTTTCCGGCGGACGACATTTCCTTTGTCGAAGTCGTTGCCGTTGCGGGATTCACCGAGCCAGGTGGAGAGGTAGACATCTCCGACACTACGGTGGTCCAGGTGAACAGCAGCCTTAACACTGACTACGACCCCGCGGATCTGCCCGCGACCGTCTTCAAACTGAAGTTCCAGAAGAGACACGCGATGTCGGTAGGGGATACGATGTTCGTCACTTTCTACGACACGCAGGGAAATGAAGTCAGGTACGACATGGATTCTCCTTTTGGATACCATACTGCCGACTTGACTCTCGATGACGGGTTCATCAGGATCAAGAGCAGGCCGGTCAACACCTGCCCCGCTCTCTATGTCTGGAATGGAGAGTCGTATGAGCTGGATAATACGATTCTGGCTGCCTGTGACGGGGCGAACGTCACCGAGGACATCACCGAGTACTATAAAATAAGGAAACCTGTCGTTGCCGATGGCGGAAAGCTCCTCTTCAAGATCAACGAGGAAGGAAATCAGGTCAGTACGTTCAGAGATTTCCGAATAATCGCTGTAGACCATGACGCGAAAGAACCTTTCCACGTCAAGGACGATGGGACCATCCTGACGGTCGGTCAGCCCTTCGCGATCAGCTGGGCAAGGGACCACAAGGCTGAAGACATCACCGCCCTGGTCGAGACCCGTGACGATGTTCCCTATGAATCCTTCGAGAGCGGATACATAGATGTCAGCTTCGGCAGTTTCACCGCGGAGCAGGTCTCCAATTTTGTAGCCCTGTCGCAGGAAATCCCCAAAGAGAATGAGGAAAGGGACAACCTGACCGCATCGGCCGATGACCTGGAAAATCGTAACAAGAAACTCAAGGTCTACGTACAGGACGCCGATGGGGAATGGGAATTTATCGGCGAGGAAAACGCTCGCAGGAACCCCGGGCTCCAGGCGACGAGTGTCGCGAGTGAGTATGTCGAAGCAGGCCGTGAGTTCGTTCTCCGGTATGCCTGGGACGAGTACTACATGGTCGACGTTATTGACCTGCGTGCTACCGAGGAGTTCAGAGGCATGACCCACTCCGTTTCCCTTGTGTCTGCTGAACATTCGAAGGACGGCACACTGGCGGAAAGGCTGGGGCAGGAAGCGACGGCTGAGCCAGCGCTTCTGTCTCCCGGCGAGACCATCGAACTGCAGTTCGATATAAGCGCTCTTCCTCCCTTCAAGGTCGGCACGATCCGCGAGTATATCTTCGTGACGACCGGTCGCTACACCGATGTCGGCAGTGTAGAAGAAGAGACTCCAGAGCTGAGATTCGCCCTGGAGAACAACTATCCTAACCCGTTCAATCCTAATACCATGATCCGTTACAGCCTGATGAACGCGACCAACGTGAGCCTGCACGTGTACGATGTGCGGGGAGCATTGGTCAAGACTCTTGTCACAGGTTATCAGGATGCGGGAAAATATACGGTAGACTGGGACGGTACGACCGATGGAGGACATAGAGTCTCGAGCGGAGTCTATTTCTACCGCATCAAGACTCCTGAGTTCACCGATACGCGAAAAATGGTTCTGCTCCGGTAGTGCCTGGGTTCTGTGACGAAGAGAATGGTTATATTACGATAGCGCACAAAAAAAGGCGGGCCTGTTTTTGCGGGTCCGCCTTTTAAACAATCTATTATTATCTGATCAGTCAGTAAACGTCCGATCAGATATTCTTTTTCTTCCTGAGCAGAGGCGCTATTCCGAGAAGCCCCAGTCCAAGCAGGGTCAGTGTGCCGGGCTCTGGCGTGGCGAAATAACTCGCGTCGTGAGAGTTCGGAGCCTTGTGGATCCTGCCAAAGGAATCCATTCCGATAGCATCGAAATGTGTCCAGTCGAATCCGCTCACGACGACATCGAAGACGGCCTCGTCGCCCCATCCGGGTTCGTAGATCATGCCATGATCGTAGTGCCACGCGTTGACGTCCGCGTTATCTATCGCGCCGACATGATAGTAATTGAAGTTCTTAAGGCTCGGTAACAGAGTATTTGTGTGCCAGGAGGGCGCTGAGCCAGCCAGCCCGGCGTCGCCATAGTTGTAGAAGGAGTTGATCTCGACCCCATTGATCCAGACCGTTCCCGACTGGCCGGTCGGGACGCTTACGACCAGATAAGTATCCAGATAATCGTAGGCCATGGGACTCTTGAGAGCGTCAAATGTGCTTGTCAGCTTGCTGTCGTCAATGCTGGCCGGTGCCCAATAACCTACTACCTTCAGGTCGAAGTTTCTGGCTGTGGTTACCCAGACATCCTCTTCCACATGCTGGAAATAATGGTAGAATTCAGAATCTACGATGTAGGTCTGAAGCCGTGGGACCGCGACGGCGGAGCCCGAAAGCAGGGCTGTCATCAGAATCGCCAGCGTGAGAATGGTCATCTTTTTCATCGTTTTTACCTCGTTCGTGTCGAAAACTTTTACAAAACCCTCAAAAACACTAATTTCATCCTATTGTCATGCAATCTACATGCCACGGAATGATGCATGTAACCCGCTGTGTTATCACGAGTTATGGTGGGGTAAAAATCAGAGCGAGTCGCCGCAGACAAATGTGTAAATTATTTCGACATATTAGTCTACTCATACCACCTTATATAATCCGCTTCGACTTCTAGGTAGACCTTTTCTTCTGTGGAAACCCAGGTGAATGGCTGAGTTATCAGGCTATCTGGCGTACCCACGCCTCCGGTTCCGTCGCTGTAGAAGGTCATCAGCTGACCGATGTTCCCAGGTTGTGGAGTGTCGTCCATCATGTACCGCACACATTCCCAGCTTCCGAGGATGGGGTTTGTCGGCTCGACCGGTGTTTTACATTCATCGCAACACCCCGCGATCAATCCGGCAAATATGATCAGGCCTACGACCGTTCCCCAGAAACAATTTCTGCAACCTGTCATCTTATCCTCCCTACAATTTCCAATTGTGATTATTTTGCCTATCCCAGATTCTTTGTCCACTCCAGATCTGCGATGAGTATACGATGCATTCGGGAAAACACGTAACATGTCTTCAGTAAATCGAGGGTTGAAAGATCGGATTACATTTTTGACACGGTTAGGCATAGCCTCATCTGGTGAGTTTGTATTTTCTTTGGCCTGTTTTACTATGGAACCCCGGGCCGGGATTCATGTATAACATTACATAGCTCTCAGGGCAGTCCAGACTCAGCAAATCGATTCAGCATCTCTTTCAGCACCTCTGCCCGGCGGTTGAGCGCCGATCGGTCGGTAGCCATGTTTCCTCTACTCTTTCAAAGGATCATACAATGAAAAAGCCGGG
>JAGLYV010000142.1 GCA_023131975.1 Candidatus Krumholzibacteriia bacterium | reverse complement strand
GTGCTCCTCCTCAAAAACAGATTCCGATGCAGAAACAAAGTCGGGTGCTAAGTCGGACGCAAAGAATTTATCGAGTGCGGAAAAGTTATCGGCCGCGAAAAAGAAATTCGTACATCGCAAACTTGGCAATACGGGGATCGAACTACCGATAGTCAGCATCGGCACTGGCGACACCAACGACCCCGGATTGATCAGGGCCGCGCTCGATGGCGGCGTGAAGCTTTTAGCGACATCCCAGTATTATGGAAATGGCCGCAATGAAAAGATGGTCGGGGAGGTTGTCAGAAAAAGCAGTGTCGTCAAAAAAAGCGGTAAGGACTCAGTTCTCATCATGACCAGCGCCAACCCCGAGGATTTCAATCACAGGGAAGGCGTCTTCAACGAAGGTGCCAGGGTCGAGCCGTTTATAGAGAAGATCGACAAGAGTCTAAAGCAGCTCGGTGTGGAGTGTGTTGACATTTTCCTGCTTCCCTTCATGGCAAAGAGAGAATCGGTTTTATACGAGCCTTACCTGAGAGCCATGGAGGATATCAAAAAGCAGGGCAAGGCCAGGTTCATCGGAATCGCTACTCACAGTTATGAAGACGAGGCGATTCGGGCGGCAGTCGAAACGAAGATCTACGATGTGGCCATGGTCGCCTATAACTTCAGAAAGAAAAACCGGGATGAGATCGCCGATGCGATGGCGTATGCCTCAAAGCAGGGTATGGGGATAATCGCGATGAAGACAATGGCCGGAGCCTTCTGGGATGAGGCTCGAAAAGAGCCGATTAACTCTGAGGCTGCCCTTAAATGGGTCCTGCAGAATGAAAATGTCCACACCACTGTGCCCGGAGTCATGACATACGATCAGCTTGAGAAGGATCTTGCCGTAATGGCAGACCTTTCTCTCAGCGACGTGGAGAAGGCCGATCTCAAACTGAGTCTTCATGAGAGGCCGGACGGGCCATTCTGCCAGCTATGCAGCAAATGTATTCCGCAGTGTACGAAGTCGCTGGATATCCCGACAATCATGCGCAGCCACATGTACGCATACGGATATCGCAATCTTGCCCACGCTCAGGAGACTCTGTCATCCGTTGTCAGCGATTCCGACCCGTGCGGCGGCTGCGTCACATGCTCGGTATCCTGCGCGATGAACTTCGATGTCAGGCGCAAGATCACCAATGTCGCGCGCCTCAATGATGTGCCGGGAGAATTTCTGGTGTAGGTTGGGTGGGACTGATGTAAACGGAACTGGTGTCAGGCGTGATAAGTTCAATGATCCGTGTTATTGCGAACCATTTACACAAGCATATATATACTCCTCAAAACCATCCATTATTTTCCAAAATATTCACAAAATATTCACAAAAAATATACAAATATTTTCATGTTTTTCCTTGACATGGTTTTCAGCGTGTTCTGGCGTTCGTTCAGTACTGGCGCGGATATTCGGCGTGCGGCACACCTCTCGCTTGCACTGCAGCGTTATCTCGTACTTTCCGGCCTGCGTCATTCCTTTCTGCTTTTCCTGGCTTTGGTGGGGTCCTGTGAAGGCCCAAAAAACCCATGGTATAATGCAGTCACTGGGGGAAGACAAAAAGGTTTTCAGAGCAGGAATCTTAAGAGGCCAGGGGTTTTAGAACAAGCGGGAGGCGGAGTTATGAGGGTAAGGGGAATATCGGCAGCGGCGACTATGGAATCGGGATCAGGAAAGGTATCTGCGGCAGCATCGACAACAGCATCGACAGCATCATCATCAGTAGTCATCTATTCTATCGAAAGCTACAGGAAGTTTTATGTCAGAGAGGCCAGGGAGAAGATACGATCTTCATCCTCATCACTCAGCAGGCTGTCTGAGATATCATTGCTGAGCGACGGTGAGCTTCTTAAGACTGTCAGGCAAACAAGGATTACCGAGAAGAAGATGGAGATCTCGATGCTTCTGTATCTTATCGAAGTGGAGCGACGAGGCCTCGATCTCTCCGGTGGCTACAACTCTCTCTTTGCCTTTTGCACAAAACATCTCAAATATTCTGACTCAGTGGCAGGTAGAAGAATACGAGCGGCAAGATGCATGAGAGACTATCCGGCGGTATACGAATACCTCTCAGCGGGTAAGGTGAACGTCTGCAATATCTCTGAGGCAGCGAAGATAATGACAGAAAGGAATCACCTGAGCCTATTAGGTCAGATATCAGGAAGATCGACGAGCTATGTCCGTGTGCTTGTCTCCGGTCACCAGCCCGCGATCGTTATCAGGGACCGCGTGACACCGGTGAAGGTATTTGAGAAAGAGTTTGTGAAAGAACCCGAGAAGGCAAATGAGAAAGATCCCGGGGGTGGCAAGAAATTTATCACCACCGGTGGTGATAAAAAAGCTTGCACTTCGTTCGTGTCAAGTACCGGTGAAGGGAGTGTGTGCGAAAGTGAAGGAAGCATCAGGGTCAAGACAGTGCAGAAGTTCAAGCTTCAGTTTGCTGTATCACCGGAATTTATGACGAAGTACAAGAGAGTCAAGGTACTCATGTCGACGAAGTATCCTGGAGGGATCGATTTTGAAGGAGTCTTTGAGAGCCTTATGGACGAATACATAGAAAGACACTCGCCGGAGGCACGGGAGAAGCGGCGTGAGGCGAGGGCTGCAAAGAAGAAGGTGAATCCGCCGGCGAAAGTTGTAAAAAAGAAGGTGAAAACGGCCGTGAAGGTAGAGAGGGCGAAGAATGAGG
>JAGLYV010000141.1 GCA_023131975.1 Candidatus Krumholzibacteriia bacterium | reverse complement strand
GTCGTTTTCAGCTTCGCGTTTCCCCAGTATATCCGCCAGCCTCGTATCGCGACAGGATGCACCGTGGCCTTCGATGGTATCGAAGCTGCCGATGCCGTTCTCCTCAACGACATCGAGGAAACGGCGATGACAGCTTTTGGGAAAGATATCGGAAAGATACTTCTCAAGGCGGCAGTCAGGACCAGTCTCCAGATAATGGCCCAGGAGAAGGTGTCCGACAAGAAGGGCGGCATTTTCTTCGATATCTTGGGAAAGGCTCTTTCAGCGATCGATAAGGCGGACACACGGTCATGGCAGACACTGCCCGCCGAGGTGCGGGTCTTCCGCATGGAATGCGAACCAGGCGAGCATGAGGTAGTGCTGAACTACTATGACGAATCGGGATGCTCGATCTGTTCTTCCCGGACGGTGAGCTTTTCGGTCGAAAAAGGCAAAAAGCAGATCATCTATCTTCCAGGGCCTTCCTGAGCTGCCGGAACCCGGTCTGAAAAGGTATTTTACCTTGCAAACTCCCCTACCCTTTGCTACTTTTCGCCTGACCCGCTGTCTGTTTTCCATTTCGGGAACAGTCATGGGGGTTGTGCGTTTAATGTAATACCGGATGGGCGGGTGCATTCCTGTCTTTTCCATATGATTTTTCCCTGAGTGGCCTGTTTTTGGCCGGGGTGCTGTATGAAGGTCATCTGTACGAACAGGAAAGCAAGATATGATTTTATGATCCTTGAGACCCTTGAGGCTGGAATGGTCCTGAAGGGTACTGAAGTCAAATCTCTCAGGGCCGGAGGTGCCCATCTCAAGGATTCATACGCGTCGATCGAGGGAGGCGAGCTTTTTCTGTTCAATGCCCATATCGGTCCCTACAAGTACGCCAACCGTTTTAACCACGAACCTGAGAGAACGAGAAAACTGCTTGTTCACGCCAGGGAGATCAAACGCCTCACCGGCAAGATCAAGGAAAAGGGACTCACTCTCGTCCCTCTCAAGATGTATTTCAACGACGCGGGGAAGGTAAAGCTGGAACTGGGCCTCGCGAAGGGCAAGAGAGCATAC
This sequence comes from Candidatus Krumholzibacteriia bacterium, assembly GCA_023131975.1. Taxonomy (GTDB): domain Bacteria; phylum Krumholzibacteriota; class Krumholzibacteriia; order Krumholzibacteriales; family Krumholzibacteriaceae; genus JAGLYV01. The sequence goes on along the minus strand of JAGLYV010000141.1, from coordinate 4,943 downwards.
GACAAAAGAAAGACGATAGCCGATCGAGACGCGAAGAGAGATATGGAACGGGCTCTGAAGGACAAGAACCTTGAAAGGTGACGGGATGGTGGAAGTAAAGGGAAACAGGGGATGGACAGTGATGTCGACTGGTTTGATCCTTGTTGCTGTAATGATGGTCCTGGGAGTGATGGGCCTGCCTTTGGCTGCGGACGCCCGGAATGTTCCAGACCGGGACAGTTCACTCGGCGTTGTATACGCGGACGGACGCCAGACGGAGGAGGTCCCTCTTTACAGGCTGGCCAGCCCAAGCGAAGAACTGTTCATGTCGGCCTACGATCTGGCCAGGATATTCCGTGCGTCGAGGTACTGGAATCCTGGCGCAAGGAAGCTGATACTCCGAATCGATAATGAGAAGTATATGTTCACCCTCGATACGAGGGTCGTTCTGGTCGATAACGAGCCGACCCTGATGAGGGTCCCCGTAAAATATACCGATGGACTTGTAATGATCCCGCTCGAGTTCATTTCCAGCATCCTCGTTTCGAACGCGTCGGAGATGATCGAGATCGATGAGAAGAGGCTGGTCCTCACTATCGGGTCTCCCGAGTACAACGTCACGGCCCTTGAATTCGCAGATGACGATTCGGGCACAAAGGTGATCCTTTCACTGTCCGAAGAGCTTCTTTACCATGTGGACAGCGATACCCCCGGACTTCTCAGGCTGAAGATATACGGCGGAAGGCTCAACTCCCTGAAGATATCCGCGTCGGAGGGTCTGGGGCTTGTGAACAGGGTGAGAGCCGAGCAGACAGAGCACGATTCATATATTTTCCTGGACGTCAACAGAACCGTTTCGAGATTCCGTGTAGAATTTCTTGAGGATTCCCTGGAAGACGAACGTGACAGGCGCTCTCCCGGGCGAAAACTTGTTATTTTTCTGGAGAAAGGTGAGCTCCCCGAGATTCCGGAAGCCGATTATGCCGGGCGGAGGATGACAGAAATCCTCGACGAGGGGTTCGGTTCAAGCGGATTTGTTCTCAGGAAGATCGCGATAGACGCGGGGCACGGCGGCGTCGACAAGGGAAAAATCAGTTCCTCCGGGGTCCGCGAAAAGGACATCAACCTCGATGTCGCGAGGCTGCTCGAGAAACAGTTGAGAGATGAATTCGGGGTCGAAGTCGTGATGACCCGGTCGACGGACATTCTCGTTCCACTTGGAAGAAGAGCGGAGATAGCCAACTCTGAGGGGGCGGATCTTTTTATCAGTATCCATTGCAACGGGTGGTTTCATGAGGATGCCAGAGGCTTCGAGACATTCTTCCTCTCGCCCGCGCGGACGGAGGCCGATGACCGGCTGGCCCGCGAAGAGAACGCGTCCTTAAGATTCGAAGACACGGACCTGAGACCGGATGAACTGGAGGACCTGGATTTTATCCTCTGGGACATGGTTCAGAACGAGTTTATAAACGAGAGCAGCGAACTGGCCGAACTTGTGCAGCGGGAACTCGCGGAAGTCCTGGATATAAGGAATCGCGGCGTCAAGCAGGCGGGCCTGCTTGTACTGAGGGGGCTGCATATGCCTGCGGTGCTGATCGAGCTGGCCTTTCTATCTAATCCGGAAGAGGAAGAGCTGTTGCAGGATCCCCTTTTCAGGGCCAGAGTGGTCCAGGGGATAGTCGAGGCGATCAGGAGATACAGGGATAAGAGGTCTGGTGGCGGGTTATGAGATCCTCGACAGGCAACAGGATATTTCAGGTGTTGCTCGTTCTTGTGATCGTGATTGTTTTGTTTGCCCTGATAACGAAATATTCGAATTTGAAAAAGGAACGGTCTTCCGGCGGCATCAGCCCGGTACCGGAAGAGACCAGGAGTGTCACACTTTTCTACGCGAGCCGTCAGGCTGACGGGATGCTTTCCGAGACGAGGGAGATAGCGGTCACCGAGGGACTCGAGGAACAGGTCAAGCAGGTCCTGAAAGCCCTTGTGCTGGGACCGGAAGACGATAAGATGGTCTCCGCGATACCGGCTGGCACCGAGGTCCTGCAGGTCTTCTGGGTAGAAGACACCCAGACACTCTTTATTGATTTCAACAGAGCACTTCTTGCGGCGCATACAGGTGGGAGCGCCGGAGAGTATTATACTATAAGCATGGTCCTGAAGACCGTAGCATCAAATTTCCCCCAGGTAAGGAACCTGCAGTTCCTCGTGGACGGATATCCTGTCGAGACGATCGCGGGGCATTACGCTATAGCAAAACCACTTGATATCATGCGCTGGAGATAGTGCCTGGAGGCGGGAGATGAAAGAAGAAGATAAATCTATAGGTGTTTTCGATTCGGGCGTCGGCGGACTGACGGTGGTCGCCGAGTTGATCAGGAGTATGCCCGGCGAAGATATCGTCTACTTCGGTGATACGGCCAGGGTTCCCTATGGGACCAAAAGCCCGGAGACCGTATTGCGTTTTGCCAGGGAGAATCTCGACTTTCTCAAAAAAAAAGATGTAAAGATCATAGTGATCGCCTGCAATACGGCATCTTCGGTCGCCCTGCCTCTCCTTCTTGTCGAGGAGGACATCCCGGTGACGGGAGTGCTTCTGCCAGGGGCGAAAGCAGCCGCGGCGGCTACGGAGAACGGACGTATAACTATCATCGGCACTTCCGCTACGATCCGGTCCAGGGCTTACGAAAAGGAGCTGTACAGGCTCAACGGCGACCTGGAGATAAGGTCCCTGCCATGTCCCCTGTTTGTGTCGCTGGCCGAGGAAGGATGGCTGGACGGAGAGATAACGGAGATGGTGGTCCATAGATATCTTGATAGCCTCGCGGAGTTCGGGGCGGACACCCTTGTACTGGGATGCACCCATTACCCGCTGCTGAAGGGTGTGATCTCGAAAGTAGTCGGGGAAGGGGTCAAGCTGGTAGATTCGGCGATGGAGACGGCGCTCGAGGTGCAGCGGATACTCGAACGAAACAACCTGGTCAGAGATGGGGATGATGGGGGGCGGTTCGATTGTTATGTAAGCGATACACCATATCTGTTCAAGGAAGTGGGAGAGAGGTTCCTGGGTCGGCCGATCGACAGGGTGGAACATCAGAATACGGGAGATTGAGTAATGACGGAGAAAAAGAGAAAAAGAAATGAGATGCGCCCGATCAGGATGAACGTTGGCTATCTGAAGGGAGTGCCCGGTTCGGTACTGTTCGAGATGGGCAACACGAGGGTCCTCTGTGTAGCAACGGTGGAAGATACGGTCCCACCCTTTCTTCGTGGCAGTGGCCGGGGTTGGATAACGGCGGAATACGGAATGTTGCCGAGATCGAGCCCGAAGAGGATACCGAGGGAATCGGTAAAGGGGAAGGTCAAGGGACGGACCCAGGAAATACAGCGTCTGATCGGCCGCTCCCTGCGCGCCGCAGTCGACCTGGAGAAGACCGGAGAGAGGACATTCATCATAGATTGCGATGTGATCGAGGCCGATGGCGGGACCAGGACAGCATCGATTAACGGTGGGTTCATGGCTCTCGCGGCAGTGCTTCGTGGCCTGGGACTGGAAAAGAAAGCGCTGAAGGGCTTCGTGGCGGCTATCAGTGTAGGGATGAAAGACGGGAAAACGATCATGGACCTGGATTATGTGCTCGATTCGAGCGCCGATGTCGATATGAACGTTGTGATGAACGATCGTGGAGAATTCATCGAGGTTCAGGGTACTGCCGAGGGAAACACGTTCTCCAGGGAACAGCTGGACGGAATGCTCAAGAGCGCGGGCAGCGGCATCAAAAAGATCATCAAGGCTCAGAAAAAAGGTTTAAAATGGACCTGAAGATAGTCCTGGCCACAAGGAACCGCGGAAAGATCAGGGAGATCAGGGATATCCTGTCGGGGACCGGGATCGAAACGGTCACACTGGATGAGTTCAGTCCGTTCGACGAGCCGGAGGAAACAGGCAGCACATTCACCGAGAACGCCATGATAAAGGCTAAAGCGACGTTCGAAGCGACCGGATTGCCTTCCCTTGCTGACGATTCCGGGCTCGAAGTAGACGCACTCGATGGAGCGCCCGGCATACGCTCCGCGCGTTACGGCGGTGAGGGACTGACCGACATCGACAGGTGCCGCAGGCTTCTGTCGGAGCTCGAAGGAGTCGCGGACGGGGCGCGGACCGCGAGGTTCAGATGCGCGATGGTGCTCTATCCCGCGCCTTCCCCGGTCGACGGCGCCTCCGCCACTGAAGATGCAGCCTTCTTTACAGAGGGGATCCTTGATGGTATTATCACGCGGGCACCGGCAGGAGAGAGTGGATTCGGATACGATCCCGTTTTTTATATTGAGGAGATGAAAGGGACCGCTGCCGAGATCGGCCCTGAAAAAAAGAACAGCATAAGCCACCGGTACAGGGCGCTGATCGAGATGAAGAATCTTCTGACAGGCGGCGCTGGCATTGTGAAGGCTGAATAATTCCCGTGCTTCGGGGGTATTGAAATAACGACCAGTTTTTTAAATAATTCAATTTTTCCGCCTGGGGAGAAGTAAACGGTTCCCGGCGATTATTATCAAGGAGGATCTCGATTGCTTTCTATTGAAAATGTGGTCAAGAGATATGACGGGCACACCGCCGTCGATAATCTCTCTCTGACCATCGAACCGGGAGGGGTATTCGGACTTCTTGGCCCGAACGGAGCCGGAAAGACGACTACGATCAGGATGGTGATGAACATCCTCGAGCCCGATGAGGGGAGCATCCGGCTCTTCGATGAGCCGATCAACGAAAAGGCGAAGGAAAAAATCGGTTATCTTCCGGAAGAACGAGGGATGTACAGGAAGATGAAGGTACTCGACCAACTGATCTTTCTCGGCGAGATCAAGGGGATATCATCTTCGGTCGCCGAACAGAGGGCAAAGGAATGGCTCGACAGGGTCGAACTGGGTGACTGGGCCGACAAGACGGTAGAGACTCTCTCGAA
>JAGLYV010000140.1 GCA_023131975.1 Candidatus Krumholzibacteriia bacterium | reverse complement strand
ATACTCGATGAACCGTTCTCGGGACTTGATCCGATCAACACACAGATCCTCAAGGATATTATCATCGAGATGAAGGATGAGGGCCGCACTGTCGTTCTGTCCACACACCTGATGGATCAGGTAGAGAAACTCTGCCAGAGGATCTGCCTCATCGACAAGGGGAAAAAGGTACTCGAGGGAAAGCTGGCCGACATCAAGATGGAGTTCAGCAAGAATGTCATTTCGCTTAGATTTGACGGGGACAGAAAGATACTCGAAGGCCATCCGAAGGTCGAGAAGATCACCGACTTCGGGCAGGAACTATCCGTGACCCTTTCTGCGGGAACGGATCCCAACGAGATCCTCCGTTACGCGCTTGACAACGGCCGGGTCGACCGGTTCGAAATGGGAGAGATGTCGCTGCATGACATTTTCATAACACAGGTGAAGGGGGAAGGGGGCGATACCGATGAAAAAGATGTTTAAAGTCGTAAAAAGAGAATATCTCGAACGTGTAAAGAAAAAAAGTTTTCTGATCGGTACTCTCCTTGGCCCCGTCATCATGGGCGCGCTTATCTTCGCGCCGATGCTGTTCATGAAATTTGCTCCGGAGACTCAGACGAATATCGCCGTCATCGACGGGACCGGAGGAATGATATTTGACAGACTGACGGAGGCTCTTACAGACACGCTGGATGACGGAACAGCGAAATTTGTTGTGAAGGAGATCGATGCTTCCTCGCCCGACCTGGATGAGGTCAGGGAGAGACTCAATCTCGAAGTTGAGAGCGATGTTCTCGACGGCTATTTTGTCTTTCCGGAAGACATTGTCGAGACAGGTAAGGGCCAGTTTATCAGTAAGAGACTGGGCAATATCAAGATGATGGAAAAGCTCGACAATGCTGTCGACATGGCAGTCATCGGTCTGAAACTTGAGGCCGAGGGAATAGATGTAGCCGAAGTTGGAAAACTGATCAAAGGTGTGAGTATCAAGATAATCCAGTTGAAGGATGGGCAGGAGGAGGAAGGGAAGGGGTTCGATACGATCTTCATCTCCAGCTTCATGTTCGTCATGATGCTTTATGGGACGATCCTGATGTGGGGGATTATGGTACAGCGGTCGATCATCGAGGAGAAGAACAACAGGGTGATAGAAGTGATGCTTTCGTCGCTCCGTCCGATCGACCTGATGTTTGGCAAAATCCTTGGTATCGGCGCCGTCGGATTGACCCAGTATATGATATGGGCCATAGGTGGCAGCATGCTCGCGCTTTACGGGATGAGCATGGGGGGCCCCGCGGCTCAGGTGGCAAGCAATCTTTCGCCGAGCACGTTGGCATTCTTCGTTGCTTACTATCTGCTTGGATTCCTGTTCTACTCGACGTTGTTCGCGGGGGTAGGGGCGGTATGCAATACGGACCATGAAGCTCAGCAACTGCAGCAGCCGATCATACTCTGCCTGGTATTTACCATAATGGTCCCGATGCTCATTATCCAGAATCCGGACAGTCTTTTTGCGGTCGTTATCAGCCTCATACCGTTCTTTACGCCGATAGTGATGTTTATGAGGATCAATATTCTTACTCCTCCGGCGTGGCAGATAATTCTGAGCTTTGTGATAATGGCCGCGAGCATATTTATTGCCGCGAAAATATCGGCAAAGATATTCAGGATAGGTATTCTGATGTACGGAAAGAGACCGGACATCCGCGAGATCCTGAAATGGATGAAAAGGGCGTAAGTATTCGGGGTTGATGGCGCGGGTATTGTCCCCCGCGCCAAAGCCTCGCGATAGCAGGTTTGTCATGAAAATTGCTGGATTTTGTGCGGACGGGTCTGTTTATTTCGGCTGTATGCCGGTTCTGATAGTTAACAAAGAAGGATCGATTCCATGGAATGCGCGATAATCACTACTTACAGGTGCAATGCCAGATGCCAGATGTGCAATGCATGGCAGAATCCCAGCAAACCTTCCGAGGAGTTCGATCCGGAGATCCTGAACAAGATCCCCGCAGGGATGCAGAGACTGAACATCACCGGTGGGGAACCGATGCTGCGGAAGGATATTCACCGGATCGTAGAGATTCTTGACACAAAGTCGGACAGGCTTGAGATAAGTACCAACGGGTTTTTTCATGACAGGATCATCGGTATAGCTGAAGATTTTTCAGATATTACGATAAGGGTCAGCGTCGAGGGCCTGCCCGAGCTGAACGACAAACTCAGAGGCATCGATAACGGTTTTGATCACGCGCTGAGGACCATTCTGCGGCTGAAGAAGATGGGGATAAAGGATATCGGGTTTGCGATGACGATATCGGGCGACAACTGCCGTGATCTTCTTGATATTTACACTATGGTCGCGTCGATGGGTGTCGAATTTGCCAACGCGGTCGTACACAATTCGTTCTATTTTTTCAAGGAAGACAACAAGATCGGTAATATCAGTGAAGTCGAGCAGGTGATGACGGAGTTCATCGAGGCGCTGCTGTCGTCGCCGAGAGGTAGTTTTAAAAAGAGGATGAAGGACTGGTTCAGGGCCTATCTGAATGTAGGGCTGCTCCGCCATGTTCAGGGCAGGCAGAGACCTATTCCCTGCAACGCCGCTACCGACACATTCTTTGTCGATCCCTGGGGACAGGTCCTGGCGTGCAACGGTTCGCCGGCGCCCATGATCATGGGAGACCTGAAAACGCAGTCGTTCGACGAGATCTGGAACGGCGAACAGGCAAAAAAGATAAGAGAGATGGTCAGGACCTGCAAGCAGGGCTGCTGGATGACGGGAACTGCCGTACCCGCGATGAGAAGGAATCCACTGGGTCCGATCAAATGGGTCCTCAGTAATAAACTTCGTGTGATGCGTGGAAAACACATTCATCTGGACAATAGTCAGGACTGATGAGATGAGAATCGCCATCCTGGGAATCAAAGGGCTTCCCGGACATCACGGTGTCGAAGTCGTGGTAGATTCGCTGTTGCCCCACCTTGTCAAACTCGGGCACGAGATCACTGTGTACGGGTACAGGTCGTATTCAGAGGCTGAGGGCGAGTATCAGGGGACCAGGATCGTTACGGTAAATGGGAGCAGCATAAAGGCTCTCGAAATGATATCCCATATGTGGAGCGCTTCGCTCGCGTCGCGAAAAGAAGATTACGACATCGTTCATATTCATTCTACAGATCCATGTCTTCTTGCCGGGATGGTCCGTGCCAGATACGGCGTGATCGCCACATCACACGGGCAGGCCTATGTCAGGAAAAAATGGGGGTTCGTCGCGCGCAACATGTCGAAGCTCGCCGAGCATTTTTTCATCAGGATCCCCGACGTGAAGACCTCGGTCTCAAAACCGCTGGCCGACTATTACAACGCCCGGTATCACGGGGGAGTCCTTCATATTCCGAACGGGATCACGATGAGAGTCAAACCCGATGCCGTGCTGCTGGACAAGTGGGGGCTCAAGCCTTCAGATTTCTTATTCTGTTCGGCTGGGAGGATAGAGAAGACGAAAGGGCTTTCCACTCTCGTGGAAGCATACAGGCGGATGGACACGGATATCCCGCTGGTGATAGCGGGAGGCGGAGTCGCCACCGATGAAGAATATTTCAAGCAGCTGAAAGCGGAAAGTCCCGAAGGCGTGAAATTCGTGGGATTTCTGACAGGTGACGAATTCTTTGCCCTGTACGCGCACGCCTCTGTCTTTGTCTTTCCATCTGAGTACGAAGCCATGTCGATGGCTCTTCTCGAAGGGTTGTCGTTCGGTACACCGACGGTGTTCAGCGATATTCCCGAGAACGAAGCGGTCGCTGCCGGCATTGGATTTCCGTTCAGGGTATCTGACCCCGTGGATCTCGAAGCAAAACTTCGCCACGTCCTTTTGAATCCACACGAGGCTGGAGAGAAAGGTGCCCTGGCGATGGAGAAGGTAAGAGCCAATCACAGCTGGGAAGCGATTGCCCGGCAGTATGACGCGATATATAAAATGATGGCGGAGCGATCCGGCTAACGGAGGGTCTTATGTATTCAATGTTCAAAGAAATCTACGAGGAGTTCCGGAAGGCCGGAAGTGAAGATCCTTTTGAAGAGACTGTCCACCTGCTGGATATTGTGACTGGCGGGGTTGTCAGAGGCTGCGATCTGTCGATTCTCGAGGAAAAGGGATTGACTGTCGCAGAGCTGGTCCGGGTCAGAAGCACCGGGAAGCCGATGGAATACATTCTGGGCGAAGCACCGTTTTTGGGCTGGTCACTTGTCGCGGGTGCTGGAGCACTTATTCCCAGGCAGGAGACGGAACTACTGGCCGGAATCTGTATCCAGGCTCTCACAGATATGCTGGACGACAGAGATGAACTGGATGTCATAGAACTCGGAACAGGAAGCGGAAATATCGCCGTAGCCATAGCGCTGGATGTCGATGAGGCGAGGGTCTGGGCATCCGATGTCAGCGAGGAGGCGGTCGCGATCGCGCGCCTCAACGTGGAGAGATTCGATATCGGCGACCGGGTCAGGCTTTTTTCTGGAGACCTGTTTGAACCTCTGGCGGGGGAAGGGCTCGAGAACGACGCGGATCTCGTCGTATGCAACCCTCCCTACATACCGACAAGCTCACTCGAGAAGCTCGCGTCGGAGATCATTGACCATGAGCCCGTCGTTGCGCTGGACGCCGGAGCATACGGGATAAATATCTTTCGGAGACTCATCTCTGAATCACCTGGATTCCTCAGACAGGGTGGCATGCTGGCCTTCGAGATAGGCGCGGGTCAGGACAAGCTCGTCGAACGACTCTTCAAGAAGGCCGGAGACTGGGTGGATGTGAATACCCGTGACGACGGAGAAGCCGTGCGGGTGTTTACCGCTCGGAAAGCCTGAGGGCAGACTCTAGAACTTGATGATCCCGTAATCCACACGGACCTGCCAATAGCTGTACATATCGCCATCCGGCACGTTGAACATGTGGTACTCGAACTCAAATCCAACACCGGTCGTCAGCAGGAACCAGTAATCCAAGCCGATGCTGAGTGCAGCGCCCGGGCAGTTCGCCGAAGATTTGATGGTGCCGATCTCGCCACCGCCGAATGAAGGAACAACGCGATAGACCCCGCCGCCCGCGCCGCCGTAAACCTGGACCATCGGGCTGAGAGTCAGGTAGTACTTGGCTTTTACGAGGAAGGGTACTACGCCGAGTCGCTCGTTAAAAGAAACGGGCTCGTGGGTCACCGCGTCGATCAGGTCGATCGATTCGTTATGGATGATGTCATATCCAACGTGAAATCCCAGACAGAGCTCGTTTGTGATCATCTTTCCTGCATATAGATCGACACCGAAGAATCCGGCACCGGCATCGTCCACGAGGGACTGGGAGTATGAACCACCGAAATGAATCACAGCTTTACCGCTGTTAGCCTGGGCGAAAGCCGCCCCGGTCATGGAAAGGACTATGAAGATAGTCAATAAGACACCGGTCAGCAGGCTTCTCGTTTTCAACAGCATCCTCCGTAATTGGGCGTGATAAAAAGCGTAATCATATACTTTTCTATAATAAACCGGGGGACTTTAGTCAAGCTGTTTTGATTGGGCTGGAGGTGGGTGAGCCTGTCATTTTCTTTGATAAAATAACGACTTTCGTGTAAATTCATTGTCCAAAGAGGATATTTCCATCTCTCGCCCGCGGTCTCGCCTGGGGCGGGTGTGAAAAGGCGGCCTGAGTTGCGTATTCTGATGGTTCAGACATACCATTATTACAGGGGCGGAGATTCTACCTGCATGTTCAACCTGACGAGACTTCTCGAGCAGGAGGGTCATGAGGTGGTGCCCTTTGCCATGCAGCACCCGCAGAATCTTGCGTCGCCATATTCGGAATATTTCTCCAGCGAGATCGATTTTCCGAAGATGCTGGAGGATTTTTCTCTCGGGACGGCGATAAGTGTCGTTTCTAAAAGCATCTACAATAGAGAGGCGAAGGCCCGGAT
>JAGLYV010000014.1 GCA_023131975.1 Candidatus Krumholzibacteriia bacterium | reverse complement strand
GTCCGCAGTCTTTTCGACAAGGGAAACGTCTCGGGTTCGATAACGGCGATTGAAAGCGATAATGGCCTTATAGTCGCAATCGATATCACCTCGGTGCCGCAGGTCAGCATAGTGATGGATTTCGACAAGTCGATATCCTTCGAGGGCATCTCCTCCCCTGATAACGACGGACTGGAATTCGACATCTCCGGGACCCGGGCAAAGATAATCCATAAAGGTCATTCACATTATAAGATGACATTCAGACGGAGCGACGGTCATGACGCGCCCGTCGATATCAGAATATTCGACGGCGACACCCTGATCGCTGAAAGGCTGATAGGCAAAAATCAATTGTCCGGGCCATACGATGTCAGCCGGTAACAGGAATCGTCATCGCCCAGGAAAGATCGATCGAGGGAAAATCGGCAGAGAAAATGAACAACATTGAAAGCTCTTGATTGTAATTAACATAACAGTTGCAAAACAAATCCTTTAACGACAGGAGGTCTGCAGATGGGCAAGAAAACGCTGCTCGGCATCGTGATTGTAGCGGTAATCGCGATCGTATACTTTGCCTTTGTTTACCCTCCCGCGTCAGAAGACGATGCGAGAGGAACGATAGGCGCGGTAAAGAAGCACCGGGACACGCAGATGACCGATAATGACGTCATCCTTAAGGGGGTAGTCGACGAACCTGACTACACCGAGGAAAACATGATCTCCATCGAGGAGATGGCCAGCCTGTTCGAGAGAGCCTCTCTCCAGGAAAAGGTCTCACTCATGGAAAAAGCTTCGATCCAGGAAAGAGCCTCAATATTCAACAGGGCATCGATCCAGGAAAAAGCGTCGATATTCAATCATGCCTCGGTCCAGGAGAGAGTATCGATGTTCCAGAGATTCTCTCTGCAGGAGAAAACCAACATCCTCCAGAGGCTATCGATCGTGAAGGACGCATTCAAGAAGATGTCGATCCAGGAGAGAGCTTCCCTGATGGACAGGTTCTCTCTGCAGGAAAAAGTATCGATGATGGAACGCACTTCGATACAGGAAAGGGCCTCGATCTTCAGCAGAGCATCAATCCAGGAAAAGTCGTCGATCCTCCAGCGCGCTTCGCTGATGGAAAAGGCTTCCATCATGGAAAGGGCTTCGATCCAGGAAAGAATGTCCTTCATGGAGAAAGCATCCATCCAGGAAAGGGCCTCGATCTTCAACAGGGCCTCGATCTTCGAGAAGGCTTCGATGATCGATCAGGCATCTGTACAGGAAAGATCATCCATATTCGAACGTTTCACTCCTCAGGAAAGAGTCTCCATATTCCAGCGATTCTCTATCCAGGAGAGAAGTTCGATCATGAATCGTCTTTCGATAAGTATGGACGTGTTCGAGAAGATGTCACTCCAGGAAAAATCAGAGATCTTCAACAAATTCTCGATCCAGGAGAAATCGTCGATCCTTCAGCGCTCTTCGCTGATGGAAAAGGCCTCTGTCATGGAACGGGCGTCGATTCAGGAAAGAGCATCGATATTCAACCGTGCCTCTCTCATTGAAAGAAGCTCGCTCCTCCAGAGGACATCCCTGCAGGGCCGCGCGTTTCTGTTCGAAAGATCTTCTATTCAGGAGAGGTCGTCGTTAATGGACCGCGCCTCCATCCAGGAGAAAGCATCGATATTCAATCGCGCGATGATCCAGGAGAGAGTATCGATATTCAACAAATTCTCCCTTCAGGAACGCTCCAGCATCCTGAACAGGTGCTCGGCGACTGTTGAAGCCTTCGAGAAGATGTCTCTTCAGGAAAAGATGTCCCTGATGGACAGATTCTCCATACAGGAAAAAGCTTCTATCATGGAACGTGCTTCGATACAGGAAAGATCATCCTTCATGGAACGCCTGTCCCTTCAGGAGAGGGCATCCATCATGGAGAAGTCCTCCCTGCAGGAAAAAGCTTCCATAATGGAACGTTTCTCCATCCAGGAAAAGACCTCGATCATGCTGAGAGCCTCTATCCAGGAAAAAGCATCGATATTCAACCGTGCGTCTCTTCAGGAAAAAGTATCGATGATGGAGCGCACATCTCTCGCTGAAAGAGCGTCGATATTCAATCGGTTCACTCCCCAGGAAAGAATGGCGATGTTGCAGCGCCTCTCCATCCAGGAGAGAAGCTCGATCATGAACCGTCTTTCGATAAGCATGGATGTGTTCGAGAAGATGTCGATCCAGGAGAAGTCGTCCATCATGGAGCGCTTCACGCCTATGGAAAGGGCTTCAATCATGGCCAGGGCTTCGATTCAGGAGAAGACCTCGATCATGGAGAGGTTCTCATTGCAGGAAAGAGCCTCGATATTCAACCGGTCGAGTATCCAGGAAAGAGCCTCGATCATGGAAAAATCCTCCCTGCAGGAAAAGGCCTCGATATTCAACCGGGCCTCGATACAGGCAAGAGCCTCTATCATGCAGAGATCTTCGATGATGCAGGAATAGAGATAGAAAGCGATCCCGACCTGGCGTTGAGAGCCGCGGAGGGAGTAACCCCCGGGAAACCGGGGGTTCTCCCTTCGCCTGTTATTACAAAATAAAAAAAGAGATTCGAAAATCATGAAAAGAACACCTTACGTTGTACTCGTTGCGATTCTTTTTTTATCCACGTCGATAATCACTTCATCCGCCGCTGAAAAGACTGATAACGAAGAAGACCATCCCGACATGGAGGTGCGGTACCACTCATTGAGGACTAAGGATCTCAACCTTTTTTATTTTTTCAAGGACCAGGAATATATCCTTGATCATCTTTCGCGTTGCTTCGAAAACGCGTTCCAGTACCATCAGAAATTCTTCGACTACGAACCGAGCGGGCCGGTAACCGTATTCTTCAACGACTCTGACGATTATGGTTATGCCGGGACGACGACGATCCCCAACAACTGGATCACTCTCGGCATCGAACCTTTCGAATATGTATATGACACTTGTCCGACGAACGAGAGAATGAACTGGGTGATGAACCACGAGCTTGTACACATAGTAGCATCTGACCAGGCAACGGGGTGGGACAAGGTCTTCCGTCGGGCATTCTTCGGCAAGGTCGCGCCTACAGCCGAGGATCCTGTCTCCATATTCTACAGTTATCTGACAAATCCACGAAGATACGCTCCCCGATGGTACCATGAAGGTATCGCCGTTTTCATGGAGACATGGATGGCAGGTGGAATCGGTCGAACACTGACCGGCTACGACGAAATGACTTTCAGAGCCATGGTCATGGACTCCAGCTATTTCTATGATATCGTCGGGCTCGAATCTGAGGGGACAGCGAAAGATTTCCAGATCGGGCAGAACTCCTATCTCTACGGCACACGTTTCTTCAGTTACCTGGCTCTGAAATATGGACCGGAAAATCTGATCAAGTGGGTGAAAAGAGACAAGGGCAGCAAAAGATATTTCTCGCGCCAGTTCAAACATGTCTATGACCGGTCGCTTAACGACGAATGGGCGGAGTGGATAGAATTCGAACGTGAATGGCAGCTTGCCAACATAGACTCGATCCGCCAGTACCCGGTGACCGAATATCGCGTCCTCTCCGGGCGTCCCCTCGGATCGGTGTCGAGACAGTTCTTTGACCCCGAAAAACGCGTGATGTACGCGGCAGTAAACTACCCCGGAGATTTCGCCCATATAGAAGAGATCGACATCGACACCGGAGCCTCGAGGAAAATATGCGAAATCGCCACACCGGCACTCTATTACGTCACATCCCTGGCCTACGACGATTCGACTTCTACCCTGTTCTATACGACCGACAACAGCAAGGGCTGGCGTGACCTCAACACTGTCGATATAAATACGGGCAAGACGCGTGTGGTAATGAAAAACAACAGGACCGGCGATCTGGTCCTGAACAGAAAAGACCACTCGATCTGGGGAGTGCAGCACGATAACGGCAGATCGAGGATAGTAGTGTTCCCGTATCCATACGAAGACGGATTTGAAGCCCTCGCCCTTAGATATGGAAAAGATATATTCGACATCGATATCTCACCCGATGGCAAATACCTGACCGGCACACTTGCCGGAATCAGTGGAAGTCAGAAACTCGTCCGGATGGAAACAGCCAGGCTTCTTTCATTCGACACATCCTATGAAGTACTCTGGGAATTCAAAGACAATAACGCGGCAAATTTCGTTTTTTCTCCATGCGGGAGATATCTTTTCGGCACTTCCTACTACACCGGCACATCCAACGTGTTCCGTTTTGATTGTGATACTAAAGAGATGGAAGCTGTAAGCAACTGCGAAATCGGTTTCTTCAGACCACTGCCTGTCTCGGCAGATTCCCTGATCGTATTCAGATACACCGGTGACGGATTCCAGCCGGTGATGATAGAAAACAAGACTATAGAAGACGTCTGCGCCGTACGCTATCTCGGCCAGGCTGTCATAGACGCTCATCCCATTGTCGATGAATGGAAACTCGGATCACCCAGGGATATAAACCTCGACTCGCTGACTGTCTATAAGGGTGATTATCATGTGGTGAGAAACATCGATCTTAATTCTCTATACCCGATTGCGGAAGGATATAAGGATTATACCGCGGTTGGATTCAGGGCCAACATGATGGACCCTGTGGGGATCAACAGCCTCGACCTCGCGATGTCCTATTCACCTGACAGAAATGTGCCGGACGACGAGAAGATCCACGCGCGGTTCAAATATTCCAAATATCCCTGGACCGTGAGCGGAGCATGGAACAGGGCTGATTTTTATGACTTCTTCGGTCCGACAAAAATAAGCCGAAAAGGCTACTCCATGGCAGTCAAATACGATCACACATTCATCACCGACCGTCCACGAAAGCTGTCGTACACGATCGGAGTGGCAGGGTATGGTGGCCTCGAGACACTACCGGATTATCAGAACGTGTCGACTTCTTTTGACGAGTTCTATACCGCTTCCGCGGAATTGCGTTACAGCAATCTCAGGGCGACGATCGGCCGGATCGAATCGGAAAAGGGCATTAAATGGACTCTTGGCACTTTCGCCAGCAGTATCAGGTCGAAAATCTACCCACTTGCCCATATGGACCTGGATATCGGGTTTCTCACTCCTATCGATCACTCTTCGATCTGGCTGAGGACATCGATAGGATATTCCTTCGGAGACCGTGAAGAACCTTATGCCAATTTTTACTTCGGTGGATTCGGAAATAACTGGATAGATCACGCGTCATTTAACAGGTACAGGAAATATTACAGCTTCCCGGGCGTAGAGCTTAACGAGATCGGTGGAAATAACTACGGAAAAGCAATGCTTGAGTGGACGCTCCCTCCTGTCAGGTTTAAAAGCCTGGGTATACCCGCCTGCTATCTCAACTGGTCGCGCCTCGCCCTGTTTACGACCGGGATAGTGACCAACATTGACAGCGATGACATGCGACGCGAGGTCTTCAACGCCGGGACTCAACTCAACACGAAGGTGGTGCTGTTTTCATCGCTTGAGTCGACATTCTCTATAGGTTACGCTGTATCTTTCGAAGATGGAAGAGGGCCTGAAGAGGAGTTTATGATCTCACTCAAGATTCTTCGCTGAGTCCTGTCGGTCCGCAATCGCCTGGGAACGTCGGCCATTTTCTGGTGAGTCCATCGTCTTCTGGTGAGTTGGAGAACCTGTTTATGCGTTTTCTTTTCAGCATCCTTCCGGTAGTTGCGTTTCTTTTAGCGCTGAAGAGCCTGGACAGCTACAAGCTCGTCAGGTTTAAGGCGATCCTGTTATCGCTCATGGTCGGGTTTTTTGTCGCGCTCGCGGGGTTCATAATCAACCGGTCCATAATGTCCGCCTCCGGAATCGAGACTATCTCTTACTCGAGGTATTTTGCCCCTGTTGTGGAAGAGTTCCTGAAAACACTTTATCTTTGTTACCTGATTCATTCGAAAAAGATAGGTTTTATGGTGGATGCTGCTATCTTCGGGTTCGCGATAGGTGCCGGCTTCGCTATTATCGAGAATAGCTATTATTTAATAAACCTGACAGGGACCAATCCGCTGGTAATCATCATCCGCGGATTCGGAACTGCGATAATGCATGGGGGGACGACCGCGATATTCGGGATTATCACAAGGTCTCTCTACGACAGGTTCGACGCGAGCATCCTGAAGTCTTATCTGCCCGGGTTCGTGATCGCCGTCATTATCCATTCACTCTTCAACCATTTCTTTATCTCCCCCGTGGCCACGACCCTCAGCATAATTATCATCCTGCCCATCCTCATGTCGATAGTATTCAAACAGAGCGAAAAGTCTCTTGCCGGATGGCTCGGAGTCGGGTTCGACGCCGACGCGGAACTTCTGGAGATGATAACAAGCGGGACGATCCTGGACACTCATATAGGGAAATACCTGCTTTCACTCAAAGACAGGTTCCCGGGCGAGATCGTCGCCGATATGCTCTGCCTGCTGCAGATCCACCTGGAGCTCTCGATAAGAGCAAAGGGAATACTGCTCATGAAGGAAGCCGGATTCTCTGCCCCACCGGACCCTGAAATAGAGGAAAAGTTCGAAGAGTTCAGATACCTGAAGAACAGCATCGGAAGCACGGGAATGCTGGCGATGCACCCGCTGCTTAGATGGGGCAGCAGGGAACTCTGGCAGCTCAACATGATAGAAAAACAGTGATCTATTTCACACGGAATATGCTGGACCAGATGATCGCCGCAAGCGATGAGAGCGACGGCGCTCCCGCAGCGAGAATGCAGGATCGGGTCCTGCACGGAAGCACCATCTGGATCGGGTCAATGCTTATTAACGCATCACAAGTAACTTCTTCGTCTTCGACTGCTTGTCGGCGATGAGCCTGTAATAGTAGATCCCGGAACATACATTTGCTCCCCGATCGTTCGTCCCGTCCCAGATCACGCTATGCTCTCCCCTGTCGACACGTTCGTCGACGAGGGTCGCCACTCTTCTTCCTGCGGTATCATAGACAGCAAGAAACGCCCTGCATGGCGCCTCTACCGAGAACTCGATCGTCGTAGAGGGGTTGCAGGGGTTCGGGTAGTTCATAAGATGGAGAACAACCTTGTCGATGGTCGTTACCCTGATCTCGAGTGAAGTAAATTCCCTGTCGATACCGACCACACCGACAAAATAATAATAGACCCTGTCCGGTTTGGTCGTAAGATCCGGATAACTGGTCCTCTCCGCCGCGGGGATCAGAAAACTGTTGAGCCTGAAGAAATGCACACCACCATCATCCGACCTGTAGATATTGTATCCCATCACAGCTTCGTCGGCGCTGACATCCCAGTTCAGAAGAACGACGCCGTCCTTGTACGCACCTGTGGCCGAAGTAACGGCGATGTCGAGTGTTCCTTCCCACCCGTTGATCTTCGCCATCAGCCACCAGGCGGCGTTCCCCTTCAAGTCACAGTTCTCGAATGAGGTGTGGTTCTCGTCGTTACCCGCAAGCTGCGGATGCTCGACAGGCAC
>JAGLYV010000139.1 GCA_023131975.1 Candidatus Krumholzibacteriia bacterium | reverse complement strand
ATCATGCAGGCCATTCACGAGCAGTGTGTCGAGTATGGCAAGGAAGGCGATTACATCAACTACGTGAACGGCGCCAACGTCGCCGGTTTCATCAAGATCGCCGATTCGATGATCGACCAGGGTGTCGTATAACAGAGATCGACAGACTGCCCGGCATGCTCTTTTCAGAGCGAGTCGGCGCAGGGACCTGACCAATAATGCCGGGCGCTGTAGCGTCCGGCATTTTGCTTTCTGATAACTGGACTTATGGTTCTCTGGATGTTAGATTTACCGGGCACGATTTGAGCCGGCATATCGCTGATGCTGGCAGAGTTATTTCAATGAATCTGGCCGGAAGAAGCGGCCGGCACCAATTCGGGAAGGAAAGCAGCATGAAAAGAATATTGACAGTCGTTCTGATGATGATCGTTCCGGTCCTCATATTCCAGGGTTGCGGTGAGAAGGCGGAGCAGGATGGGAAAACGACAGAAAACGCTGGCACTACGGTTGAGGCCGATGCCGGGAGAGTCGCTATCATAGTCAACGGTAAGGAGATAACCGGAGGTGAAGTAGACCACGAAGTCAGGCTCATGATGCAGCAGATGGGTGGCCGTGTCAGTCCCGATCAGATGCAGTCGATGGCTTCCGCGGTTCAGCAGCAGGCAGTCAACAATATCATCAACAGGACGTTGCTTCGTGGGGCGGCCGAGAGGGACAATATCCCGGCGACGGATGAGGATATAGCCGGAAGAATCGAGCAGATAAAGAGCAGTTTTGACAGTGAGGAAGCTTTTGCCAGTCAGCTGGAGACCAGCGGCCTGACGATGGAAGCTTTCAATATAGAGATCAAATACACGATAATGATCGAGACCCTGATGGACAAGATCACCGCCAATCTGACCAAGGCCGACGATGCGCAGGCCAGGGAGTTTTACGATTCGAACATGGACCGTTTCGAAAAACCCGAACAGATAAGGGCGAGTCATATCCTCATCAAGGTGGGACCTGAGGACACTGACGCGATCAAGGCCGACAAGAGAAGCAAACTAGCCGAGTTGAAGTCCAGGATCGATGGCGGCGCGGATTTTGCGGCGCTGGCTTCAGAGAACTCTGATTGTCCCAGCTCGAGCAATGGCGGCGATCTTGGTTTCTTCGGTCATGGACAGATGGTAAAGCCTTTTGATGACGCCGCGTTCGCGCTCTCCACGGGCGAGATCAGCGGGATCATCGAAACCAGGTTCGGCTACCATGTGATCAAGGTCACGGAAAAGACCGCGTCGACTACGACTCCCTATGAAGATGTGAAGGAAGAGGTCATCCAGTATCTTGACGGGATGGGCAAGCAGGCGGAAGTAGAGAAATATGTAGCCGCCCTGAAGGATCTTGCGACAATAGAATTTGCCGATTCCAGTCTGATCCAGTAAGGGATGAAGGTGAAGTAGTAATGGCCTTCTCTGAAAAGATAGCGGACGAACTCGGTATAGTCGTCGAGCGTGTAAGGGCCGTAGAGAAATTGCTTGAAGAGGGCGCGACGATCCCGTTTATCGCCAGGTACAGAAAGGAATCGACTGGATCCCTGGATGAGGTGGCGATCACGTCGATTCGTGACAGGCTCGGGCAGCTGAATCTCCTTGAGAAACGAAGGCAGGCGATCGTCTCATCCCTCGAGGAAAGAGAACTTCTCAGCGAAGAGCTCTCGGTCCGCATCGGGACAGCTTCCACATTGGCCGAGCTTGAGGACATATATCTTCCGTTCAGGCCAAAGAGACGGACGAGGGCGTTGATGGCCAGAGAAAAGGGCCTCGAGCCGCTCGCGATGATGATACTTGCCCAGAAGACGGATCCCTCTATAGACCCTGCCGGTGAAGCTGCCGCGTATATCGACGAGGAAAAGGGAGTCGATTCGGTTGATGACGCCCTGGCGGGTTCGCGGGATATAATCGCCGAAATAGTCAGCGAAGACCCGGATGCCAGAAGGGACCTCAGGGATCTTTTCAGAACAAAGGGATCGATCAGCGCGCGGGTGGCCCGCGGGATGGAAGAGGGCGGAGCGAAGTACCGGGACTATTTCGAATGGGACGAACTCTGCGATACGGCACCCTCGCATCGAGTGCTGGCAATGATGAGGGGAGAGAGGGAGAAATTTCTCCGCCTGACGATCGCGCCTCCCCAGGAAGATGCCGAGAGGCTCCTGCTCCAGAGATTCGTGACTGCGGACGTGCCGGCTTCAAACGAGGTGGCAGCCGCGGTCAGCGACAGCTATCGCCGACTTCTGTCGCTCTCGATGGCTTCCGAGATGAGAAGCGCGATGAAAGCGAGAGCCGACGAAGAGGCCATCAAGGTATTCGCCGAAAACCTCAGAGAACTTCTACTTTCCCCTCCTCTCGGAGAAAAGAGGGTCCTCGCGGTCGATCCAGGGTTCAGGACGGGGTGCAAGCTTGTCGTGCTGGACGAACAGGCGGCGCTACTTTTTCACGATACGATCTATCCTCATTCAGGTAGCGGGAAGGCAGCGGAGGCAGCGGAGAAAGTCAAAGGGCTGTGTGGAAAATATGATATTGAAGTGATTGCCATAGGAAACGGAACTGCCAGCAGGGAGACTGAAAGTTTTATGCGAGGGGTCGGGCTTTCGTCATCGATGGATATCCTGTTGGTCAGTGAGTCGGGCGCGTCGATATATTCCGCGTCTGAGGTCGCCCGTGAGGAATTTCCGGACAAGGACATCACTGTCAGGGGGTCGATTTCCATCGGCAGGAGATTGATGGATCCCCTGGCGGAACTGGTCAAGATCGATCCGAAATCGATCGGGGTGGGGCAGTACCAGCATGACGTCGATCAGTCTCACCTGAAGAGCAGCCTCGACGATGTGGTGATGAGTTGTGTTAACAGTGTGGGCGTCAACCTGAACACGGCCAGTAGACAGCTTCTGTCTTATGTTTCAGGGATCGGACCGGCACTTTCATCGAAGATCGTGGACTATCGTGACAGTCACGGTCCTTTCAATGGCAGGAGCGAACTCCTGCGTGTACCCAAACTCGGACCGAAGGCTTTCGAGCAGTCGGCAGGGTTCCTCAGGATATCGGGAGGTGCCAATCCTCTCGACGCGAGCGCTGTTCATCCCGAGAGTTACGTGGTGGTGGATCGTATCTCCGCTGATAATGATTGCACGGTAGAAGAACTGATGAAGAAACAGGATCTGAGGGATTCTGTGAATCTGAAGGACTATGTCACGGAGAGTACGGGAATGCCGACACTCCACGATATCATGTCCGAGCTCGCCAAGCCAGGCAGGGATCCGCGTGACAGATTCGAGATATTCAGCTTTTCAAAGGATGTAAAGAAGATAAAGGATGTGTGTGTAGGTATGGTGCTGCCGGGAATCGTTACGAATGTCACGGCGTTCGGAGCTTTCGTGGATATAGGCGTGCACCAGGACGGACTCGTACACATCAGCCAGCTCGCGAACAGATTTGTTCGGGACCCGGCCGAGATCGTGAAAGTAAATCAGCAGGTGGAAGTCAGGGTCCTCGAAGTGGACCTCGAAAGAAACCGGATAGCACTCTCGATGAAGAAAGAGAATTGAATCGTTACGGCAGATAGAGCGATCTCTATTCAGCACTTACCATTTTTTCCCGCATGATGTTTTTTCCTCTCTCCCGGTTCTCCACAGGGTATGGTCAAGGTATTGGCTTTCCAGATATCCCTGTTGTATTCGAGAATAGTACGGTCCGAAGAGAATCTACCCATACGGGCGACGTTCAGGATGGTCCTTCGGGTCCATTCGTCCCTGTCGGTATAGACTTTCCCGACTTCTTCCTGGCACTTCATATACGATTCGAAATCGGCGAGGACGAGATAGCGATCATGGTCGAGCAGATGGTCCATCAACGGATGGAACAGCGTCGGGTCGTCCGGCGAAAAGGTGCCGTTATAAATGAGGTCTATCGTTTCTTTCAGAAGAGGATCGCTTTCGTAGTATTCCCTCGCGTTATAAGTGGGGGTGATATCCCTCACTTCGTCGGCGGTATGGCCGAAGATAAAGATATTTTCCTTTCCCACAGCTTCCATTATCTCGATATTCGCGCCGTCCAGCGTGCCGATCGTGAGAGCCCCGTTGAGAGAAAGCTTCATGTTGCCGGTGCCGGAGGCTTCGTAACCGGCTGTCGAGATCTGTTCCGAAAGGTCAGCGGCCGGTATCATCTGCTCGGCGAGAGTCACCCTGTAGTTTGGCAGAAAAACCACCTTGAGCCTGTCGCGAGTCTTTGGGTCATAGTTCATGATATTGCCCGCGTGACAGATCAACCTTATGATCATTTTCGCGATGAAATAATTCGGCGCGGCCTTGCCGCCGAAGATGAAAGTGCGTGGATGGATATCGAATGAGCTGTCGTTTTTCAGGCGCAGCCAAGTGTATATGATGTGCAGTACATTGAGAAACTGGCGTTTGTACTCGTGGATCCTTTTGATCTGGATATCAAAGATAGAATCAGGGTCGATAGCATATCCCGTCAGGTCTTTTGTTATATCGGCCAGCTTTTTCTTATTAGTATATTTTACCGAATTGAAATCCTTTCTGAACCCGGCATCGTCAGCGAGAAGCTCGATCCCGCGAAGTTGCTCGAGGTCCTTGATCCATCCCTTGCCTATCTGTTCGGTAATGATCGAAGACAGTCCCGGGTTGGCTGAAAGGAGCCACCTTCTGGGGGTGATCCCGTTGGTCTTATTCGTGATCCTGCCGGGGAACATTTCGTCGAAATCACGGAACAGGTTTTTCTTGAGGAGTTCGGTGTGAAGGGCGGCGACCCCGTTGACCGCGTGGGAGCCGACCAGGGCGAGGTTTGCCATCCGGATCTTTTTATTGCCGGTCTCGTTGATGATCGACATCCTCGAAAGCCTGTTGTCGTCGCCAGGATATTTTGCGGAGACTTCCGCGAGGAATCGTGAGTTTATCTCGTAGATTATCTGAAGGTGCCGGGGAAGCAGGGCGCCGAACATGTTGAGTGGCCATTCTTCGAGGGCTTCCGAAAGAAGAGTGTGATTTGTGTAGGAACATGTCGAGCTTGTGATCTTCCATGCGTCGTTCCATTCGAGTCTGTGTTCATCCATCAGCACCCGCATGAGTTCGGCAACGACAAGCGAAGGATGAGTGTCGTTCATCTGAATCGCGACCTTATCGGTGAAGTGGTCGAAATCCAGGTGAGTCACGAGGTATCGTCTTATGATATCTCTGACAGAGCATGAGACGAAGAAGTACTGCTGTTTCAGCCTGAGTTCCTGACCCTTGTAATTACTGTCGTTGGGGTAGAGGACTTTCGAGATGTTCTCGGAGATATTCTTTTCCTCGACGGCCTTCAGGTAATCTCCATGCTGGAAGTAGTTCAGATCGAACTCCCTGGTGGCTCGGGACGACCAGAGCCGCATCGTGTTGACGGTAAAGTTGTCATAGCCGCATATCGGGGTATCGTATGGGATCCCCAGCACATCGGATGTGTCGACCCAGTCGACTTTCGGACTACCGTCCGGCCATTTCGTGTCGACCGTTCTGCCGTAGAATCTCACCGTGAAACTGTATTCCGGTCTCTCGATCTCCCATGGATCGCCATGGCTGAGCCATCTGTCGGGCAGTTCGTGTTGTCTGAGATCCTTGATCATCTGTTCGAAGATCCCGAATTCGTACCGGATGCCATAACCGTGGGCTGGTATCTCATGGGCTGCCATCGAATCGAGGAAGCAGGCCGCGAGTCTGCCGAGGCCGCCATTGCCCAGGCCGGCGTCGGGTTCCTGCCCGGCGAGTTTTTCGAAGTCGAGTCCCAGTTCTATTATTGCTTTTCTGATTTCCGCGTAAAGATCAAGATTGATCATATTATTCGTGAGTGCGCGGCCCATCAGAAATTCGGCGGAAAGGTAGTAGACGCGTTTGACATCGTTGTCGTAATAGTGCTGCTGTGTTTTGATCCACTGCTCGACCATCCTGTCGCGCACCGTGAGAGCGAGAGAAAAATACAGGTCTCGCAGCGTCGCCGTATACTGGTCCTTGGAGAGGGAATACTCCAGGTGGTTGGCGAAACTCTCCTGGATGTCGCAGGACTTCATTCCTTTTCTGAGAATGCCCCATTTCTCGAACAGCGCGCCCTTGTTCATATCTGGTCCCTGCTTTCCATCGATCGTTTCGTTTTCGCGGTAAGCCTGGAGAGGTCGTTCAGGCCACAGGCATATCTGATTTACCCAGGATCTTCACAGTAGTAATACTATCGGTCAGGTGGTTGGAAAATTATAGTTAAAAATGGAGAAAAAGTTCGGGGTTTTCCGGTTCGGGTGTCGGTGCGATGTGGGGTTCTCCGGTTTTCTTCTGGTGATCCCGGTATTTCTGGACCTTCCACTTCGAACCGGGGGGGACCAGCGAAGACAGGTCGAGGATGTCGGATTCGGAGAGGAGATCCGGTACGTGAGTCGTCCGAAACTCATGTTGGATTCCCGAACCGGCCAGCAACTCGATGCTTCGTCTGATGGAGTCGAGGTCGACCCGTTTTCCCGCGAGGATGTCGTATTTCTCAAAAGGCGCTTTGATATCCATAGCAAAATAATCGACAAGACCTTCATCGATGATGTCGACCAGGACTTCGGGCCGGCTTCCGTTAGTATCCAGCTTGACCATGTATCCGAGCGCTTTGACCGTGCGGAGGAAAGCCTGCAGGCCCTCCTGTATGGTCGGTTCTCCTCCGGTGATGACGACCCCGTCGAGCAGGTCTACCCGTTTTTCCAGAAAACGGATAATCGACAGAGCGTCCGGAGGGGAACTCTCTCCGGGAAGATTGCGGATGAAAGGATCGATAAGTTCATGGTTATGGCACCAGGGACACCGAAAATTGCATCCCCTGGTAAAGACAATCGCCGCGCTTCTACCGGGAAAATCGCTGAGAGTAAATTTCTGAAATCCTCCGATCAGCATGATCACACCCCGATAGTGTAGGTGGTTCTCTTGTGGAATTCGGACAACTTCCCCTCGTTCCACTGCCTGACAGGCCTGAGGTATCCGACTATCCGCGAATAGACCTCTGTCTCCGATGAACAATCCGGGCAGACCGGCTGCTCCCCCTTGAGATACCCGTGACTGGGGCATACGGAGAAAGTCGGAGAAAGAGTGAAGTACGGCAGGGTGTAATTTTCGCAGACTTTTTTGACGAATTTCCCGACTGCCTTCGGGTCGGCGATCGCCTCACCGAGGAAGATATGCAGGACCGTACCTCCGGTGTACTTTTGCTGGAGATCGTCCTGCAGGTCGAGTACGTGGAATACATCGTCGGTATAATCGACCGGTAGCTGACTCGAGTTCGTATAGAACGGCAGGGAGTCTCCCATGTTGCTGGTTTTGTCGAAGCAGTGGATGTCAGGATATTTGTCCAGATCGATCCGTGCCAGCCTGTAAGAGGTCCCCTCGGCCGGAGTGGCTTCGAGATTGTAGAAGTTACCTGTCTCTTCCTGGAACTGAACGAGTTTTTTCCTCATGAAATCGAGGACTTTGGAAGCAAAGGCCAGTCCTTCTGAGGAGCCGATGTCGGTTCCCAGGAAATTGACGCAGGCCTCGTTCAGGCCAACCAGCCCGATCGTCGAAAAATGATTGAACCAGTAGCAGCTGTGATGTTTCCTCATATTCCTGAGATAGAATCTGGTGTAGGGGTAAAGATTC
>JAGLYV010000138.1 GCA_023131975.1 Candidatus Krumholzibacteriia bacterium | reverse complement strand
GGAGAATCTTCAGCTTCTCTGCAGGAGACATAATCAACACAAGGCCATCAAAGACTTCGGGAAGAAGAAAATACAAAAACACTCAAAGAGGGATTATTCGAAGAGGTAACATTCGAAGTAAGTATGAAGTAGAAGGTTCGAAGTAGAAGCGAAGCAGATGTTTGTGCGATGAACTTCGGGAAGCCGGCGGAAGTGAAATCTCGAGAGCAGACAGCGAAACGAACATGCCTGAAGGAGACGAATATAGCAAAATATGCTTAACCATTTGATAATCCCGAATTGAGTAGTCGGTGATAGTAACCATGCTTGCCGGAGAGTCAGAGTTCAAGGAATATCGAATCGACAATAAGGAATATCGAATCGGCAATGTGGAATTATCCTGCTTCGACAGGGTGAGTAATGTCGAGTCAGGATTAAAGCCGGAGTCTCTTCTTGAGTGACAACACGTCTTTACGGAACATTTCGAGCATATCCTGAAAAGCCTCTTCCTCTTCCTTTTCTCTGCCCTTGCCACTGATCCAGGCCCACCAGGCCAGGATGAGGCAGGACCATACCAGTCCAGCGGCGCCCGCGATCATGACGATAACCCAGCGGGGAACCCCTGCCCTCTTGTCGGGAAGAGAGGGTACATCTACGACCTGCACCGACGGGGTGGTACGCGCTCGCTCTATCCCGCTCTCCTCATACCTTTGAAGAAGAAACGAATATACGCGTTCATTCACTTCGAGATCCCTCTGGTAGGAGGCATATTGCTGGTACAGTTCGGGCATAGACGCCAGAGGTATGAATACTGACGAGGAGGAATCGGAATACATTATCTTCTTGAGCTGGCCTGTCAGGCTTTCCAGTTCCATCTCGCTTCTCATCAGGTCTGACGCGTTCTCGGTGGAGAATTCCTTCAGTATATCAAGTTCGATCTCCGCGATAACGGCACGGACCTTCAACGCCGCCGCCACATCGATCGCTCCTCTTATCTGTTCGTCGAAGTCCACGATCCCGTTTTCGGACTGAAAAACGGCGAGCCGCATTCTCGATGCGGTCAGTTTTTCCCTGTATCCTTCGATCTGCCGACCGATGAATTCCATCGTGTTTCCCGCCCGGGTATACTGCAGCTGCCTGTTCAGCGAATCCAGGCCGGTGATATAGGAGTTCAGAATATCCACTGCCTTCTGCGGTTCAACGTCAAGCACCGAGAGTTTGATCATCCCGGTCGAAGACGCGGTTATAGATGTTCTGAAGTGAAGTTTCTTGATGGCCTCGGACATCGAATCGGACTTGTACCACTCCATGAGGCCCTGCCCGTTTATCACTGTCTCGGCTAATGCCCTGCTTTCGAGAATGTCTACGAGGATCGCCGCGGTCATCGAACCGCCTGTCATCGGCACGACCATCGACGGCAGGTTCATCGAAGCCATCCAGGCCGCGATCAGTCCCTCGCCTCCCTCCTCCATCGGAGGCATCAGAAGCGTTTCGGACCTGAATTTTGGATCGGCAAGGATAACAAAGATCAGCGCCAGAAAAGCCGGTATGATAAAGCTCCATACTACAGCTTTTCTGTGAGCGAGAATGTAACGGAGTATCCTGAAACTCATCTTTCCCTCCCGGGCCAGTCGGCCCATCAGGATCAACTGCTAAAAAATGGCTATCCCACGGAGCGTCAGTCCTTCACGCTTCCCTTCTTTATACAGAAGGTCAGTATGACCCCGCTCGGATAGCTGGAAGAGCTCTCTTCAAGACCAATATGTTCGAATATTATAAAATAA
Source organism: Candidatus Krumholzibacteriia bacterium (assembly GCA_023131975.1). GTDB lineage: Bacteria > Krumholzibacteriota > Krumholzibacteriia > Krumholzibacteriales > Krumholzibacteriaceae > JAGLYV01. Next base: position 13,814 of record JAGLYV010000138.1, on the reverse strand, counting down.
TCCAGATCAAGCTGAAACTGAAAATCATATGTCCTGAATGCCGCGAAACCGGTTCCGACTGTCAGCGACAGGCCGCTTCCACTGTCCTCTCTATCAAAGAGTACCTCTTCATCCATCGAGTTCTGAGTCAGTTTCATCCAGTGCACGCCGATCCCGGCGCTGACGAACGGACTGAAGTCGTTTCTGCTGAAATACCTGCCCAGTTTCACGTCAAGAATAGCGAAGTCCATCGCGTCCAGTCCGTTCCAGTCGAGACCTCCGCCAAAACGGAATCCCGACTTGCCCGCCAGAAAGAAATCTCTCGTATCGTACTGGTAGACAAAATCGAAGACCATCAATCTGCCGACTTTACCCATCGAGTCAGCCATCGGCCACATGAACCCCACCCTGAACCCATTGGCACCGAAAGACTGTCTCCTTCGATCGCTACGGGACTCATTCTCAGTCAACAATCCCAACTCGGCCGTTTCTTCCATCGTTTTTCCAGTACTTATACTCCGGACAAGCCGCTTGAGAACGATATCGAGATCCTCTTCGGCATCGGCCGCTCCGTCCTCCGTTGCAAGGATTTTTCCTTCTTCAGCGTCGACGAGCTGAATACCGACTATGATCTTGTATCCCAGACGGGTCAGGTGTCCGGTGATCGCGTACCGCTCCCCCGCTTTTCTCGCCAGGGTCATGGCACAATCGGACTCGAAACATTCAACGTCGCCCAGCAGTTCGAAATAGTTTACGCCCAAATATCTTCCCTCACTGGCAAGAGCGTTTTTGAATATTATTCCGACCGCGTCGACAAGCTCCTCGCCCACTCCGGTCCCTCTGAACCTGAACACGACTACCCTGTCGGCAGCGGCCAGATCCAGGGCCACGACCGATATCATAATGATGATGAGTAATGTCCGCTTCATGATATACCTCAATCGAATAGAGCTTCCATCTTCTCGGCGGCGATTCTCAGATGAGGGATAATGATCGATCCGCCGACTATCAACGCCACGTTGAACGCTTCGTAAAACTCCTCTTTAGTCACACCCGTCTCATGACACTTCCCGATGTGATAGGCAATACAGTCGGGGCACCTGAGTACCATCGAAGCCGTGAGCCCCATCAGTTCCTTGGTCTTAGCGGAAAGCGCGGCCTCATGATATGCCTGCTCGTCGAGGGCAAAGAAACGTTTTATCCCCAGATTCCCGCTTGAAAAGACCAGATCGTTCAACCTGGTTCTCTCGGCATTGAATTTCTTTTTCCATTTATCAGCCATTTCAGGCATCTCCTTCCGGCTGGATACATATCTATTTCGTCACTATCCTGATATATTTCTTTTTTCCCGCCCTGAGCAGTATCTGCCCGTCTTCCATATTCGAAACCCCGACGATCTCGTCGAACGCCTCTATCCTGCGGCCGTTCACATATGCGCCGCCCTGCTGAACAAGCCTGCGAGCTTCGCCGCGTGACTTTACTATTCCACAATCGGCGAGCAGGATAAACGCTGGCATCCCTTCTTCAAGGCGCGACCCATCCATTTCGAAAGTCGGCATGGAGTCCGCGTCGCCCTGCCCTCCTCCGGAAAAGAGCGATTTCGCCGCGTCCCGCGCCCTGCTGGCTTCCTCTTCCCCGTGCAGAAGGCTGGTCGTCTCGAAGGCCAGTATCTCCTTTGCCTCACGGATATTGGCGCCTTCCAGGCTTCCAAGTCTTTTCACATCATCCATCGGGAGAAATGTGAACAGGGCCAGGAACTTCTCTACATCGCGGTCGTCAGTATTGATCCAGAACTGGTAGTAATCGTAGGGAGATGTCTTTTCCGCGTCGAGCCATACGGCGCCCTTCTCGGTCTTACCCATCTTCGCCCCACTCGCCGTAGTGAGAAGAGGGAATGTAAGCGCCTCGGCGTCTCCTCCGGTCACTCTCCTTATAAGGTCGGTCCCGGCAAGGATATTGCCCCATTGGTCATTTCCGCCCATCTGGAGCTTGCAGTCGTAATTCTCGAACAGATGTAGAAAATCGTATGCCTGCAGAAGCATGTAATTGAATTCGATGAAATTCAGGCCTGTCTCCATCCGCATCCGGTAAGCCTCGGCGGACAGCATCTTGTTGACGCTGAAATGCCTGCCGATATCGCGCAGAAACTCTATGTAGTTCAGCGGCCTCAGCCAATCGGAATTGTTCAGCATCAGAGCTTTACCCTCTGAGAAATCTATGAACCTGGCGAACTGCTTCCTGAGCTCCTCAGAGTTGGAGTCGATCTGCTCTTGCGTTATAAGCTGTCTCAGCTCACTCTTTCCACTCGGGTCGCCGATCATAGCCGTTCCACCGCCCATCAGGGGGATGACCCTGTGACCATGTCTCTGCAGATGCGCCAGGGCCATGATAGGTACAAGGCTGCCGCAGTGGAAGCTGTTCGATGTGGGATCGAACCCTATATAGCAGGTCACAGGTTCCGAAAGAAGACTTTTTACTCTCTCCTCATCGGTACTTTGAGTATAGAACCCGCGCTCTACAAATACATCGAATACATTCATCGTTCTCCTGCTCCCCTTCTCTCCAGCCTCTGCCTGCCCGGCAGGGAAGGCCTGTTGCTACCATCTTCCCACTTCGGTATTATCCGGCATGGTAACATGTTACAGTCAAGATAATAAGTTTTTTCTGATTTTTCGTGAAATATCTGTAATAATCACGGCTGGTCATTTTACCGGAGGTCGCCCGATGAGATTCATGTTCAGATCATTCATGTTCGTTATCGCTATTACCCTGTTCAGCACGACACTGGTCACTGCCGCGGGCCAGGAAAAGGAACTGCCGAAAGAGGACCTGATCCTGGAAGCACATGAGGACCTGGGACACAGGCTCGATATTATAGAGAAACGGGTCGACGACCTCATCTGGTTCGAACGCCTTCGAGGCGTAGCCTTCATCGACAAGGTCTACATGGCAGGGCCACCCCTGTGGAAAGAGAAAAACCCGACGGCCCAGGGAGCGGGGAACAGGGTAAAGTTCTGGTCCTACATTTTTATCCCCAAAGGTATCGATACATCGAAAAAATACCCGCTGATCGTCCTGCCCCACGGCGGAGTCCACAGTGATTTTTCCACTTACTACACGCATATAGTGAAAGAACTGATGGCTCAGCAGTATATCGTCGTCGCCCCGGAATACAGGGGAAGCACAGGATATGGACGATCCCATTACGAGAAGATAGACTACGGCGGTCTCGAGGTAGAGGACACCAGGGCCAGCAGGGATTACATGATCGAAAATTACAGTTTCGTCGATAAGGACCGGGTAGGCATCATCGGCTGGAGTCACGGAGGACTTATCGCACTGATGAACGTCTTCGATCATCCCGATCTATACAAGGTCGCTTTCGCCGGGGTCCCCGTATCCGATCTCATCGCACGCATGGGCTACCAGACGCAGGGCTACAGAGACCTCTATTCGGCAGACTACCATATCGGCAAGACGGCCTTCGATAATGTCGAGGAATATCGCCGCCGTTCACCCGCATGGCAGGCGCACAAGCTTCAGACTCCCCTGCTGATCCATACGAACACGAATGACAATGACGTCAATGTGCTCGAGGTCGAACATCTTATCAAGTCACTGAAGGCCGAGGGAAAGAAATTTGAGTATGAGATCTTCCAGGCCGCGGTGGGTGGACATTCATTCGACCGGATGGATACTATGAATGCCAAAAAGATACGTCTGAAGATATACGATTTTCTTGCAGGGTATCTCAAACCGCCTGTCCGCCTGAAATCGGTCAGCGATATCGAGAAGGCCGCTTACAGGGAGTAATGGCAGGCAACGTCGGAAAAGATCCGGTATCTATCTGCCCTTTTGGTATCCCGAGTACCATAGGGTGAACTGCTGGCAATAGTGAATAGGACAAAATGAACGAGATAGTCTTTCTTAACGGCAGCTATATCAAAAAGGAAGAAGCGGCCATATCACCCGACGACCGGGGCTTCCTTTTCGCTGATGGCGTCTATGAAGTCGTCAGGGTCTACAACGGCAACCTCTTTCAGATAGAGGACCACGTCGAAAGACTCGCGGCAAGTCTTGAAGGACTGAAAATAGGCGGAATAGATCCAAACAGCCTCGTTAATATCTCGGGGCGACTGGTCTTCGAAAACAGACTTCAGGGTAAAGACGCTCTGATCTACATTCAGATCACCAGGGGTGTCGCCCCCCGGACTCATGCTTTCCCATCTACCCCGGTCTCTCCCACTATCTACGCGAAAGTCTGGCCGCAGGACCCTCCCCGTGAACAGATTAAAAAGGGGATAAAAACCATACTGGTCCCCGATGCCCGATGGGACAGGTGCAATATCAAGACTGTCTTTCTTCTTCCAAATGTCCTCGCCCGGCAGAAAGCGGAAGAAGTCGGCGCAGGAGAAGCGCTGTTTGTAAGAGACGGTATGATCACCGAGGGCTCCGCTTCGAATTTTGCCGCCGTCTTCGGCGGGACTCTCGTCACCCACCCGGACGGAGGACATATCCTCAGCGGCATCACGAAGAAAGCAGTGATCGCGCACTGCCGTGAGACCGGAATGGATGTGGAAGAACGACCCGTCATGAAAGGTGAGCTCACATACGCGGAAGAGGCTATGGTGATGAGTACGACCAGGGAGATAATGCCCGTCACATCGATCGATGGAGAGAGTATAGGAACCGGCGCTCCAGGGCCGGTCACGAGACGCATCCAGAAGGCTTTCTCAGATCTCATTCAAAAAGAATGCGGTCAATCAATATAGCAGGTTTTACAGAATGAGGGCAGGTCGCCTTCCTTTATCCGTTTTCTGAATTCTATATACTTCCCGCCTGTCCAGATACTGGCAAAACTCTCTTCAAAGATATTACCGAAGTTAACAACCTCTGGATCGCATGTGATACAGCAGGAGCCCTATTGAATGTGGTGTTTGCGGTACAAAGACCATTTATCGATATTTTCTACTACTCCATATTCGTTATGCAACGGGATAACCTCTTCTGGCACTTCTCCTCGTACCAGCAAATAATCAAACACAAAATACTCATCCCACCACTTATTGTCCCTGATCCCTATCCATTCATCATAACGAGGCAATGAATCATAATCTGCTGTCCGCCTTACCGAACCGAATGGATAATCGATGATATTAGTGGCAGTGATCGCTCTGTTCCATACGATGTTATAATTGGGGAAATGAATGTATACAGGCTGTCCCCTGTATTGCTGATCATATATCAATCCGACCAGCTTCCCGCCGCCGGTATCATCCAGCATATCCTGCGTGAAAGATTCGTTTTCTCTTTGAAATTCCAGGAAATAATCGACCCACAAAATAGAATAAAATAGACACATCAGACAAATAGTTACTATCAGAACATTATTCAACTTCTTTGAATACAAAATACTGACAAGAATAATCATTGAAAGAAGAACAAAAACGGAGAAGCGTTCATGTAAAGCGCCGTTGCCCTGAATGCCAGGGGGAAGGAAAAAATAACAGAACATCGCGCAGAAAAACAGTATATAGGGTAAGGTGGATTTTTTGATCAATTCTGCCAGTTTTTTCCAATTCTTGAACAGTGCCCAGACACAAAAAAGCACAATAAATGCAGAAAATACCGTCGATGTCATATTTCCGAAAAAACCATCTAACAAAAACGTATTGTCATATGTTAATAAATGTTTACCCCTAACAAGTATCGTTGGCACATAATCATTTGAATAATAATCCATCAGAAAACGGATCGTGCTTTGGCCTTCTTGCGAATCAATATTCCACCAAACAAACAACATGCCTGTTAGCGGCACACAAACCAGCAACTCTTTCACTAAATCCTGAAGCGAAGTCCTGTATCGATATATGCAATAAATGAAATAAATCAGCAAAGAGAACAATGAAGTTATCGCATGCATGAAAAACAATAACAGAAAAAGAGCAGATATCATGATCCTGTTACGGATACTCCTGTGATCGTGATAATCAACGAGAAAGTAGAACCATAAAAGTAAAAAGGGGATCGAGATCGCATAATCTATAAAACCCCACCCCAAATTCAAGTTATAGAGGCAAAGAAATGACAGCATCGAAAACCACTGATTGCCCTTTACCTTCCTTATTATCAACAGAACAACAAAAGGCAACAATACAACATAAAGAGTCATCAATAACCTGTTCGCAGACTCTACCGATGGGAAAAGCCTCGAACCGGTAAACAGCAGATGGAATACATTCGGTTTGGGAAATATATCGACAGCGTAATAATCATCAAACTGGTTCGCCGATTCTCCATAATATCTGTAAATCGTTGCTTTGGCTAAATGATTTGGAAGATCAACGAATGGGTAGATTCTCACATGCCACATCATTAACATGTGAAGAACTATTAGCGCAGCAAAAACAGAGAAGAACACTCTGCTTTTATTAATGACGTCCAAACCCCTAGTAAGCACCTTGCTCAGTGTAGACATAGAAGACTCATTTAATTCAGTGACGTTATTTCTCCCTGCTTCAAACTGTCTGTCCAAACTTTTTCGCTTCAGGTTTGAGAGCATATTCTGAAAAACAAATTATGTCCAGCGGACTCTGATACTGCTTATCCTCCGTTCGCTGCCCGGAAGATCATGAAGATACCGATTACGACGAATCCCGCCCCAGCTATTGATGACATCAGGCGTGGGTGTAAATGCTGAGAGAGGTAATTGCCAAAGATAACTGCCAGAGCCGATGTCACAAGCAGGGCGAGTGACGCACCAAGGAACACTGAAAAAGTGTGCGTATCACTATCAGAAGCAAATAAGAGGGTAGCAATCTGTGTCTTATCCCCTAGCTCAGCAAACAAAACGGTCCAGAATACGGTCAACAACACTTTGATATCCATTTTCCCTCTCTTTTCATTATCGATGTAAAACAATTCTTCTGTCCGGAACCACTGCTGAACTCTTGTTCTCAAAGAGATTATATCAACTTTTATGTGATTAATACTTTTAACTTTCACGGAAATGAAATTATAATCCCTGAACAATTTATTATGAAAGGTAAATTAATGCGTCCAGGACACACTCCCCGATGGTCGTTCCTTATATCTATTGTATTATTGATGATTGCCCTGATAATAGTCATCCAGTTCCAGACATTTGAAAACATCAAAGACACTCTTGTTACAGATCCTGAAGTATCTGCCTTGAGTCCCGGGCTGGGTAGTAAGGTCACACTTCTCCTGTCCACACTGACAGCGCTCGACTGGATCATTATCTCGGCGCTGGCAGCAGCGATTATTTCAATGATCGTTCTCGAATTGAGAAAAAAGAAGATCAGCCTCGAACTCGAAAGCATCTTTTGCTCGGAAAAACAGACCCTGCTTCTGGTAGCTGCTCTGTCAGCTCTGGCTTGCAGGTTCTATATCTCACCGGGGCTCTTTTCTCTTGGCGATTCTTCCCTGCATGTCTACCGAGCATGGGGAGCGGCTCATTCATTTTCTGAGGGGCATTATCCCTTTTGGTCGTTCTTCAATTACGGTGGATTCCCATTCCTTCAGTTCTATGGCCCTCTCTTCTACCTTCTGGTCGCTTCCACAGGCGCACTTTTTGGCAGTATAGACTGGTCGGCAAAGATCTGGCTTTTTTTACTTCACTGGGGATCTGCGTTCCCTATCTATTACTGGGCAAGGGCGCTTGGTGGAAAACGAGGCGGAGCGGTTGTCGCAGCTCTTGCGTATGTGCTGTCTTTCCAGCATACCCACACGATAATCTGGACTGGCGCCCTGCAGATGTCAGGAATCTATTTCACCTTCCCCCTCGTCCTCCTCTCTATAGAGAAGATCCTCCGTCAAAGACCTGCCGCCTGGCCCATCGTCCTTTCTATATCGACAGCGAGCATGATTCTGTTTCATCAGGGCTATGCCGTCTTCGGATTACAGCTGGCTTTTCTGTATATCATTGTCCGCTGGATTATAAAAACAGATGAAACACGGATCGGCGTCAAATCCGTTCTATTGTCATTGTTCGGTCTGGGTGCCGGAGTCTTTCTTTGTTCGATTTTTCTTTGGAATATTGTTTTCAACCATAGCGGTGTGTATTTTCCATCCGAACTACCTCTATTGCGACCAGGGTTTCCCACCCTTGATTTATTAAAGAAGATCCTGCTCTGGAGAAATTTGTGGAGTGGCTGGACAGCTGCCTACATGGGAATATCTTTGATCGGATTCGCAGCAATAAGCAGTTTCCTGGTGTGGAATCGTCGCCGGTCAATCGACCTGAATATTCTTCGCTCCGTATCCATCCTCGCTCTCTTTGCCCTGCTGTGTTCGGCATCGGGCGGAAGGACTATTAACCTTGCTCTCGCTTTCATAGCTGTTCTTGCCTTTGGTGTCACTGGAATCGCACAGAGGTCTTCCCAGGGAAAGATCACTCTGATACTTCTTGTCTTACTGTTCATCGACCTGGGTCCGACAACGGTGCAGTCTCCGTTTCGAAGCGATCACCTGTTCATAAGACAGGGAATGGAGAACGCCGCGGTCAAAATCAAACCTCACCGTGCGCTTTATGGCTATTCATCGCAGGCGGGAACACATTACTTCAACTGGTCCGATAGCAGACAGACCGACCTGATACTACCTACGGGCTTCTTTCCCCAGGGCGCGCCCCACTCACTCAATGCAATAACAGGCATGGTCGACATGATGAATGAGTCAAAAGGTGTTTTAACGGAAGAAATCAGAAACGCCCTCTATCTCTGGGATGTAGCTGCTCTCTTGACCTACACCAGGACATCCTTCACTGATCCCGCCTTTGAAGGACTCGAGACCGCAGAAGGCGATCCCAGATTCGCATGGAACTTCCCTGCCTCACCGATCATTCTTTCACAGATGATCGTGATCGCCGATGACGACTCCCTTGAACATCTACAGAAAATAGCGTTGCTTCAGAAACATGGAGAAAGCGATGATCCGGTCAGAAAAGAATTCATCAGGCTTTCGAACAAATGGATAAAGAAAATGGAAATCGACCGTTCACAGTCGGCAGCTGTGAGGTTATTTGTCCTGCCGGGGGAACCACCACTTCCAAACCTTCCATCCTGGACCCAGCCCCCGGAGATTGTCATAAAGGATTTCGTTGTCGACATGTATAAAGTGTCAATCAGATACAGTACAAATCAGGAGGGCTTTCTCAGAGCAGCTTTCTCCTGGTACCCCGATCTGGAAGTGACGCTCGATGGAGCAATCGTCGAGACAAGGCGTTCCCTTCTGGGAGCCATAATCCTCTCTTCACCTCCAGGCGATCATACCCTGGAATTGGTCCCGGTCCAAAAGACGAACAGATGGGCAGTCGTCCTGACACTGGCAGGATTATTACTTGCTGCAGGCTTGTACTTTGCTGGACGAAAGAACTGAATCAGTCGAACTTAACAGGACACTAGGCCTCATACTCGACTAACCAATTCTTGAAGGAAGTCAATTGCTGTTCACTCAGTAATCTTTTCAATTTTGGCATTGTCGATCCCAGGTTGATATATGATTTGAATTGACGTTTCCATCCCATAGACAATCTTGGATGACCCGGATCGATCTCCCTTGGATGAACATAATAAATCACGGGGCGACCCTCTTTATTTACACGTTTTGACATATGCCGGATAATGGAGTAAGGAAAGAGTCTTAGATAACCACCACCGAAAAAACAAATACGCATTTTTGATACAATGGCCACAGAAAGTGGGAACTCTCTGATGCTGCCATGTTCTGTTTCGATTATATGAGGAAACAGGTTTGCGTCACTTATCCCCCCATGACCTCGTGATGCCGGAAATATTGAAGAATCGTATTTGTATCCAGCCTTAATCAATTCATCAAGTGCCCAGGTCGTGCTTTTTATTATCGAAAATCCCGGCGATCTGTATCCAATTACAGTCTGCCCCGAAATATTTTCCAATAAAACCTTAGTTTGTATTATATCGTCAGAAAATTCCTGTCGGCTCATTGCACCAATAAGCCGATGCGAATAACCGTGAGAGGCAATTTCATGCCCTCTTTGACAAGCTTCTTTAACAATTTCAGGGAATTTCTCAGCTACCCACCCCAAAAAAAAACATGTCACTTTAGTATCTGTTTTATCAAATTCATCAAGAAGAGTATAAAAGTTACTTTTTACGCGAGATTCAAGATTGTTCCACTTATTGATGTCCGGAGTAGAACTCAATCCAAGAATATGAAACCAGTCTTCAACATCTACAGATAATATATTCTTCATTGAATCTCCGGCTTACCTGATGCTCAAAGTCACAAAATAATCACGACTTATTTTTTCTATCTTGTATTGATTGGGCAAAAATTTATCAAATAATGTTTTCAATTGTTTATAGTCGTACATATACAAGGGACATCTTTTACGGTATCGGATCCTTCTTTGAAACGCTAACAGGCCTTTAGAATTTGGAAAACTGAAAAATGCTTTTTCACTGGTCAGGCTTATCACCTTTTCAATCATTTTTTCAGGGTCACTGATATAATCCATCAACCCCATCAGAATAGAAAAATTGAATTTTTCCGATGAGTTATAATTATAGATGTCGTCTACTATAAAATCACATCTGTCAGAGACCTTTGAAACGGAGGCTTTTTCCCTGGCTATTTTTATCATTTCCTCCGCGAAATCAATGCCGACCACATTTTTCGCCCCATCTTCGGCAAGGACAATCGAGTAATGCCCTGGGCCACACCCAATATCCAGAGCTGTTTTTCCTTCCATCGGCTGGCTGTATAAAACCGTTTTTTCAAATCTTGTGCGCATACTTTTTCGTAAAATGGGGTTCAACATATTGTTGATAAATGATTGCTCATTTCCATATATCGCATTAAAATCGTATGCATATTTATCAAAGAACTCTTCAACTCTACCCATTCAACACCTCATTTTATAATCATGTGTGACCATCAATTACAGTTCGAGACTGACAGATTCAATTGGTTTATACAACCCTATTCCACTGCTGTATTGAATACTATTGACAATATCTTCAGGAGATAGCGCTTCACGCTGATCTTATCGCTTTTCGTGACTTATCGTTATTCTCGGTTTAACGACCTCCGCTCCAGAAGAAGAGCCTGTAAAAAATAACGAGGAAAGTGAGAACGAGACGACGGTCCTGTATTCCGGCCCCTCGACGATCAGCTCCAGAGGGTTCACCGAGCCAGGACTCCACCCTTCCTCCCCATCCTTTCCGGGAAAGTCCAAGCTGTAATCGTCGATTGCGCCTCCAGGGACGGGCATTATAACGTGTGCGAAGTAACTCGAACCGGGTCCCTCCGGCTTGAAGGAATACTCTATCACCTGTGCCGGCTCGAGATTATCGAAAGTCCCCGAATACCACCCCTGCATTTCGGGATGGCGTTGCCCCTCGATCACTGTGCTCTTCACGTCAGGCGGAGCAGTCATGCACGAGAATATACAGTTCGTTTCTTCAGGCCCCGAGAGCATGTATCCACGATCCGATCTCTCTGCCGTCACGGACGGATCCAGATGAAACAATTGCCTGAAAGAGAGTTCTCCCTTCGACATTATCCTGTCTACAATAATTATAACCTGCGGTTTGACAAACAGGATCGCCCTTCCATGCTGGAATAATTTCGAGTAATTGTAACTTCCCTCGAGGTAATCGTAATCATCGTTCGTGATCCAGTGATGCACTCTGGGAGTCTGCCCGTGATCAGGCCTCACGATCCTGGGAACAGAAGTCACTTCGACATTCTGCTTTCCCACCTCATCCTGACTTCGTTTCTCCCGTCTGGAATCCTCCCGCAAAAGAGATGGTTTCCTGATCTCTTCGACAAGGACAGGATCTTTTTTCTCACCGCCGTTTTCTTTCTCTTTTTCTTTTACGCCGGACATGTGTATCTCCATGTCCGAACTGTCATCGAAGACCATATCCTCGACATCTACATCGAGCATATCGAGAAGCTGTACAGCGATCTCCTGATAGCCACTCCCGCTGCCGATCTTTATGATCCGTTCCAGGCATTCCCTGGCCTTTTTCTGGTTGCCGCCAAGTTCCTCGTAGCTCATAGCCATTATCAGAAGTACCCTGGGCTCCAGACCCCCGATCTCCCTCTCCATGACCTGAAGCAGCGCCCCTATTCTGGCAGATGGGCTGGTTATCGATTCAATCTGGTCCAGCATCGCTTCTATCTGCGTCTCGGTTTTGCCTTTTCCTCTTTTACCAGGGAACTGCTTCTCCCTGATAACGATCCGCCTCGAGTCTTCTACCGGGACTATGATGTTATGCGCCAGAGGAGATATCACATATTTTCTCCCCTGGTCATAAGTGTTGTAGTTGAAGACACCCAGATCGGTAAACCACCTCACACCGAGAGAGGAAAATTCGAACGAGAGAAAATCGTCATGCTGGTGAGCCTTTCCGTAGGGACAGAAATCGGCGATCAGGTAACTCTCATCCCGGAAAGGCCTCTTTTCGCCCCAACCGCTTCTCATGACGAAGAGCTGGGCATCCATGAATCCTGCAGAGCTGTTTTCCGGAGGTGTTCCCCCTTTTCCCGATGTCAATATCCATTCAAGGACCGGATCGTCAGCAGCCAGACTGCCGATCGCTCTATCGACCGACCCGAGACTCGAATCGCCTATCAGCGAGAGGAAACCTTCGGGATGGATCAACCAAGCTATATTGCGGCGAGCTGTCTGAATAAGTGAATCGAAAACCGGCGAGAGTGTCAGATTGCCGCTGGCAACGCAGTCTGCGCGGAACCGGGAGACCAGTTTGGTGGTGAGTATATGATATGAGGTCGAATATTCTTTGTGGATCCCGTCTTTCGTGTAGTTGTCCTTTAACTGTTTCTCCATCCTGGTAATGGCCGTCTCCCTCCATCTATCCGCGTCACGGAATTGGGGAAAGGCCAGCGAAAGTCGCAGTTGAGCAATATTGGCGTACATGCCGTGATTCGTTTTCTTTGAATAATATTTTTCTTTCTCGAGATATTTTGCATGCCGCCAGATAAATTCGATAAAGGCTGCTGTAAATTTTTCGTCATTCTCTTCCAGCTTCAACCACTCACGCCAGAAGTCGATCGTATGTATCGTCCTGTAAGCGACGCTGTGGTCGTACCAGGAATAGGCGCTGGGCAGTTTTTCAGGATCATAATTATCTTCTATAAAATCCAGGATGAGCAGCCGACCCTTATCGAGATATTTTCTGTCACCGGTCTGTCTGAAGGCCTCTGTCGCGTTTGCGAGGACGTCCATCGCCAATAGATTGAACTCCCAGTTGGTCGAACCAGAGGGGTTTTCAGACCATCCGATATTCCCGGAAAGTTTGTATCCACTGTGAATCCCGAGGATATACTTGTCCTTCATGAAGAGATCAGCTCTCAGGATCGCGTCGGCCCGCGGCGGCCATGGATCAAACTTCCCCCTGAATCCGCTCTCAAGGATGACCCCGAGTATCTCGGCACGGAAGATTGTCACTCCGTCATCTTCGCGCAGTTCGGCCGCGTGCGAGAATTCGTCTCTCCCGGGATCTATCACGTCAGCGAGAATAAATCTGGGGCGGAGGATATCACTGTACCCTTTACGGGATGCCGCTCGGGCGCTGCCCTGGAAACTGGAGGAACCGACAAGGTATATGATTATGAAAATGGCAGTTCTTATCATCTATCGATAATAACATCATCAGGAAAAATGTCAAACTACCTGTAGAAAATGCAGAATACATATGGAAAAATAGATACCAACAAAAAAAGACCGATCGGGTGATCGGTCTTTTTCAAAAACCGGCGGCGTCCTACTCTCCCACAAAGTCGCCCATGCAGTACCATCAGCG
>JAGLYV010000137.1 GCA_023131975.1 Candidatus Krumholzibacteriia bacterium | reverse complement strand
TTGTCCGGTTTTATCCTTTTCCTGAGAAAACTCCTCGATGTGTACCGCAGGAGGGAAGTCAGGCTGGAGATCATGGGTAGTGAGATACTGGACAGTCTCGTAGCCTATCTGCTGGATATCATACCTCTCAATCCTGTCGAACATGGTCTACTCTTCGAATCGTTCAACGCCCCCGGCAAGGGGGTGCCACCGCAGCTGGAGCTGATCAAGCCGAAAGGCGCAAGAGAAGTTTTCATGCTTACCCTCAAGTCGATGCTTCCGAAAAACGGTGTATTCAACCAGGTCGTACGGGAAGAGATGTCGTTTATGACTCTGGTCAGGACGATAACGGACCACAGTGATATTCCGGAAGAGACCGGAGAAGTGCTCCTGGAAGCCCTGACCGCGGCAAGAAGGAAGGATTCACTCCAGGATCTACTCGATAGCTCTGATCTGATCGCAAGGATGTATAACGGTGACAAGGAGGTGCGAAGGATCCTGCGCGGGGCGGCATCACTCACAGGCAGGGTGCATCATTTCAATCTGAACAGTTCCAGAGTGGTGGTCCTGCCGGAGAAAATGGAGGATTACCTGGCCTGTATCAGTGGTGGTAAAGGCGAAGAGTTCTGTATGGTGGATAACAAGACTGTAAAGGATCTCGGAGGTTGGATGGTCGTAGTGCAGCGCTCACATTTTCTTGCCGCTCTTGATGATACTTTCCGAATGGTGGGTTATGAGGGAAACCGTGACCATGACGCCGCCGGGGAAAACAGCTCATCGCGGGGGGGACTACCCACCCTCGACGACCCGCTGACCTATGAGATGATATCCGGGGGAGATACTACAGGTGTATATCTTCTGGAAAGTCGGGGGGTAAGGGACCTGCTGATGAAGATAAGGCCCTCGAATTTCGAGGAACTCGTCAACGTGATCTCATTGTACAGGCCCGCGCCTCTGGAGGGAAGGTTGTGGCAGAAGTATCTTGAAAATGCAGAAAAGAAAGGGAAGGTGCTTCTTCCACATCATTCGCTCTCCGGGGTGCTGGAGAGCACAAGGGGCCTTCTGCTTTATAAACAGCAGATAAGAGAGATACTCAAAGATTCTGCCGGTATCACGGGAGAACGCGCGGCGGAAATCGAAACGGCCGTTTCAAGGAAAGAGACAGGCTCGTTACTCGGGGCGAGACTCAATTTTATTAGAGGCGCGATGGAGAAGGAGATCAATGAGGAGGACGCCCAGAAGATATTCGATTTTCTCCTGCATAACACGGGATTTACCTACGACAGGGCTTTCAGCTGCGCGCAGGCCTACATCAGCTACCGGACAGCCTGGCTCAAGGCACATCATCACGACGAGTATTTCACCGCTCTTTTGAACAATACAGGCGACACGAAGGAGAGGCAGAAGACATACCTCGATTATCTGAGTGGTACGAGCAAGGAGGTCTTTCCCCCCGATATCAATTCGAGCGGGCCCCGGTACAGGCTTGTCCCGGGCGGTATAAGGTCTCCCATGAACGAATCAGCAGGACTCGACGATGAGCAATTATCGGTCGTCCTGGATGAAAGAGAGAATGGTGGACCGTTCGAAAACCTTGACGATTTTATGGAAAGGCTCTCCTCCCGGCTGACGATGGACTCGCTGATCGATATGATAGACGCTGGATTGTTCGATTTCCTGATGACCCCGCACTCCGAATTGAAGGACGCGACACTCGCCTTTTATGAAAAACACGCGAGAGCCGGCGATTTCTTTAAACACAGGCAGTCTTCACAGAAAGACAGGGATGGGGGGACGGGGCAGCTCTCCTTTTTTGATGACGAATCAGACTGAAGGTGACATATAAGCGTTTGATGTCCTGAAAAAGTTGTATTCTTACCTCTTCTTATCGTTTTTCCGGTTGACTTCGGCCCTTCGCATTGATAACTTCCATCAGTCCAATCGGACTGGCAGAATTTCGCGCGTCCCCATCGTCTAGCCAGGTCAGGACATCGCCCTTTCACGGCGACAACACGGGTTCGAATCCCGTTGGGGACGCCATTTATCTATCCGTTAATATCCTGAGATGATTATTCCCACAGAAGCAGTACTTTAACCACAGAA
>JAGLYV010000136.1 GCA_023131975.1 Candidatus Krumholzibacteriia bacterium | reverse complement strand
GTGCCCATCAAGTTTGTCTGCGTGGGTGAGAGGCCTTCTGACCTCGAGGCTTTTTACCCTGACAGGATGGCAGGAAGGATCCTGGGAATGGGAGACGTGATGTCTCTCGTGGAAAGAGCCCAGGAGACGATAGATGAAAAGAAGGTTATGGAGCTTGAAAAAAAGCTCCGCAAGGAAGCTTTCACTCTCGAAGACTTTCTTGACCAGCTCCAGCGGCTGAAAAAGATGGGGCCGGTAGATCAGATCCTCGGAATGATACCGGGGATGAAGACGAAAGGCTCTCTCTCGCCTGACGTCGGTGAAAAAGAGATGAAGAGGCTGGAGGCTATCATCCAGTCGATGACCCCGGACGAGAGGCGTTCTCCGCAGCTCATTGATGGGTCACGGCGCAAGAGGATAGCAAGGGGTAGTGGGACGAGTGTGCAGGATGTGAACAGGCTCCTCAACCAGTTTCAACAGATGAGGAAGATGATGAAGAAATTCTCAGGGTTATCCGGAAAGTTACCGATGAACCTGCCGTTTTCCTGAGCATGTGATGTACTAACGATCGATGGAGGTTTAAGTTGGCAGTAAAGATCAGATTGAGGAGAATGGGCGCAAAGAAGAGGCCCTTTTACAGGATCGTCGCCGCGGACGAGAGGTTCCCGCGTGACGGACGTTTTATCGAGATCCTTGGCTATTACAATCCACTTACCGATCCCCCCGAGATAAAAGTCGACGAGGACAAGCTTTTTAAGTGGTTTGATAATGGAGCAAAGCCTAGCAACAACACCAGAGACATCCTCAAAACGGTGCACCTGATCGAGAAGTGGCAGATCCTCAGGTCGGGCGTGTCCATTGCCCAGGTCGACGCGGTGATCGCGGAACGCAGGGCAAAACAGCCGAAGCCGAAGGAAAAGGCAAAAGGGAAACTATCCAAGAAGGCTGTAGCTGCCGAGAAGACCGCTGAGGAAGCCAAGGCAAAAGAGGCAGAGGAAGCAGCGAAGGCCGCAGAAGAAGCCAAGGTAAAAGAGGCAGAAGAAGCGACGAAGGCTGCTGAAGAAACGGCGAAGGCGCCAGAGGAAGCGACGAAGGCTGCTGAAGAAACGGTGAAGGCGCCAGAGGAAGCGACGAAGGCTGCTGAAGAAACGGTGAAGACGCCAGAGGAAGAAAAGACAAAAACAGCTGAAGGCGCGGCGGACGAGGCGACTTCCGATGCTGGAGAGAATACAGAAAGTGCCGGGGATGCTGAGGCTCCTTCCGGGAAATAACTTTTCCGGGGAATAACCTGGTGAAGAGGAACAATCTGGTCTCTGGCTGCTGAGCGCGGCCGGCAGATGTTCTGAAAGGAAGTCGGATAGATGAACGTGGAAAAGATCAAGGAAATGATCCGCCGGATCTGTGAGATGCTTGTCGACAAGCCGGATACGATAACGATAATCGAAGAAAGTCGTGACGAGACGACGATTCTGGTCCTTTCGGTAGACAAAGGTGATGTCGGCAAGATCATCGGAAGGAACGGACAGACGGCGAAGGCTCTCAGGGCTCTGGTGAATGCTGCCGCTACCAGAATGGGTGAGCGGGTCCTGCTGGAGATCCGCGAATAAAAGGTACGGATCGGAGCATGATGACAGCAGAGATAGTCCTGTTGGGCAAGATCGTTAAGACAGTCGGATTGAAAGGCGAAGTAAAACTTTTGCCTGGCCCTGATTTCTGGCCCGGGACACTTGGTGTCGACGGCCTCGGCCTGGTTTCTCCGAAAGGGGTACGCAGGCAGGTCCGAATCGAAAGAAAGAGGCCGAAGGGCAATACATTTGTTATCAAGCTGTCGGGTATCGATACTATAGATGAGGCCGAACATTGTGTCGGCAGTACCCTCGAAGTATCGATGGATCAGATAGACGAAGCTTCCGCTCCGGACAAACTGCTTCCTTTCCAGGTGATAGGCGCCGAGGTAAGGCTCCTTGATGGAAAAGTGGTAGGGACCGTGACCGATATGCTTCTTGGTCCGGGGCAGGATTGCCTGATCGTTGAGCGGGATACCGAGCAGCTGATCATACCGAACGTTCCTGAAGTCGTAGTGAACGTCGATGTAGAGAAAAAAGTAATCGAGATAGACCCACCCGAAGGGTTGCTCGATCTCAGATGGTGAGGAGTCGGTCGCGATGGAGTTCCATTTTCTGACTATATTCCCGGAACTCTTTCCGGGGGTCCTGGAAACGGGAGTCCTGGGAGTGGCGGACAGGAAAGAGGTTGCCAGTTATAACGTGATCAACCTCAGGGATTTTACGAGCGACCCCCACAGGACGGTCGACGATTATCCCTACGGCGGCGGTCCGGGTATGGTGATGATGGCGCCCCCGGTGGTAGAGGCTGTCGAATCGGTAAGGCCTGAGAACGAAAAAGACGAGGTACCGGTGATAATGCTTTCACCGGCCGGAAAAATACTGAGGCAGTCAGATGCCAGAAGACTTGCCGGAATGAAAAAGATCATATTCATCTGCGGACGTTATAAGGGTGTGGACGAGAGGGTGGAGCAGATGGTAGTGACCGAGATGATATCGGTAGGCGATTACATAGTGAGCGGTGGGGAACTCCCGGCGCTTATCGTGGCGGACGCGATCGTACGCCACCTGCCTGGCGTCTTGGGAGACGACAGAAGCAGGGAGACCGATTCGTTCGATGTAGAGAGAGAATCTTCCCTCGACGCGGCATACTATACGAGGCCGCCGGAATACAGGGGAGTCGGGGTTCCTGAGGTACTGGTTTCGGGGAACCACGCGAAGATAGAAGAATGGAGAAAAGAGTCTGGTCTGGAGCGGACCGCAAGATTCCGCCCCGACCTTGATGAGAGTTCAAATTAAGCGAAACAGGAGGCAGAGATGAATATTCTTGACCAGATATCTGCGAGGCAGATGAAGGACTCCGTGCCCGATTTCCATGTTGGAGATACGGTGAAGATTGATGTAAAGGTCGTTGAGGGAAAGAGGGAAAGGATCCAGCTTTTCCAGGGAACGGTCATACAGCGCAAGGGTGGCGGTATAGGCGAGACCTTTACCGTGAGAAAGATCAGTGGCGGCATCGGTGTGGAAAGGGTATTCCCCCTTCATTCGCCCAACCTGGCCGGAATCAAGGTAATCCGCCAGGGAAAGGTCCGCAGAGCCAAGCTGTTCTACCTGCGTGACCTCAAGGGCAAGGCCGCCAGGATCAAGGACAAAAGGGATATTAGAAGGTAATGACCTCCAGGGCCCGGGCACGTTTCGAGAGACTTGTGGATTTCGATGCTGGATTTATCGAATCCAGTGGCGGGATGCTCGCAGGTGTGGACGAAGCGGGGCGGGGAGCGTTAGCCGGGCCTGTAGTCGCGGCGGCAGTCATGTGCCGCCCACATGACGATCTTCTGGAAGTCAGGGACAGCAAGCTCATTTCTGAAAACAGAAGAGAAATTCTTTATGACATTTTAAAGGAAAGATGCCTTGCGTATGCCGTAGGTATCGTAGGCCCTGAGGAGATCGATCGGATCAACATCCTCAAGGCTACGATGGTCGCGATGCGGCAGGCGATCCAGGGGTTGTCGGTAGACCCGCAGATAGTTCTGGTGGACGGCAGGCAACTGCCCGAGACGGATATCAGGGCAGTGGCCGTGACCGGGGGCGATGGAAAGAGTTTCAGTGTCGCCGCGGCGTCGATTATCGCCAAGGTGACCAGGGACAGGATGATGAGGGCGAGCGACGCGGAGTATCCAGGATACGGATTCGTGAGGAACAAGGGATACGGCACGAAGGAACATTTCGAGGCGATACATTCACTCGGAAAGGCCGATATTCACAGGAAGAGTTTCAGGACGGGGCGATGGGGATGAGGAGGGAAGTGATGTGGACGGGACTTCAGTGGGAAAATCCGGTGAGAATATAGCGGAAGAATATCTCAGACTCTCAGAATTTACGATACTGGAGAGAAACTACAGGGTGGCAGGGCTCGAGGTCGATATAATCGCAACTGATGGCGACTGTCTTGTTTTTATCGAGGTAAAGACAAGGCGCACCAGCACCTTCGGAGACGCCATCGACGCCATTCATCCGGGAAAGATGGCGCGGATCAGAAAAGCTGCCAGGCATTATATCTCAACAGGCACGGCTAAAAGAAGTTATGACGAGATACGGTTCGATGTCGTTGCCATCGATCATTCTTTGATGAGAGGTGAAATGCTGTTGAGGCATATAAGGGGAGTTATATAAAAAGACTTGATTTGAGGAGCTATTCCATCTATTTTACCCCTAGTGATTCTGAATAATAAGGAGGATTTCAGGGTGATTCAGAAGAAAAATATTGTCTATCTGGCATTACTGGCTGCATTGGTGTTTTCCGGATGTACAGCCTATGACACTCAGCTCAAGGATATTCCAATAGAAGAGAGAGATCAGCTGCTGGAAGAATATATCGGCAGGAAAGCCTGGACCAGGACTCTTGTGATAGATATTGGTGCCGACAACGGTATCATCGACCGTGATATCGAAGTTGAGATCGTATCTCTCGACATACACTGGAATGGTGCTGTCGGAGTCAGAGGCCCCAATAACAAGGTAGTCAGACATACGCTGGATCTTCCCAGGCCTTTGACCAGGGAATCTTTCGAAGAGAGACTCAGTCGGGTCTTCTGGTTCAGGAAACCCGATTACAGGTACAGGATGAACCTCAGGGAATTCGGCAAGAGAACGGCCAAAGCTATCTACAACCACGAGTTGTTCAAGGGGATGCCCAAGGAAGCGGCGCTTCAGTCGTGGGGGTATCCGGATCAGTTGAAGACAAACGATATCGGTGGCTCGGTCACGGAACAGTGGATCTACGTGGATCCAAGACAGAGGAACAAGAAAAGGTACATTTTTGTCGCCGATGGAGACATCGATCGATGGGAAGAGTAGCTATTTAGAGACTGTATTGAAAATCCTCCGGAGGCACGGCCTTCGGAGGATTTTTTTTGCCCGCTATCAAAGGGATATTGGGACAAAACAGCTGAATTCCATACATAAAAAGCCCCCGCTAGGACCGTGGGGGCGAATAACTCTGGAGCAAACTCTATAAGAGTTGAGCCCGCGGATTTTATCCAAAATCGCTCGCCTCACCAATTTAGCAGGGACTCTAATTACATTATACCCGACTTGTACCGTCCTGTCAATACGCGGATGCAATATAATCGTAAGCGAATGTATATATCTAAATTACGATCATTTCTTTCCAAAGATCGAGGTTTTGTGCCTCTTGTGTGATCTCGAGAAGTATTCGTTGGTCATCTTCACGGCCACTCCGGAAAGAGCGGTGATAGCTATGAGGTTGGGTATTGCCATCAACCCGAGGGCCGCATCACCGAAGCCCCAGACTATCTCGAGCGAGAAGACCGCGCCGACAAACTGCATTACGCAGAACATGATCCTGTACGGCAGGATGGCTGAGGGGCCGAGCAGATATTCGATGCTTCTGTCACCGTAGTATGACCACGAGATCGCTGTTGAAAGGGCGAAAAGAAAAACAGCGATCGTAACGAT
>JAGLYV010000135.1 GCA_023131975.1 Candidatus Krumholzibacteriia bacterium | reverse complement strand
GACCCGTTCTGGAGGATCTTTCCCTCGAGAGCCATATCGGCGGGTGGGATCTCACCTTCGATCTGATCGGTAAAGGCTATCTTAGATTCCCCGTCGACTACGGCTTTTCCTGTGAAGGGGTGGCCGTTATGGATGATCAGAGCTTCCTCTATAACAGAATGGTTTTTCACGAGGACGACATCTGTGGGAATTCCAGCGGATATGACGAACTCACCGATATACTGGTCATCGTCTTCTATTCTGCCATTCTCATAGACGATTGCTCCGGTGTGGATGTAACTGATCTCGGATTGCTTTTCGAAGTCTATCGAATCGAATTTCCTGTCTTTCCATACACCCATCGTCACGATGACCAGGCCGGTAAGGGTGCAGATGAGCAGAGTGTCGATATAGGGGCCGATCATCGCTACGAGGCCTTCACGCACGGGTTCGTCTGTTTTGGCCGCCGCATGCGCGATAGGGGCGCTCCCCTGTCCAGCCTCGTTGGAGAAGATGCCTCGCCTCACTCCCCAGAGAAGCATGAACATGAAGGATGAGCCGACAAATCCTCCGACGCCCGCCTTTGCCGTGAACGCGTTGCTGACGATCGTCACGAACGCGGAAGGAAGGGCCTTCGCGTTGAGGAATAACACCGTGATCGCTCCGAGGAAATAGACGATCGACATGATCGGCACGAGTTTGCTCGTCACTTTTCCGATCCTCTTGATACCGCCGATGATCACCATGCCGACCAGGCTGGCCAGGACGAGTCCGGTCACCCATGTGGGCCAGTTGAAATCGGCACGGAACGAGTCAGCCACCGTGAAGGCCTGCACGGCATTGCCGCTGCCGAAGGAGGATATTACGGCACAGATGGCAAAGGCTACCGCGAGGAATTTCCACTTGCTGCCCATACCTTTTTCTATATAGTACATCGGGCCGCCCGAGACAGAACCGTCTTCATGGATCTTTCTGTATTTCATGCTCAGTGTGCATTCGACGAATTTCGATGCCGTTCCAAGGATAGCCGTTACCCACATCCAGAACAGGGCTCCCGGTCCACCGTAGTGGATCGCGATGGCCACGCCCGAGATGTTTCCGATGCCGATCGTGGCGGAGAGTGCCGATGTAAGAGCCTGGAAGTGGTTGATCTCACCCTTGTCGTTGGGATCATCATAATATCCTGCTATCACGGCCAGACTGTGAGAGACTTTGCGGAGCTGGATGAACCGCATCCTGAATGTCAGGAATATGCCGGTGCCGAGAAGGAGGACGATAAAATAGGGCATCACCGCGGGCCATTCCCAGATGTACTTTACCGCGGTATCGATGATCATCTTGACGTTTTCCATAAGACGCTCCCGTTCGGTAGGTGGGCATCAGCCCCGGACCGTTTATCATGCTCCCGATTTTATGAGAAAGAAGAGTACGACCAGGATCAGTATCGGACAGATGTACTTTAAAAGAAAATAGAAGACCGGCGCGATCCTGCCGAACCCTGGAAATCCACTTAGGATCTCTTTCGTCGAATCGCCGTTTTTCCAGACCCAGCCGACGAATATGGCTATGAAGAAAGCTCCTACACCCAGCATGACATTGCCGAATATCCAGTCCATCAGGCCAAGAAAGCTGGTGTGTACCAGCGGCAGGTCCGCCAGCCAGGGAACCATACCCTCCTGGGACAGAAGGGATGGAAGGCCGACGACGAAAGTGATTCCTCCCACTATCCATACGGTTTTGCTTCTGAGCCAGTGTTTTTCATCGACCAGGTAGGCGGTGACTACTTCGAGAAGCGATATTGTTGATGTCAGGGCAGCTATCGACAGAAGGATAAAGAAGAACGCACCGACGATCGTTCCGCCGGGGATCAACCTGAATATCTCAGGCAGCACTTTGAATACCAGGCCGGTGCCTTCCGTCGGATCCATATTCATGGCGAAGATCGCGGGGAAGATGAGCAGGCCCGCCATGATAGCGATCAGGGTGTCGAAGAAGGCGACAAAAGTGCCCGATATGACCAGGTTGTCGTCCTTCTTTATATAGCTGCCGTATGTGATCATGGCTCCCATGCCAAGGCTCAGTGAGAAGAATGCCTGACCGAGAGCGGCATTGAAAGTCTTTCCTGTGATCTTGCTGAAATCGGGTTTGAGGTAAAACGAAAGGCCCCTGCCCGCTCCTTCCAGAGTGACCGATCTGATGATAAGGATGATCATGAGGACGAAGAGGACAGGCATAAGGATCCTGGCCCATTTCTCGATCCCGTTCCTGACTCCTCCCTGGACGACAAAGCATGTCAGGGCGATGAATGCAGCGAAGAGAGGAAGTGAGATCATAGCGTTTGAAGTGAATGATTCGTAACTGGAAAGATTCCCGGCGATACTTTTTCCTATATAACCGACCGTGTATCCCGCAAGGACCGAATAGTATGAGAGGATGCAGACTCCTGTGATCACTCCCAGATAGCCGATTATCTTCCACGGGCTTCCCGGGCGGATGGCCTCAAAAGCGCCGACAGGATTCTTGCCGCTGTGACGGCCAATCGTCAGCTCGGCTATCATCACGGGAAGACCCAGCAGCAGGATGCAGATGAGGTAGAGAAAGAGAAAGGCTCCTCCGCCATTTTCGCCCGCAACATATGGAAAGCGCCAGATATTTCCCAGCCCTATGGCGGAACCGGCGGCGGCGAGGACAAAACCGAAACGGGAAGACCATTGACCGCGCTGCTTGAGATTCCCTTCTGGATTCACGCTATCCTCCTGATCTCTAATGTGATGCTCATTAGTTGGTCAGCAAAGAACTTACCGTAAATCAGCTTTGCCAGGCAACGATTTTTTCTTTTTGTGGAGGAGGGGGGGGAGTCTCTCTTCGAGGAGTCATGAGGCATGATAGGGACATTTACTCAATCATGGCTACCTACTTGAAATCACAGGGTAGTTTGTGGTACAATAGGACACAGCAGGATTGCGGGTTATACAACTTTGAGGTTCTACATCAGGAAGGAGTTCAGACGATGATCAAAAGATTGGTCCTGGTCTTGACTCTGGCAGCTCTGCTGGGATCGACTGCAGAGGCGGTCACGATCAACCGTGGAAAAAGAGGCCGCAGGTGCCTCCGTTACTCGATGCTTGAGTCAAAGCTGAAGAACGACAAGAGTACGATCTATCACGATTACGGCCATCCCAGACACAGGATACGCGTGAGAGGGTATGGGCGTGTACTGGAGCACTGGACCTACTACGAGGTCGGGAAAGAATTCATCTTTGATGAGGATTCCAGGCTTGTGGAGACCAGGAAGTTCTGGCCTGAGGACAGGCGTGAGAGGTTCAAGAGATAGCAGTTGGCTGTTAATGTAAATTGTTGTGATTATTGACGTTGCGGGAGCGTGAAGTGGCGAGATCACCTCACCTGGGGCAATGGGATGCGGAGCAAACTGTCGCACCGTATCCTGGTCCCGTTTTACCGCGTGTATGGGTCGGGTTCTGGAGTGCAGCCACAGAATCTGGCCCTATTTTTTTTTGTCTGACGCTGATACCGCAGACCTTAAAGAAATCCCTCCTATACCAGATTAAACAGGTTGAAAATATCCGATAAAGTTAATATATTTAGCTCCGTCCCTTCACTGGGGCCTTTTAAGTATTCTTAACAGGGTTCTTTCTCAGGTTCAGATTGCGAGGTGTTACATGAGTTACAAGAATATCGCGCCCGCGGATGTTCATAAATCTCTTGATGCCAGTATGCTGGTAGACGGTTATCCGTTTGTGCTCGATCTTAATGAAAGCCATGGCAGCTGGCTGGTCGATGCGGCGACGGGCAAAAAGTATCTCGATTTCTTCACTTTTTTTGCTTCAAGCGCGCTCGGCTATAATCA
>JAGLYV010000134.1 GCA_023131975.1 Candidatus Krumholzibacteriia bacterium | reverse complement strand
AAACGGCGGCACCAGAGAACCGGAATGGCAGCACGAAAAATTTGCATTTATTTTGTGAAGTCGTTATGGTTCTAACAAGGGAAGTATATGAAACCATATTGGATTAATTCTGAAGAGACCCCAAGATGTCATCCGCCTGTACCTATAATGGTATAGTTGCAGTTGTTCTGTTCGACTTGTAGCCGCGATTATCGAGGTCGTCGAATCTGGAGCATGCAATGGTGATGTTAGGAGAAAAGGTAATATGAAAAATGCAGTGGTTTTCATTTTATCCATTTTGATTGTCGTGACAATGAATCCTGTTTCCGTGAGTGCTCAGTGGACTGAAGGCGGAACGCCGATCTGTACGGAAGATTTTAACCAGTACGATCCTGCCATCGTCTCCGATGGAGCGGGAGGCGCCATTTTCGTCTGGTCGGACGAGAGAGCGGGGTATACTGGAAAGGGCATCTATGCTCAAAGGATAACAGCGGCTGGTGAGTTGCTCTGGACCGCCGGGGGAGTGCGGGTCTGTGAGGCGCCAGAATCACGATACAGCCCTGTGGCATTGCCTGACGGAATGGGCGGAGCGATAGTCTGCTGGATGGATACGAGGGCGGGGATCGATGCGACTGCACAGGTCTATGCTCAGAGGATCGATCCGGACGGGAACATGCTTTGGACTGCCGGGGGACTTCTGGCCAGCGGTATGGTCGATGAGGGACTCAGGCCAGGGTTCGCTGTCGGCCCGGACGGTTCGGCCTATTTTTCCTGGCTGGAAGAGATCCCTTCGCTGTACTGGGTAGCAATGGCACAGAGGATCTCTGCTGAAGGTTCAAATCTCTGGGGCAGTACGGGCACTATCGTGTGCGATTCGCTTGATTATCCATTCGATACGGAAATCGTCCAGGGTTGGAACGGGGGTGCTGTCGTTGCCTGGAGTATGGCCAGTTACGCCACGCCGGGAGGTACGATCTGGGTGCAGCGTCTGGATGCCAACGGGCTTCCGCTATGGACTGAGAATGGTATCAAGACTTACGAGGAGTTGACTCGGAACCCCGAACTCTACCTCGCCGCGGGAACCGACGGCGGAGTGTTTCTTGTCTGGCGTTCTTTCACTCTTCTCGGCCCGCCCGCCTATACGAAAGTCGATCTTGAACTGGATGTACAGTATATCGATTCTCTGGGGGTGGTGAGATCAGATCCGAACTACGAATTTATAGGATATAGTTATAACTACCTCGGCATTCCCGATATGATTGTGACCGGTGATAATGAACTGGTCCTGGTATGGGATGAGGAGGTCAGCGGGGCACAGGGGGTATTCGCGCAGAAAATAGATGAGTACTGCAAACTGCAGTGGGATCCTGTTGGCGTATCGGTCTGCCAGGAGATCTGCAATCAATTCGAGCCCGTGATCACAGAGGATGGAGTTGGCGATTTTATAATCGTGTGGACTGATGAGAGGGGCGGCTCCACCGACATATTTGCTCAGAAGATGGATACTGACGGAGCTCTGATCTGGGGAGTGGTGGGAATGCCGGTGGTGACGGAGATCAATGTCCAGGACACTCCGGCCATCACATGGGATATGACAGGTGGGGCGATAGTCGTGTGGAGAGACAAGAGGGAGAACATACAGACTGATATATACGGGGGAAAGATCGGCGCCGATGGAGGAATGGTCCCTGTGCTGCTCCAGGCCTGGAACGTGTTTCCAGAGGGGAGGGCAGTCGCCCTCGAATGGACACTTCAGTCGATTTCGCGCGGAACGGAATTTCTTATCGAACGAGCCGTGGTCAGATCCGGTGATAATGCTTTCAGTAATGACGCGTATGGTAATGAAGAATATAGTGATGATGTCTCTCTGGACTGGATAAAAATCGTGTCAGGGATAATAGAACCTGCCGGCAACACTTACGATTTCAGGGATTTCGATGTCCAGGCGGGGCAGGTCTACCGGTACCAGGTTTCTCTGGTCGAGCAGGATGGGAACACCCTTCTTTTCGAATCGGGAACAGTGAGGCTGCCCGCGGCGAAAGTCTCCCTGGGCCAGAACTGTCCGAACCCGTTCAACCCTTCGACTGTCATAGCATATTATCTTCCAGTGCCGGCAAAGGTGACTCTCGATATCTACGACGCGGCCGGCCGCCACATCGACAGGGTCGTCGACGAGACGCAGGCTGCGGGGCCATACCAGGTTGTCTGGAACGGCATGTCATCCGGGGGGACACGCGTTTCTTCGGGGGTGTATTTCTACAACCTTCGTGCCGGCAAGGAATCTCTCAGAAAAAAGATGGTCCTGCTTAAGTAAAGACGATGTTGTTCT
>JAGLYV010000133.1 GCA_023131975.1 Candidatus Krumholzibacteriia bacterium | reverse complement strand
GAAAGATTACGTCGCTTAAGTAAAGCGATGTTATTTCTGGGAAGATTGCATTGATTAAGCAAAGGACATGATCCTGAGTTTAAGACCATGTTGCCTGGGTCAGAATGGTGCCGCTTAAATGAAGATCATGTTACATAAATAAACCAAGGGGGGGGGGAGCACCATCATGGACGGTTTCCCCCCCCCCTTCCCAAAGCTACCGTGCTTCCTTGAACCGGCGGCGGGTCTCATCATTTCCTGTGGCAGCAGCAAAGTTCAAAGTTCCTTTAAGGCCTGCCGGCGCGAGTCGTTAGCTATAGTCTGCCCGTAGCTATCGCATGGTCTGCTCGTAGCTATTGCGTGGTCTGACCGCAGCTATCGTGACGGTAGCTGTCATTTTTCTATATTATTTACCATGTGACCTTCATCTTTTCTCCCTCTTTTCGTAAAGCCCGGAGTGAACACACCCGCCTGCTGCTATGCCCAGCACCAGACTCGGTCTGACGCCATGCCCGGCGTCATATTCAGCGTTATACCCGGCACAGATTCCTGCCCATGCCATGGGTAGTCCGCTTTCCCGTCAACAGCGCGGCGTCTCGATACCGGAGGCGATCCGATGGACGCACAGGCGCCTTTGGGGTCCGTTCTCATCCTGATGTAACAATCTTCGAGGCTTTAGATATGAGGCATACTTTGCAATACAGTTCTGGTAAGTGCAATCTTCATTCCATCCGCCGACGCCCCGTACGGGCCCGTGCGAAGAGACCTCCCCATAGTTCCCCATCATTTACTCTTATTTCCCTGAGTCCCTGTTTATTCTGAAAAACAGGTATTTATCCCGGCAACTTTCCAATGGTAAATAATCGCCCCGAGTACGTCATAATAGTGAAACTTGGAAATCGATTCGCATTCTGCTATTATCCGCTCGTGAAAGAAAGCAGGAGGAAAAGAAAACCGGATGAAGAATTCCAAGCTGACGATAGAGTATAGATGAAGAATTCCAAACTGACGATAGAGTATATATGAAGAATTTTAAACTGACGATAGAGTATGACGGCACAGACTATCACGGGTGGCAGATCCAGCCCGACAAAAAGACCGTGCAGGGTAGCCTGTACCGTGCCTTCCACGAGTTCGCCGGTGAAGATGTGAAGATAACAGGTGCGGGCAGGACGGATGCGGGGGTACACGCCGTGGGGCAGGTGGCCAGCGTCCGTCTGGAGACGAAGCATAGTCCCACCATACTTCGCAAGGCCCTGACGGGGAATCTGCCGAGGGATATACTGGTGAGGCATGTGGAAGAAGTGCCTCTGTCTTTCAGCGCGCGGTTCGACGCCACGAGCAGAAGTTACAACTATATATTCATTACTCGAAAGACCGCTCTGTGGCGGAGATATTATCATTACGTCAAAACTGACCTGGACAGGGAAGCGATGCGGACCGCGCTGGCGACACTCAGGGGGGAGAAAGATTTCGCCTCGTTTGCCTCTTCAAGCGATATCAAGTCGACCCGGTGCCGTATGATGAAGGCCGAGCTTATGGAGAATGGCCCTCTGCTGACGATATCGCTGACTGCCGATCATTTCCTCTATAATATGGTCCGGACGATCGCGGGCGTGATCCTGGATGTGGGAATGGGAAAGCCAATCGATATGGACGAGTTGATCGAGGCCCGGGACAGGCGGGCAGCGGGCAAGACCATGCCACCGAACGCGCTCTACCTCATGAGCGTAACTTATTAAAATACAACACATAATCCGTGAATGTGATGGGTTGGAAGCGCCCGGGCGGGCTTTTGGCGGGTTCTGCCATGCCATTTTCTAAGCTTACGGGGTTATTTTCTGCGATTTGACCCCGAAATTGGTTGTTAGCGGGGGGCCATATATGTATAATTCTTGTTTCTTTTCAGGGGGTAACCCTCCTGATGGAATATTGACAGTCGAGATCACAATTAATATGAACCACCGAGGGTAGACAGGGAGGAAAGAAATGAAATTTTTTATCGATACCGCGAATGTGGAGGAGATCAGAGAAGCTTCGAAAATGGGGTTGCTTGATGGTGTAACTACCAATCCTACACTACTTTCCAGGGAAGATGGTAATTTCAGGGAGGTCCTGAAGGAGATCTGCTCGATAGTGGAGGGTCCGGTCAGTGCCGAGGTCGTCTCGCTCGACGCGGACGGTATGTTTACCGAAGGAAAAGAGCTTTGCAAGCTGGCAGATAATATTATCATCAAGGTTCCCTGTACGATGGAGGGGGTCAAAGCGATCGGCAGGTTCAATGCCGAGGGGATACAGACTAACGCCACACTTTGTTTTTCGGCAAATCAGGGGCTGCTTGTAGCGAAGGCAGGAGCCACCTATGTGAGCCCGTTTGTCGGCAGGCTCGACGATGTCGGACAGCCGGGTATGGATCTAATTGCCGATTTGGTAGAGATCTACGGTAATTTCGCCTTTGCCACCGAGATCATCGTTGCCAGCATCAGAAGTGTTCAGCATGTATATGAATCAGCTCTTCTCGGTGCGGACGTGGCGACGATCCCATTCAAGGTGATCGCGCAGCTGATCAAGCATCCGCTTACCGACAAGGGTATCGACAGTTTCCTTGCTGACTGGGAAAAGGTGAAGAAGTAGAGCTTCTGGAACAAGGTGAAAAAGTAACTTTTTGCTCCCAGGGGTTTGGATGAAGTGGTTTGGGCAGATAGTTGAAATGAAGCAGGTGATTTACGGGTGAGGCCGTTCGAATCGAAATGGTCGAGGTTCTTTCCGGTGATCGTAGGGTTGATGTTCGGCCTTTCGATCGCCCTGCTTATTATCACGATCACTCTACTGACGAGGATCTCGAAGGACGCTGAATTCCTGCCCGAATCGTCGGGTAATATCGTCACGGGCGGCACAGGAATATTCAGCGGAGAGGCCATCGTCGCCGCAAGGTACAGGGTCAGCCCCGCGGTCGTCTCGGTCACCGCCTACAGGACACAGACCGTGTATGCCAACCAGGCCTCGGACCAGTGGTTCCAGCTGTTTCGGGGCAGAAGTCCCCGGCTGACAAGGCAGAAATATCCGAGTTACGGATCCGGTGTCATCGTCAATCCCGACGGATATATACTTACTAACGAGCATGTGGTCCGCAACGCGGAAGAGATATACGTGACGATGAAGGACAGCACCGAAGTGGTCGCTACCCTCATCGGGTCGACTCCCGAATTCGATATGGCTCTGCTCAAGATAGAGGGCAGGAAACTTCCCTATGCTCCATTCGGAGATTCCGACAGGATCGAGATCGGCGAACCGGTCATAGCTATCGGAAGTCCATTTACATATCTGTTCAACGACAACCAGGCGACGGTGACCGCGGGGGTGATCAGCGCCCTGCACAGGGATGTGAAACAGGGTTCGAGGTCGGTGCAGATCTTCAAGGATATGATACAGACCGACGCGGTGATCAACCCGGGCAACAGCGGGGGGCCGCTGGTATCGAGCGAGGGTCTCGTGATCGGTATAAACACATTCATCTTTTCCTCGAGCAGTGGAAGCAGCAATATCGGGATGGGTTTCGCTATCCCTGTAAACACGGCGAGGATGGTCATGGAGGAACTGAGGCAGTATGGCAGGTTCAGATCCGTATGGACCGGGCTCGTTATAAGAGAACTCACGCCGACTATTGTCCAGGAACTGAACATCCCGTTCATGAAAGGCCTGGTAGTCACCCAGCTGGAGCAGGGGGGGCCAGGCGAGGCGGCCGGTATACAGGTCGGCGATGTGATAATCGAAATAAACGGAACGACTATTCTCGGCGCTCCGCAGGCCGAAAGAGAGATATTCGGGCTGCAGGTGGGCGATTCGCTGGAAATCGTCCTGTGGCGCAATGGCAGTACGCTCAGCGTCCAGCTGCATCTCGTGGAGGCCCAGGACCGGGCCTGACGGGACGAAGCGCGGTAAGCGCGGTTCGTGATGGGGACGCACGC
>JAGLYV010000132.1 GCA_023131975.1 Candidatus Krumholzibacteriia bacterium | reverse complement strand
CGGGAGGAGTTCAGCTTGGGCATAAGCCGAATGCTGAAGATGCAGCTTCTGGGTCATTCAGCCATCAGGGATGACATAAAAAGATTTCTTCGCGGGTCGGGTGTCCTTGAGATCACCGACGTCACGATAGAGGACAATAATATCCAGCAGGACGAGGACGCCCTCAGGGGGCTCGAGTCGAGGCTGGAACTTGCCGTATCCACGCTCGAGTTTCTCGAGGCGTACGCGCACAGGCCATCTTTCTTCGAAAAACTTTCCTCGGGGCCGCTGGTAGTCTCAGCCGGTGAGGCCGAGTCTCTGGAAGCCGAATCCCCTGTAGAGGAGATCAGTTCGGAATGTTCAGATCTTCAACTGGAGATGCGTTCCGCGAAAGAGGCTCTCGACAGGAGCAGAGAGACGGTCTCGATGCTTCAGCACTGGAAGGGGCTGGATGTTCCTTTCGGGCAGTTCTCGACCGACGGTTATGTGATGCAGCTCTGGAAGGTGGAGGAAAAGAATTCGTGCGAGCGACTGGATGAGATCAGGGAGAGATTCCAGTATTCCGAATTGACCGAATACCTGAAGATCGACGGGAATATCTACCTCACCGCGATCGTATCGAAGGAAGATACTCCCCTCTTTCTCGAGGCGATGAAAGAGCTCGGTGCTCATCATCATTCCTGGGGACATATGGAAGGGACTCCTTCGGAGATCATCAAATCCGAGGAAAATAAATGGAAGGAATACGGGGACCGGATCGAGAAGGCGGAGGCCAGGGCAGGTGAACTGGCTGAAGGATACGACAGGCTCTGTATTCTCATCGATCATTATACGGAAGAGACAGGCTTGAGGCGTGTCGATTCGAACCTGTACAGGACTGAAAGCACCTTTATCGTCGAAGGCTGGGTGAGGGCGATAGACCGGAAGCGACTGGAGGATGGGCTGGCGTCTAGATTCGACGAAGTCGAGGTGTCTTTCAGGGAGCCACTTCCCGAAGAGGAACCTCCCATCCACCTGGATAATAACGCGGGAATGAGGCCTTACGAATTTGTTTCGACACTGTACGGCAGGCCCGTGTACCGGGAGTTCGATCCGACTCCGCTGCTTGCTCCCTTCTTCGTGCTCTTTTTCGCGATGTGCCTGACTGACGCGGGGTATGGTCTGACACTGGCCGCGTTGACCGGCCTGATCCTTGTCAGGTTCAAACCGTCGGGGGGCGCAGGCCTGCTGATGAGAGTCCTTTTCATGGGGGGGATAGTCACGGCCATCGTCGGAGTAATAGCGGGCGGGATGTTCGGTATCAGCGCCGCGTCGCTTCCATCGTGGCTGCAGAGATTCATTTTCATCGACCCGCTCCGGGAGCCGATGAAGATGCTCAATATCTCGTTTATCATGGGGCTGGTCCACATGATCTTCGGTATGGGCATCAGGATGGTGGCAAGGTTCAAGGCCGGACTCATCCTCGACGCGATACTGGACGATCTGGTCTGGATCATTTTCCTGATCATGCTTGCCCCTCTCGGCTACGCGGGAATACTGGGGGGAAGCGTTCCTCCGTTGATACTGAATGTTGCCAAATGGTCGGCACTGGGCATAGCCGCCATCGTCTTTCTCACCGGGGGAAGGCACCAGAAATCATTCATAAAGAAAATACTTACCGGGCTGGTAAAATTCTACGACGTCATCGGATATTTCGGGGATGTCCTGTCATACGCCAGGCTTCTCGCCCTCGGACTGGCGACGAGCGCGATCGCCATCGCCGTCAACGATATCGCGGCCATGGTCAAAGGTATGCCTTATTATACGGGTTACATCGTTATGGTCCTCATCCTTGTGGCTGGCCATACGTTCAATCTTGCCGTCAACACCCTCGGAGCGTTTGTGCACGCGGGCAGGCTCCAGTACCTGGAGTTCTTCTCGAAGTTCTTTACCGGGGGAGGACGGGAGTTCAAGCCTTTCAGAAGTGAGAGGCAGTATTCGATCCTTAAAAAAACAGACGATGGATCATAGGAATCGTGGAAGGAGAATAGTATGTTGGGCTTTATGCTTGTAATCCTGGGAGCCGCACTCGCGGCGGCCCTGGCTGGTGCGGGTTCCGCTCTTGGAACGGGAGTAGCGGGTCAGGCGGCCAACGGAGTAGTCAGTGAGGATCCCGGAAAATTCGGAAGCCTCCTGGTCCTGCAGGCGCTTCCGGGCACGCAGGGTATCTACGGGCTCGTCGCCCTCTTCATGATCATCAACAAGCTGCCGGCCGTCGACCAGCTCGGTTCGATATCGGTCGGGACGGGTCTGGCTGTGCTGGGCGCCGCGCTGCCGGTGGCGATCACGGGGCTTATATCGGGACTCTACCAGGGTAAGGTCTGTTCTGCCGCGTGCAGTCTCGTGGCGAAACGTCCCGGTGAAGTCGGTAAGGGAATGGTTTTCGCGGTTATCGTCGAGACTTATGCCGTACTGGGGCTTCTGGGCACGATCCTGCTGCTCCAGAAGATATCGCTTGGTTGACAGAGCCGCCACGGTGGCGGGAGGATGACTGATAATGCCTATTGAAAAGATATTCGATAGAATAAACAAAGAAGCCGAAGCCGCGGCCGGAGAACTTCTCGCCAGGGCAGGGGAGAAAGGTGCGGTTGTCAGGAAAGAATACGCCGACCGTGCGTCGCGCCTTGCTGAGGATCTGAAGACCTATGCCGAAAAAAAGGCAGGTGAGGAAGAGAAACATCTCATCGTGAGCGAACAACTCGAGTTGAGAAAATCTATCCTTGCCCGCAAAAGGGAGATCCTAGATTCGGTCTACACCGAGGCAAAGAAAAAGATCGGGGCCCTTTCCCCCGAAGACAGCAGAGATATCCTGAAAAACATGATTCTCGGAAGCGCCGTGTCGGGGAAGGAAGAGATCGTTGTCGCTCCTTCACAGGCCGGTATCTTCGACGAAGGGTTCATGCGGGAGCTCCGCGACGGTTTCAAAGGAGACTGCAGTTTCGAACTGGCAGCAGATAAGGGTGATTTTGTGTGGGGGGTAGTGTTGAGGGAGGGCAGGCGGACAGTCGACCTGTCACTGGCCGTCGTGTTCGAGCAGCTCAGGGAAAAGATAGAACCGCGTATAGCGGCGATGCTCTTCGAAGGATAACCTGGGAGGACGCCTTTTGGCGCAGGACTACACATATATTGTCGCGAGACTCAGGGCGCTTGAGGCCTCGATGCCTGATTCAGCCTGGTTTCAGCGCATAGCGAGAGCTCCCGTTGATTCTGTGCTTGTGTCGGTAAAAGAATTCTATCGGGGATTCGATCCGGTGGATTCTCTCTACCGGTTCGAGGATGGAATAGAGTCTGAGAAAACTGATTTTCTGGAGCTTCTATCGAGTATTCTGAACGATGAAGAGGTAGAAAGATTTTTCAGGGCCGGTTTCGATTTCGACAACCTCACACATGGCGTAAAAGCCGGGGTTCTGGGAGTCGATGCGGTCTATAACCCCTTCGGCCTGGTCGCTCCTGAAGTGATCGAAAAAGGCGCGAGTGGTGGTTCTGCCATCGATCTTCCCGATCATCTGAAGAAAAGTCTCGAAAAGCTTCTGGAGGCCTCCGAAGAGGGAGGCGCCCCGGCTGTCGAGAGCAGGGGTGAGGCGGAAAAGTTCGCTTACCTTGTGGAGACGGCTCCCGGGGAAGCGGCACGGATGTACGTCACTTTCCGGATAGACCTCGCCAATATCAGGACATTTATCAGGTTGAAAAGGATCAGCCTGAGGAAAGAGACACCGGACACACTCTGGATAGCCGGCGGCAGTATCGATGTCCCGACACTCAGGACCCTGTTCAGGGAGCCCGAGGACGAATTGTATACATATCTCGCGACGACCGAATACAGGGGACTCATACCGGCGGGGCTCGGCCTTTCGACTCCCGTGTGGATGGTCGATGCGTTGATCGACAGGGAGATGCTCGAACGTCTTGGAGACAGCAGGTACCGTTTCTTTGACATCGGTCCCGTCATATATCACATCCAGCTTCGCGAGAGGAACGAGCGGCTGCTCAGGCTTCTGCTCGCGGGCAAGCTGAACAGGCTGCCCGAGGAATTGTTGCTGGAAAAGACAGAGGCGATGACAGCCTGAAAATGGCGATGACAGCCTGAAAAAGGCAGGGAGAACCTGGATGGCCAGGAATATTGCAGTAATAGGGAATTGTGATTCGGTGGAATATTTCCGGATCCTCGGGTGTGAAGTATATGAGACCGAGGGTGGGGAACTGACCGACGAAAAATACAGAGAAGTACTGGGGAAGGAATTCAGGATCATCCTCGTCACCGAGGAGGTCTTTCACAGATACAGGGAAATAATACAGAAGAGGTCGCAGCGGACGTTTCCCGTTATTAGCGTGATCCCGGATATACATGGCGCGAAATGGGTCGATGGAAAGCCGCAGCCCGAGGGAGTAGCATTCGCAGAACTGCGCGACGCGGTGATCAAGGCCGTCGGGCAGGATATTTCGGGCACCGGCGATAAGGACTGAGAAATAGACAGGCCAGAAGGAGAAAAAAGGATATGGGCGCTGGAAGGATAATCAAGGTATCAGGACCACTCATCGTGGCCGAGGGTATGGATGAAGCCAGGATGTTCGAAGTCGTCAAGGTCAGTGACAGGGAACTGATCGGAGAGATAATCGAGCTTCACGGAGATCAGGCCTTTATCCAGGTATACGAGGATACTTCGGGCCTCGGCCCTGGCGAGAAAGTGGAAGGGACCGGACAGTCGCTCAGTATCGAGCTGGGTCCCGGTCTTCTCACATCTATCTACGACGGTATTCAGAGGCCATTGGACGAGATCTATAAACAGGCCGGTTCGTATATAACGAGGGGGATCAATGTCCCGGGCCTCGACAGGAAGAGGAAATTCGAGTTCACTCCCAACGGGGAGATAAAGGAAGGTCAGGATGTCGTAGTGGGCGACCTTCTCGGCAAGGTCAGGGAGACCGAACTGACGGACCACCTGATAATGGTGCCTCCCACACTCAAGGGCGGAAAGCTCGTCAAGGCTCCGAAGGCCGGTACGTACGTCGTCGAGGATGTGATCGCGCAGATAGAGGCCGATGGCGAGGTCCAGGATGTCAGGATGTACCACAAGTGGCCCGTGAGGATCCCGAGGCCGATCGCCCGCAAGCTCGTTCCCGACACACCGCTCGTGACGGGGCAGAGGGTCATCGACACACTTTTTCCGATAGCGAAGGGCGGAACGGCTACGGTCCCCGGTCCCTTTGGCGCCGGCAAGACCGTCGTCCAGCATCAGCTGGCCAAGTGGTCGGATGCCAATATCATCGTCTATGTGGGATGTGGTGAGCGTGGAAACGAGATGACAGACGTTCTTCAGGAATTCCCCGAGTTGATCGATCCCGCGACCAACAGGCCCCTGATGGAGCGTACCGTGCTGATCGCCAATACGTCGAACATGCCGGTGGCCGCGCGAGAGGCCTCGGTGTATACCGGGATCACGATCGCCGAGTACTTCAGGGATATGGGACACGATGTGGCCGTGCTGGCCGACTCGACTTCGAGATGGGCCGAGGCGATGAGGGAGATGTCAGGCAGGCTCGAAGAGATGCCCGGCGAGGAAGGCTATCCCGCCTATCTGCCTTCGAGGATCGCGGACTTCTACGAAAGAGCTGGCAGGACGATCTGCCTGGGCAGCGATGAGCGTACCGGTACGCTTTCGGTGATCGGCGCGGTCTCGCCTCCCGGCGGAGACCTTTCCGACCCGGTCGTCCAGGCTACTCTCAAGGTAGTGAAGGTGTTCTGGGCTCTCGAAGACACATTGGCGTTCAAGAGGCATTTTCCAGCTATCGGATGGCTGACGAGTTATTCGCTCTATCATGACAACGTCGCCGACTACATGAGAGACGAAGTGTCAGAGCAATGGCAGCAGTTGAGAGTGACGGCGATGGGACTTCTCCAGAAAGAGGGAGAGCTTGAGGAGCTGGTCAGGCTGGTGGGACTCGATTCACTCTCCGACAACGACAGGATAGTCCTGGAGACTTCCAAGCATATCAGGGAGGATTTCCTTCACCAGTCGGCTTTCGATCCCGACGATGCATATACAAGGCTGGAAAAACAGTTCAGAATGTTCCAGGTGATAATCGAACTTCACCGTGCCTGCGAGCGGGCTCTTGACAAGAAGGTGCCTCTGAGGAGACTTCTTGATCTTCCGGTGAGGGAGAAGATCGCGAGAATGAGTCATATAAAGGAAGATGATCTCGGTCGGTTTGACGAGATGCTCGAAGATATCAAGACACAGACGGCTGAGAGTTCGGTCGAGGCCAGGAACGTCGAGGCATAGGAAAGAAGGGATCCGGATGGTTACCGAATACAACACGATCGGAGAGATAACAGGCCCGCTGGTAGTGCTTACCGGTGTCGATCATGCCACCTACGAGGAACTCGTCGAGGTGGAACTTCCCAATGGTGAGCAGAGGCGGGGAAAGGTACTCGAGATCAATCGTGACCGGGTACTGGTCCAGGTCTTTGAGGGGACCAGGGGAATCGATGTATCGAAGACGAAGGTGCGCTTTCTCGGAAAGGGACTCGAACTGGCCGTTTCGCCCGATATCCTCGGAAGGATATTCAATGGGCTGGGAAGCCCGATAGACGACGGCCCCGCGATCATCCCCGAGAAGATGCTCGACATCAACGGCAACCCGATCAATCCCTACGCGAGGGTCTATCCCAAGGAGTTCATCCAGACCGGGATCTCGGCTATCGACGGGTTGAACACGCTTGTCCGCGGGCAGAAACTTCCGATCTTTTCCGGGTTCGGACTTCCGCATTCGGAACTCGCCGCGCAGATCGCCAGGCAGGCATCCGTTCCCAGGAGCGAATCTCCCTTCGCGATCGTATTTGCCGCGATGGGGATCACATTCGAGGAGGCGAACTACTTCATCCGCGATTTCCAGGAGACGGGCGCGATGGAGAGGGTAGTCCTCTTTATCAACCTGGCCAACGACCCGACGATCGAACGCATCGCCACTCCGCGAGCGGCGCTGACAGCCGCCGAGTACCTCGCGTTCGAACGCGGGATGCACGTTCTTGTGATAATGACCGATATGACGAACTACTGCGAGGCGCTTCGTGAGATCTCCGTAGCGAGGAAGGAGATTCCGGGACGCCGCGGATATCCCGGTTATCTCTACACGGATCTTTCCACTATCTATGAGCGGGCAGGTCTGCTCAAGGGCGATAAGGAAGGCGAAGTACGCGAAGGTTCCATCACCCAGATCCCGGTACTCTCGATGCCTGACGATGACAAGACACATCCGATACCGGATCTTACGGGGTATATCACCGAGGGACAGATCATCCTTGACCGTTCCCTGCATAGAAAAGGGATCTATCCTCCGATCGACGTTCTGCCGAGTCTTTCGAGGCTCAGGGACAAGGGAGTCGGAGAGGGCCGTACCAGGGCCGACCACGGGCAGGTCGCCAACCAGCTGTTCTCCTCATACGCCAGGAGCAAGGAAGTCGAGGAGCTCGCCGTCGTGCTGGGCGAGGCTGCGCTGACCGATACCGACAGAGCCTACATGGCCTTCGGCGAAAAGTTCGAGGACAGGTTCGTTCGCCAGGCACTCGACGAGAACAGGACTATCGAAGAGACACTGGGGGTAGGCTGGGATCTTCTCAGCGGGATCCCGAAACCGGAGTTAAAACGGATCAGTGACGAATTGATCGAGAAGTATCTCCCGAAGGAAGACGCCCCGGCCGCGGCCGAGGGGAAAACGGAGGATGAGGATTGAACAAGAAGATCAACCCCAACAGGATGATGCTTCTGCGTCTCAAGCGCCGCCTCGAGCTGGCGCTCAGGGGACACAAGCTTCTCAAGAACAAGCAGGAGAAGTTGATGCAGAACTTCTTCACTCTTGTACGTGAGACGACCAAGGTCCGCCGTGATGTGGAGAGGGAGTTTCTCGATATCAATATGCATTATCTGGCCGGTCGGGCCGTCACCGGAAAACAGGCGATGGAAGATGTCCTGGCTTTGACGGTAAAATCCGGAAAGCTTGAGATCGAGCGAAAGCACGAGATGAGTATCGAGATCCCCGAGTTCTCTTTCACTATCCCGGAGGGTGATCCTCCGTACAAGCTGGAAAATACCTCTCTGGAACTTGACCTGGCTTTTGAAAAACTGTTCGTTCATTTTTCCGACCTGATGACACTGGTTGGAAAGGAGAACGCTCTATTCAAGATGGCCGAGGAACTGGAGAAGACCCGAAGAAGAGTGAACGCCCTCGAGTACGTGCTTATTCCCGATCTCGAACTATCCATAAGAAGCATCGAGAGCAAGCTCAGTGAGGCGGAGAGGAGCACCCAGACACGTCTGATGAAGATCAAGGATATGGTCCAGGCCAGAGAAGCGGGGGCGTAGGCTGGCCGTTTTTACGAAGACTCGAAGTAATAGATCATTGACAGGCTGATACCCGCCTTGACTTTATCCGATATTCGAAGTATATTTTTAGTGACCTCGCTTTGCAGGTTGCTTTTTTGAGACCCCACCTGGTCTCTTTACCCCACCAGAGATGTCAGTACCCTTGTATCGTTTCGGCCACGGGTAAAGGAGTGCGACTATGGGTTTTGTCCCGGAATCCCGAGATTGTAGCTGCGAAGCTGTAGTCGAAAATTATGATTCCGTCACTTTCAGGATTAAACCTGGTGTGGTGCATGGAGGGGGACTGGTCGGAATATCTTCGATGCGGTGCCCGGAATCAGCCTCTGAGCTTTTTTCCGTGACCGGGGCAAATTGTTTGACACTAAATGCAGTGGCAATTATATTATCCATAAGAATAATGGAGAGTATTGGAAATCCCGCACCCCGATGTCCCGCCGGCCGACCGTTGGTTGGTTCGGTTTAGTGGGTTATGGTGTACGCTATATTTTCGGATCAGGCAAGGAGATCATAAGATGAAAATCCGCTCGGGTATTGTGTTTATGTTACTGCTGCCCGCTCTTGTCCTGTTGCTGAGCAGCACGGGCGCCTATGCACAGAGCGGAAGGGTGGCCGGCAAGGTGACTGTCGCCGAGACCGGTGCGGCTCTTCCGTACGCGAACGTCGTGCTGGTCGGTACAAAGATGGGCGGTATGACCCTGACAGACGGCACCTTCCTGATCACGGGAGTGCCGGCAGGTACTTATTCCGTCAAGGTCATGATGATGGGATACAAGATCGAGGAAAAGGCTGGCGTCAAGGTGGACCCTGGCCAGACATCGAGGGTCGAGTTTCAGCTTACCGAGGAG
Source organism: Candidatus Krumholzibacteriia bacterium (assembly GCA_023131975.1). Lineage (GTDB taxonomy): Bacteria > Krumholzibacteriota > Krumholzibacteriia > Krumholzibacteriales > Krumholzibacteriaceae > JAGLYV01. The sequence continues at coordinate 579 of JAGLYV010000132.1, read as the reverse complement.
ATCGTCGGGCAGACGCAGGAGATCCTTGTAGAGGCTGAAATAAAGCAGATCGAGGTGAAGGACAGTGACGTAAGCTACAAGGTGAGTAGCGACGAGCTCCAGGAACTTCCCGTCGATGATGTCGTCGAGGCTCTCGCCCTCAAGGGCGGGATCGTCAAGACAGGTGACGATCTTCACGTCCGTGGTGGTCGTTCCGGTGAGGTCCAGTTTCAGATCGACGGTGTTCCTGTCGATGATCCACTGGGCGGTGGAATGATCTCCGTCGGCCTTTTAGGTACAGCCAACAGTGAAGTCATCACTGGCGGGATGGATGCCGAGTACGGAAATGCCCAGTCGGCTGTCGTCCAGCTCCATACGAGGGAAGGCGGCAGGACCTTCGAGGGGCAGATGAGGTACATGACAGATGACTTCGGCCGGCGTGACAAGACATATACGAACTACGACAGGCTCTCGGTAGGTTTCGGAGGCCCGACACCGCTGAAGAACCTGACTTTCTACTTATCGACTGAAGTCTCCTTTATCGACGGTGAGAACTGGATGATAAGGGACAAGGAGGAGCACACCTACCTCAACGATTTT
>JAGLYV010000131.1 GCA_023131975.1 Candidatus Krumholzibacteriia bacterium | reverse complement strand
CCGGGGATGAAGCTGATCGGTGAGGCCATCTACTCGCACGCGGTCAACCAGGGTTACTGGCACAACTGGAACCTCGAGGGCTACGTGCAGAAGGTCTACCGCTTTATGACCCTCCGCGCGAGTCGCGAGAGTCTTGCCGACGACGCGAGGTCGTTCGGGCAGTACGTTTCGTTCTATCACGGAGATTGGCTGGATAAGGAACTCGAGAGAGTCTACACCTATCCGGGCACGCTTGCCGGGCGACGCAAAACGCTCTACCCGATCGTGATCTTCTCCAAGGTAAGGGATCCCAACAATCCCCAAGCGGGAGCATTTATAATCAGGTACAATCATTTCTTCGCAAGGATGGCTACGAATATCTACGGCGTCGAAGTGGAGATCATCTGGGATGAGGCCGTCCTGAACGAGAACGGTACGGTTGAAAGGTACGAATCGAAGCTCCTCTTTGAGGGATTCCAGAACCCGGACTCGAAGTTCAGCCACTTCAGGGATGATTCTACTTACGTCCCTTTCAATTCCGCGAACAGGACGAACTCTACGACAGCGGAGAACCTGCAGATGAAGCTGGCCCTGAACCATGTCGTATCCAAGGACCTTCTCTACACTATCAATCTCAGTCGTATCGAATTTAAAAGATTCACATCGGTGGATGACAAGGATGCAGCCGACTTCCTGACCGCGGGACAGCCGGTCATCCTTCCCAACGGGACCTACCAGTTCGGGGGAGTCAGCAACCAGGTGTACTATACCGATCCCGACTATCCGTACTTCCTGACGGCCTACGACATGCCGTTTTATGGAGACAGGAGCAGTGTAACCTATATCTTCAAGACCGATGTCACTTCGCAGAAGTGGGCAAACCATATATTCAAGACAGGCATACAGTTCATATACAATGAGCTCGATAATGTGGCGATCAACTCTCCGGGAAATCTCAGGCGACTCGAAGACGGGAGCTACGTACAGGGAAGAAGCGCGAACAACTTCAACAACTTCAACCCGGAAGCCTCGTACTACCTGCAGGACAAGTGGGAATACGAGGGAATGGTAGTCAACGCGGGAGTCAGGGTCGACTATTTCTCTCCCGGAAACAACGACTCTATTATGATAACATCGTCGGAGATCGACCCGGATGTAGAGGGTCACAAGTTTCAGATCAGCCCTCGTCTCGGGTTCGCATTCCCGATCACCGACAAGGACAAGTTCCATTTCCATTACGGTAGATTTACACAGTGGCCCAACAGGACATTCCTTTTCCAGAGTCAGGATCTGATCGGTGGCGCCGGGATCCTCGGCAACCCCGATCTCGACGAGGAGCTGACTGTCTCGTACCAGGCCGGTGTCTCTCACCAGTTCACCGAGACCATAGCGGCCAGTTTCGTGGTGTTCAACAAAGACATCTATGGACTGATCTCTTCGACCAGGGTCACCGATGAGAGTCTCGGTATCACAGGGTTCCGCTATATCAACAGGACCTACGCCAGTTCGCGAGGCGTCGAGCTCAGTATTAACAAACGTCTCAGCCATTATATAGGTGGCGAGATCTCCTATACGTTCCAGTACGCCGACGGTGTGGCATCCAACGCCAACTTTGGACTCTCGGCGGAAGGGCTTACCCATCTTCCGACCCAGGAGATGCCCCTCGACTGGGATCAGCGCCATACGCTCAATGTGACGCTGAGGCTTCAGGACGAGAACAACTGGGGTGCTACCATAGTCTACATGTTCGGCAGTGGCCTTCCGTGGACGCCGTTTGACAGGTACGCCCGTCGACAGGATCCGCTTGACGAGAACTCCAATCGTCTCAATCATACGCATGTTATCAACCTGCAGGGCAGGAGAAAGTTCAATATTTACGGGCAGGAACTCACACTCTTCTTCGAGGGCAGAAACCTGCTCGACGAAGATGTCCTGCTTCCATTTGGAGTCGCTCCCGGAACGTTCCCCGGGATGGTCAACGCGAGGATGGACGGAGGTTCGTATCTTACAGAGACCGGCCAGTTCGGCGGTGCTTATCTCCAGGATATCGATGAAGATGGACTCGATGATTTTACAGCTGTAAATGATCCGACGATCTGGGCCTCACACAGGCAGTGGAGGATCGGTTTCGGTTTCGAATTCTAGAATGATGAATGAATGCTACAAGGAGTGGAGGTTCTTGAAATGATACGCAAAGGGGTCCTGCTGACGGTACTGACGGTACTTGCGGTCTCCATGCTGCATTCTCCGTTGTCAGCACGCAACGATACAGCGGAATGGGCAGAGAAGCTCAAGAAGATGGAGCAGATCTGGGTCTTCGACGGCAGCGGTATCCACAACGTTGGAAACCTTCAGATGCATGTTACGAACTGGGGATGCTTCGGTTCGTATCCCAGCTCGAACTGGCCGACGGCCGAATTTCCCTCGGCGCAGTGGCCGGCGAACTCCGGCACTGAATATCTCTATATCGCGGGCCTCTGGATCGGCGCGAAAAAGGGCGGTATCCCGGTTGTGTCGACTTCGGCATACGAAATCGAATTCAGGCCACCCGGAATCGAGAATCCCGAAGCCAAGATCTACAGGGCGTTCGAGGGTATCCAGAGCGGTGCCAGGCTTCCAAGCCCGGACGACGATGATAAGGACGGCGTATCTGACGAAGACTGGCAGAACGGTATAGATGACGACGGAGACGGGCTCATCGACGAAGATTTCGGGGCTATCGGAAAGCAGATGTTTACCTGCTGGACGACTGATGACGATCCGACCTCTGTTCAGGTCAACCCCGAGCATACTCCCCTGCATCTTTTCATCAGGCAGGAGAGCTATCAGTGGGAAGAAGAACAGTTCTACGATTTCGTCGGTATCGAATACAAGATCAAGAACTACGGTTCAGATATCATAGAGGACCTCTATATCGGATTTTTTGCCGACGGGGATGCTGGTAAGAGAGACAGGGAACAGTACTGGACGGACGATTGTACCGGTCTCTTTGAAGGGATCAGGTGCGCCCAGAAGGGTGAAAATGAGATCCCTGTGAGACTGAGTGTGGCCTATTTTTACGACAAGGACGGAGATGACGGTGCCTGTACCGGGTATTTCGGTATCATCTTCCTCGGTCATGACATAGACCCACTTGGCGAAAATGCTCCGAAGACGGTCGGCCTCACGTCCTATCAGAACTTCTCGGGTGACCAGCCGTACGAGAATGGTGGAGACCCGACGAACGATTTTCAGCGTTACGAATTGATGAGCAAGACCCAGAAAGACCGTAACGCAGAAGTTCCCAGGGATTACAGGATGATGATGGCCACAGGGCCGTTCCGTGAATTGCTTCCGGATAGCTCGATGATCCTTCAGGTAGCTTTCGTCTGTGGTGAGGGGCTTGATGGTATGCTTGATGCGGCGGCGAGCGCTACAATGGCTTTCCAGGGAAACTGGTTCGATATCGACGGGAATCCGCAGACCGGTATCGACGGACGCGAGACCCCCGTGCCGGGACCGGTAAGTGGTATCGTAGCCGATTCATGTGCCGCCGGCGGTGATCTGGAACTTCTTTCCGCCGCCAGGGGAGAGATCATCTGGATCAACAACGACTGCCGTAATGAGATCGAGCTATGGGAGAATACCGAGTGCGCAAAGGGTGACGCGACATTTTCCGACTTCCAGACCGGTGTCGACGGCAAGGAGACCCAGGTGAACTGGCTTGTCGGATCCGCTCCGCCACCACCGAATATGAGGCTTCTTCCCGGCGACAACAAGGTCGTTGTCATGTGGGACAATTTCAGCGAAGTGACTCCCGATGTCAGTACTCTCGAACTCGATTTTGAGGGGTACAGGATATGGAGAGCCGATGGATGGACCAGGCCGATGGGTACATCGGTCCTGAGTGGTCCGCCGCGCAATCTCTGGCAGCTGATCGAGGAACGCGACATTATGAATGGCGTCAGGCCTGATATTGACTTCAGGTATCCGATCTCCGAGATTCGTGACAATCGTCGCGGCTGGCAGTATGTGCCGCTCGAAGGTCTTGACGGTAAGGATGCCATCATCAGACTTTTCGAGGAGAGTGTCTGGTATTCGCCTCTCGACACTGTCCCTTGTCCTCCCGGACTTTCGAATGATGAATGTGACACTCTCGAGGCGATGGCGAGGTACAATCTCGGTTTCGAGGGTGGGCTTCAGTACTACAAATTTATTGATGAAAGTGTACATAACGGAATGCACTATTTCTACAGTGTCACAGCATATGATCATATGCTTTCCGGTGGCGTGCCGATCAGGGTAGGGAAATTCGGGGATTCCTCTTCGAACTTCATGTATATATCCCCACTCTCTGATCCCCAGGATGCTGAAGAATATGATGATGATGAGGTCTACGTGGTGCCCAATCCGGCGACAGCGGCGACCATGAGCCCCTGGCAGCTCGATCCCAATATGGATGATCCTACAGGTATCAAGGTGGAGTTCAGGAATCTGCCCCTGTGCCGCAATACAGTGAGAATATTCACCATGGCGGGTGACCTGGTAGAGATCCTTTATCATGATGGCGCTTCAGCCGGGCAGCGAGGTACGCTTGTGTGGGATCTTGTCTCCCGTAACGGGCAGAACGTCACGAGCGGTGTCTACCTGTTTGCCGTGGAACCGGAAGATGACAGGTTTGAAAAGGTAATTGGCAAGTTTGTTATAATAAGGTAACTATTACACATTCACCTCCAGGAGGTTTGTTGATGAAGAGCAAGGTTTTTGTTGGGGTCCTGATCCTGGTGATGGTACCCTCCATCCTTTTCGGGGCAACGAAGCCTTTTGAGAAGGTGGGGACCTATGCCGCGCAGTTCCTGAAAATCGGGACTTCTGCGCGTGCTGCCGGTATGGGCAACGCGTTCACCGCTGTAGCGAACGATGCTACCGCGATGTACTGGAATCCTGCCGGTCTGGTGGAGATCAACCGTACCCAGGTCACGCTCAACAACGTTGTCTGGCCCGCCGATATAGATGTATATTTCGCTGGTGCGGTTTTCACCACTCCATACCTGCCGGGTACCTTCGGTATCAGCGCGAGAGCCCTGACGATGGATCCGCAGGAGGAACGTACGATCTACATGCCCCAGGGGACCAACAGGTTCTTTGATGCCGGGGATATGTCGTTTGGATTGTCTTACGCGATGTATTTTACCGACAAGTTCTCGGCCGGTTTCTCGGGCCATTTTATCCATATGGGACTCGCGGACAAGAGCGTCGAGACAATGGCGTTCGACTTCGGTCTTCTGTACAGGATCGGGATTCAGGGAATGAAACTGGGTATGATGATCCAGTCTCTGGGCGGTCAGATCGATTTCGACGACCGTTCTTCGAAGCTGCCCACACTGTTCCGGGTGGGGCTGAGCATGGACGCGTACAGGCAGGGCGCACACGCGCTGCTCGCTTCGGGTGAGTTCTCACATCCCTCCGACAACAAGGAGAGGATGAATGTCGGTATGGAATACGCATTCAACCAGTTCTTTTTCCTGCGTTCAGGATATAATATTGATTACGATACGCAGGGATTGGCATGGGGCGTCGGCTTCAGGGTAGACACCAGTCAGACTTCGGATCTTGGATTCGATTATGCCTGGGAAGATCTTGGATACCTTGGCGCGGCTCACAGGGTAACGCTGAACTTCAGCTACTAGGTGGTGAATAGAGTCTGATTACCCGGGCTTACCAGATGAACAGAATTTTAAAGATTCATTTATTGATTCTGCTCTTCATCATCGGTTCAGCTGGAAATAGCGCGGGGCAGGCTTTCAGAGGATCGGGAGATTTCGAGTTCTTCCTGGATGCCGGTTCGCTTCCGCAGAGGAACGGACAGGTAATCGAATTCTTCCAGATAGCTATTCCCACAAAAGAAATAGAATACAGTGAAAAGGACGGCAGCTACAAAGCTGCCGTTTCTATTTATCTGCTTCTCACACTGGGAGAAGACAGGATATACGAAAAGAAACTGATGATAAATGACAGCAGGGAGACCCCTCCCTCTGCCACTGATCTGACAGGTTTTATATATATCGCGGATTCGGTGAGAGTGAGTCCCGGATCCTACCTTCTCAGCGCGCGGGTCGAGGACCTGAACCGCGATAAAAAGACGTTGATGGGGATGTTGAGGAAGAAACATGATAGTTCGACATTCGAAAATGAAGTTCTCGAAATAGCCGGGTTTCAGCAGGATCGCCTGATTCTCAGTGAACCTTTCCTTCTCTGGGGAAAGAAGCCTGATGGCCAGTATATTCCGAACCCGATCCAGATCTACGGCCTGAAGAACGATACACTCTCCTTCTTTGCCCAGGCAATGCTTCCTGAAGATTCTGACGCGACCACTCTGGATCTGTTTATGTCGGTGTTCGACCAGAAAGGGGAGAGGATCGACTCTGTCGAGACGGCCTGCAGGGTCAACGGGGGCAAGGCTTTCATATTCGGGGTATTCGATGTTAACGCTTATCCCGCAGGAGCATACAGGCTTGCGATAGAAGCCGCAGGTAATGGAGAGCTCTACGCGCTGGTCGGCAAGGATTTCTCCGTTGTCTGGGAATTGATGAACTGGAAGCGCCCGAGAAGGGATGTCCTCGTCGAGGCGAGGATAATATTCAATGATACAGAGTACGAGGAGTTTCGCTACGCTGGAATAGGTCAGCAGGAAAAAATACTGAACGATTTCTGGAAAAAGAACGATCCGACGCCACATACCGCGTTAAACGAGACTTTCGAGACGTTCATGCGGCGTGTCAGCCAGGCTGATGTGAGTTTCGGCGACCACAGAAGGGGCGCGGCGACCGACAGGGGGCAGATTTACATAAGATTTGGCCCTCCTGATGAACTGGTCTCGGAGACTATTCCTTTCAACAGGACCGATCTTGATGAAGTAGTCAACAAACTTGACGACCAGTACAGGGTAGTCATCCATAATACATGGAAAGGTCTGGGTACGCAGGACGCTCAACTGTACAATACCACTATGAGCAGGAACCAGCCATACCGTGGAGGCGGTATGGACACGGGGGGATATGAACTCTGGGTCTATGTGATCAAGGGAGCCCCGCTTTTTCCAAGGGACAAACTGATGACGATCCAGGCTGGAATGAGATTTTTGTTCGTCGACAAGGACGGAGTTGGGAATTATCTCCTGGTCGGTACCTCGGAAGAGTTTGAAGATTCCTACTAATGAGTCTACACTTGATTGACAGGATGGATATTTTGGGCTATAACAGGCCCGGGAATTTTTGGTTGACATCGTAGTTCTCATTAAGTAATTTATTACGGTCAAGAGAGATTGGAATCAATTAGTTTTAAATGAAATCCGTAGTTCAACGGATGTGAAAATCACTTTAGTCCGTTTTCCGCAGAAGGAGCGCGTAGTATGGTAGAGAGAAGGCTTACTGTCAAAGCTTCCTTGATGGCTTTCGTACTTTGTCTCATTATCGCCTTGCCCATGGTACTTCAGGCACAGGAGCCGGGTGAGGAAGGGACAGTCACCGAACCCGTATTCATGGCACAGGCAGATAGTGATTCACTGGGAACAGCGAAGAACGATTCCTTGTTTGTCGCCCAGGAAGTCGCTGACATGGCGGAGAGGCAGAGACTCGGAGTTGTTATATATAATCTCAAGCACAGTGGGATCGGTGAGAAGTATGTACAGGGCGGCAACTTCATGCATGCCCTTCTGCTCGCTTCCATCATCGGTGTTGTGTTCATCATCGAGCGGCTCGTCACATTGGCCCGTGCCAGGGTCAACGTCAGGAGACTGATGAGCGATGTGCTCGTTACGATGCGTTCCGAAGGTGTAGACGGTGCCATGAAGGTCTGCGAGAGGACCAGAGGTCCGATCGCTGCCGTTCTGCACTCGGGTCTTCTTAGATCCGGCCGTGGTCCAGATGCCGTGAAAGAGGCGATCGAGACTGCCGGTGGTATCGAGACTTCATTCCTGGAGCGTGGACTGGTGGCCATCGCTACGGTAGCCCAGGTGGCACCGCTTCTCGGGTTCCTCGGAACGGTATCTGGTATGATCAGCGCGTTCGCCGCCATCGCGTCGGCGGAGCAGGTAAGTGCGAAGGTGGTCGCCTCGGGTATCGAGGAAGCACTTATTACGACTGCTACAGGTCTTATTATCGCCATTCCGGCAAGTATCGGTCATTCGTTCTTTGTCTCGCAGATCGATCGCTTCGTCCTTGAGATGGAAGAGGCTTCAGCCGAACTGGTAAACGAGCTTATAGAAACTGGCGTGGCCAAGTAAGCGGAGCATAGTATGATTAAGAAAAACAGTAAGGTATCATCGGAGTTCAGTACCGCGTCGATGTCGGATATCAACTTTCTTTTGCTGATATTCTTTCTGGTCAGTACGATCTTCGCTGTCGAAAAAGGCCTGCCGATGGCGCTGCCTGCCGGGGATTCGCCCCAGGTCAAGCTGAAGAAAGACAATGTTATGGTTCTGCAGGCCTATGCGAACGGTTCGATAGTGGTACGGGGTTCCGGACCTATCAAGGTCGGGGACATAAGGCAGTTTGTCGAGAACAAGCTTATCCAGAACGAAAAGATCGTTATCGTGATCGAGACGCATCCGGCCGCTGATTACGGCATTATGGTCGATATTCTCGATGAGCTTCGTATGGCGAATGCCGAACGAATATCGCTCAGGACGATGAAGTCCGGAGCCTAGAGGAGAACTGTTTTGAAGATTTCAAAAAATCAAGGTGTATCAAACAGTATTCCAACGGGATCGATGGCTGATATCATCTTTCTCCTTCTGATTTTCTTTATGGTCACTACGATCTTCAAGATGGAAGAGGGACTGCCTATCACTCTACCAAGAGCTGAATCTGGCAGCGAACTGGAAAGAGAGAGACTGATACATATATGGGCCGACAGGTTCAACAGGATAAGCATCAACGATAAATTGATCCATGTGGAGAGCATAAACCCGATCATCGCTTCCAGATTGAAGGAAAATTTCAGCCTGATCGTCGCGTTCAATATCGATCAGCGTACGAAATACCAGCTAGTCTCTGATATAATGGAGCAGTTGAAAGATGCCAACGCCGTGAACGTGACGTTCGTATCCGTTGGGGATGAACAGTAATTAAATACAAGGGGTAGTAATCGGTGGCCACTGTAGCTGTTGCAAATCAGGATTTTAAAAGTGGATACGCAAAATATTTGCGTAATTCCCTTTACGCGGCCTTAGTCATCCATTTTCTCGTTATATACTTCTCTCCGCCCTTCGAATTCAAGCCATATGTCTTGAAGGAACAGGAATTCATAGTTATTGAAACGGCCGAAGATTTTGAGATTCCGCCTCCACCGCAGGAAGTCGCTCAGCCAGCTATCCCTATGGAAGCCGCGGAGGGTGAGGAAGTCGATGAGGAAGCGGAGATAGCGCCGACGAGTTTTGACAGGATCGAGAACCTGCCTCCTCCGCCTCCGCCACCATCGGAGTCGGCACAGGAGTTCTATGCTTTCGATGAACCGCCAGTACTGGTAAAGTACGTACCACCCAAATATCCCAGCCTGGCACAGTCGGCAGGTATTGAGGGTACGGTGCTGATCAGGGTGCTAATCGGAGTGGATGGGAAAGTCAAGCAGGCTAGTGTGATCCAGTCTGATGTGACGCCTGCCATGGAGAAATCAGCGTTGGCCGCCGCAAGGAAATTCATTTTCAGGCCGGCCAGACAGAGGACCGTACCGGTAAGAGCTTCTATGGCTGTGCCGATCAGGTTCAAGTTGCATGGACGATAAGCAGTAATTTGAAATGATATTTGAAAGCCCGGCTTCGTCCGGGCTTTTTTTTGTCCGGGCCAGACATTTCCCTGAATAGATCTATGGTAGTATCTGTAGTTGATATGATCGCCGGGGGGGCTATTTAGTTGACAATATAGCCATCTTATTTGAAACTATAGGGCCCCTTGAGTCGTAAGATTAAATAACAGTAATCAATAGAGGGTGATATTTTTGAAACGCAAGGAAAGGTATCTGGTATGAAGTCCTACCCAGGCTTGATAAAAGCATTAATCCTGATCGTTCTGTCCCTTGTCCTGAACGCGGGTTCGTCCGGAGTGTGTCGGGCCGAAGTCCTTTCTCTCGATGAATGTCTGAATCTGGCGTTGAAGAACAATCCTGACGTTCACATGGCGGCTCAGAATGTAAAGAAGTCGGAGAGCAACCTCCGATACAGTTACGGCGGGCTGTTGCCGAATCTTTCCACTTCATTTTCAAAAGGCCATGTCTATTATGGCCCCTCGTCTGTTCAGTTCGATTCACAGGGAAGACCTGTCCAGAACACCGGGTTTGATTATAACAACTATGGATTCAGGATCAATTCGGATATGGTGATATTTGACGGGATGGGTAATTTCAGTCGGATCGCCTCCGCAAGGCACAGCAGGAATTCTGCCCTTGAGCAGTTCAAATACAACAATGACATGATTGCGGCAAACGTGATCAGGGCGTATTATAATCTTGTAAGGAACAAGATGCTTCTGACCGTCCAGAAAGAGAGCATTGAGCAGGCGAGACAGAACCTGGAAAGGACGGAGGCTCTTCTTGAAGTGGGGGCTGCCACAAGGGCGGATGTTCTGAAGGCGAGAGTCAGGCACTCCAATACGAGGCTGACCATGATCAGCACGCGGAACCAGGCCGAACTCGCGCGTGAGGATCTTATCGTTCTTCTTAACACTCGTTCTAATGGAGTGGTGGAAGTGGATACAGACCTGAGGATCGATTTCCGGGATTTCGATCAGGATGCTGAAATAGGGTTCGCTCTTGAAAACCGGCCTGATCTCAAGAGCCTGAAATACAACATGAAGGCGGCCAGTTCGGGGATAACGAGTGCCCGCAGTTCCTGGTTTCCGGTTGTAGGAGCCAATTTTGGATATACATGGAATGACAGGGAAATGGCAGATAATCTTAATTTCTTCAAGGAAGAGTACGCCTGGTCTTTGACAGGTTATATCACCTTGAACATTTTCGACAGGTTTCAGACAAGTACGAACCTGGCAAACGCCAAAGCGGATTACAGGATCGCTGAATACAATCTGGAAAAGAGCGAGCTGGCCGCTGTCAGGGAGATCAAGGGCCTGATGTTCGGTATGAGAGAAGCGAGGGAACGGATAGCAGTTGCCACGGAGACAGTCGAACAGGCGATGGAGGATCTGAGGCTCGCTGAAGAACGCTACAGGGTAGGCGCCGGGACGATGCTGGAGACGATCGATGCCCAGGTAGCGCTTACACAGGCCAAGGCCGATGTCATCCAGGCGAAATGTGATTACCTTGTCGCGGATGCTGATATAGCCAGGGCTACCGGCAGAATGTCGAATAATTGAAGATAATCCGATAAACGGTGACAGAGGAGAGACCCGATGTTGATTAAGGTCGAGGGTGTAAAAAAGATCTATGAAGTAGGCGTTCAGAAGATAGAGGCCGTCGCGGGAGTCGACCTGGAGATATCCAAGAATGAGTATGTGTCGATAATGGGCCCCTCCGGGTCTGGCAAATCGACTTTCATGAACATTCTCGGTTGTCTCGATACCCCATCAGCAGGTTCCTACATTCTCAATGACAGGGAAGTGAGTAACCTCAGTGACGACGATCTCGCGTACATCAGAAACAAAGAGATAGGCTTCGTGTTCCAGACATTCAATCTTCTTCCAAGGGCGACAGCCCTGCAGAACGTCGAGCTGCCACTGATCTATGGAGGGCTGCCCGGCGAAGAGAGACGCAAAAGAGCCATAGAAGCACTTGAATCGGTAGGACTGATGGACAGGGCCACGCACAAACCCAACGAACTTTCAGGCGGACAGAGGCAGCGAGTCGCTATAGCGAGAGCCCTGGTCAATCATCCCTCCATCCTTCTCGCCGATGAACCTACAGGCAACCTGGACAGTACGACAGGTGAGGAGATCATGACCATATTCAACAAGCTTCACGCGGAGGGAAACACGATCATAATGGTCACGCATGAAGAATATATAGCAGAACATTCCAAGCGTATCGTCAGATTGCTGGATGGAAAGATTGCGTCTGACACACTGATCCGACACTGATGTTACAATATCCGATCCTGATCCGCTCGGATAAGAATCTGAAATAGTACAGGGGGGTAGCCCATGAAGAAAAAACTGTGGATAATAATAGCCGCAGTCGCAGTCATCACCGTACTTGTCGTCGTGAACATGAAAGCGAAGAGGGGCAAGGCTCTGCCCGTACAGGCAGAAGCGGTCGAGCTTCGCGACCTCTCGATGATAATCTCCGCTTCGGGCAGTATCAGGCCCAAGCGCCAGGTCGATATCAGTGCCAGCACGATCGGTAAAGTGACAGAAGTGGCCGTTAAAGAAGGAGATATTGTCACCAAGGGGCAGTTCTTGATTCAGATCGATCCGATTCAACTCGAATCGACTGTAGCGCAACTGGAGGCATCGCTCGATGCGGCCATGGCATCGGAGAGAAGCTACATGGTGCAGCAACGCAAGGCTGATAAGGATCTTACGAGGATAAAGAAACTGTTCTCCCAGGGATACCTCACCGATCAGGAGGTAGAGGCTGCACAGACCGAGTACGATATAGCCAATGCCAATCTCGAATCGGCCCGGCAGCAGATCAGGCAGCAGCAGGCCATGCTGGGGAGCGCGAAACACAATCTGAAGGAAGTGACCATTACCTCGGGGATGAACGGTGTAGTGACGAGGATGAATGTCGAGGAAGGCGAGATCGCTATCATGGGAACCCTGAACAACCCGGGGACTATCCTGATGACAGTCGCTGACCTCTCCACGATCGAGACCGAGGTCGAGGTGGATGAGACCGAGGTGATAAGCATCAATCTCGGTGACAGGGCCGAGGTGACGCTCGACGCCTTTCCAGACACGACATATATCGGCGAGGTGACGGAGATCGGAAACAGCCCGATACTTTCATCGGGGCAGCAGGGTGTCGACTTTAAGGTAGTGATCACGATCAATGATACTGTCGTGAACGTGCGACCGGGCCTCTCCGCCGATTCCGAGATAACGGTAGCAGAGAGAAACCAGGCCGTCAGCATACCTATTCAGTCTCTTACGGTCCGAAGAAGAAAGGACCTCAAGGGAGGGAAAACAGCCGATTCGACAGCAGCCGATTCCACGGCGACTGATTCCACGGCGACCGAAGTGGATGGGGAAGAGGAGATCGAAGGGGTGTTCATAGTCGAGGATGGTCGCGCAGTCTTCAAACCCGTCAAGGTCGGGATATCAAGTCAGAAATATTTCGAGGTCTTGACCGGACTTGAGGGAGACGAAGAGGTGATCAGTGGCAATTTTCGCGCGATCCGGGATCTTAAGGACGGACAGAGGGTCAAGGTGACTGTCAAGTCGGAGAAAAAGTAGCTGCGGTCAGTGTCTCCAGAGAAAGACGGAATAGAAGATGCTGATCTTTCAGGGTATCAAAATAGCACTCAACGCGTTACGCGGGAATAAGTTAAGGACTTTCCTCACTCTTCTTGGCAATATTGTCGGTACGATGTCGGTGATAGCGGTCGTATCGTTGATCGGCGGCGCCGACGATTACATCAAGGAAGAGGTCGCTGGGGAGGGTAGTAACGTCTTCTCAATAGAGAGGATCAACTTTTTCGAGGCGATAACGGATCTCGATGCCTTCCTCGAAGCGATAGCGCGAAACAAGAGGATCAGGCTCAAGGACGTCGACTATCTTCGCGACAGGATACCTTCGGCTTCTTTCATCGGTGCCGGGGTCGATACCAGGGAAAGTGTGATCCGTCTTGATAACTCGGTAGACAATATCGAGATCCGGGGGCGGAGCGAGGATTATCCGATGATCGAGAAAGCGGATATCCTCATGGGAAGACATCTGTCCCGGATAGAGGAAAGTCGTTCTTCGGCTGTAGCGGTACTCGGATACGATGTCTATCAGAGACTCTTTGAAGGTCTCGATCCGGTAGACAGAAAGATCAAGATCGGCAGGAAGCATTACAGGGTGATAGGTGTGGTCAAGGATATGGGGACGGTTTTCGGGGAATCGAGAAACAGATTCATCTATATTCCGATAAGCACCTTTCTGAAGGAATACGGCTCGAGGACCTCGATAGAGATCAAGATCAAGGCAGAGGATATCGAGCTTCTCCAGCAGGCTGTCGACGAGGCGACGATGGCGATGCGTATCAGGCATGGCCTTAAACCCTTGGAAAAAAATGATTTCAGCGTAATCACCTCTGAGAATCTTATCTCGCTCTGGGAAAAGATATCTACAAACATCTTCAAGGCCCTGATATTCATAGTATCGATCTCAATGGTCGTCGGAGGGGTCGTCCTCATGAATGTGATGCTGGTATCCGTGACTGAGAGGACAAGGGAAGTGGGACTCAGGAAGGCGCTCGGAGCGAGAAGATCCAATATCATATGGCAGTTTATTGTAGAGGCGATCACTCTGTCGCTTGTCGGAGGGATGATCGGGATACTGATCGGATTTACGATAGCGGCGATAATCTCGATGGTCTCACCCCTTCCCTATGTCATAGCCCCGTGGTCTATAGTGATAGGTCTGGTAGTGACCTTTTTGCTCGGCCTCATTTTTGGCACCTATCCGGCAAGCAAGGCGGCCAATCTCGATCCGGTCGTGGCTCTCCATCATGAGTAGGTATGAATATGCGCGGAGATAACAGGGCCAGAACGGCCGAATCGAAGTTTGGGGACAGGCGCAACAACAGGCAGGTCTGGCTGGAGAATTTTCTCCAGGCGATCGATGTGATCCGCACCCACAAGATGCGTTCCAGCCTCCTCATAGTCGGAGTCGCGATCGGTGTGACGACAGTCCTCGCCATGGTGACTGTCATGTCGGGCCTCAGCGCCCGTGTGCAGCAGGATATTGTATCGTCCAACCGGCCTTATCTTTTTATCTCGAGGTTCGATCCCTTTGCCGATGGGGATGACAGGCGGGAGATGATGAGGCGTAAGCAGCTTACTGTCGACGATGCCAAAGGCATAAAGAAGTACTGCCCCTCAGTCGATCAGGTGGATCTGCAGGTGGATCCGGGCGGCAGGATGTGGGTGTTGAGGTACGAGGGTGAAAGGACGAACCTTATCCAGGTCGTCGGCACTTCACAGAATTTCGGTTCCATGTACAGTATTCAGATAGGAGAGGGCAGGTTCTTCACCGAGTTCGAGCTCGAGAGGAACAGGAGAATAGTCGTCCTCGGATACGGACCGGCGAAAGACCTCTTTCCGAACAGAGACCCGATAGGAAAGAAGATCAAGATAGGAAACCATGAATATGAAGTCGTCGGAGCCATGAGTTCACGTAACCATATCATGGGCAGTATAGGCGATAATTTTGCCTGTATCCCCCATTCGACATTCGAGAAGGATATGTCGGGACGGTTCGATGACTATCAGATCGGCGTGACGATCAAGCCTGGATATACTCTCGAGGATGGCAGCGAGGAAGTCACGGCCCTGCTGAGAGTCCGCAGGAAAGTTGCTCCGGGCGCCAGAAACGATTTTCATGTCACTACATCGGAGACATTCCGTGAAATGCTGGCCAATATTACAAAGAATATAGGACTTATTCTCGTGGTGATCTCTTCCATCGGGCTGATGGTAGGTGGAATAGGCGTGATGAACATCATGCTCATCTCGGTCACGGAGAGGACAAGGGAAGTCGGAGTAAGGATGGCTCTCGGAGCCAGACGAAGCGATATCATGCAGCAGTTTCTTATCGAAGCGTCGACGCTGACAGGAGTGGGCGGGTTTATCGGGATATTCCTGGGCCTTCTTTCCGCCCAGGGAGTGTCCAGACTGATCAAATTCCCATACTCGGTCCCCTTCATCTGGATCGTCATAGCCTTCGTATTTTCCGCGTCGATCGGTATCATCTTTGGCATATATCCCGCGAACAGGGCGG
>JAGLYV010000130.1 GCA_023131975.1 Candidatus Krumholzibacteriia bacterium | reverse complement strand
TCAGGAAAAGGATAAAACCGGACAATCCATCCCCCTCCGCGCTGTTTATCTCACCCCGGACCATCTTCCTGAGCTCCGCTATCTCATCCTTTCTCCTGTTATGAAAGGCCAGGAGAAATCTCCTGTCACACATCTCGGTAAGCGTTTTCGTCGGATCTTTATCCAGGCTGAATTCTATCCTGTCTTCCAGGAGAAGGTCGACATCACATCTTCCGGCGATCTTTCCCGATTCATCGAGAGCATCTGAATATCCGTAAAAAAACGGATCGAGTTCTTTCTTTCTCTTCAGGTAATACTCCGGATGATTTTCCTCCGTGTCATACTTATCTGTAACACCCGAGATCTTCCTGAGAGTGGAATATGCCGCCGCGTCCTCTCTCTCGGCGAACCTGTCGTTATTAGTCGTCACGAGTGGTACTCCCGTCTTTTTCGACAGGATGCTGAACTGTTCTATGACAAATTGTTCCTTTTCCACATTGTGATTCATGATCTCGAGAAAAACGTTTCCGCTGCCGTATATCTTTACGAGCTTATCGACAACCGCTCTTTCTCTGGGCAGATTGCCGTGCAAAACCGCCTGACTGGTCTCACCCAGCAGACAGCCGGTCAGAACTATCAGGCCCTCTCTGTGAAGGACCAGTTCCTGCTCCGTGACATACTCCAGCTTTTCCTTCTCGTGATGTTTTCGTATAAGAGCTATGATATTCTTGTAACCTCTGTCATTTTCCGCCAGCAGAGTCAGATGGTACGTTCCATCGTTACCCGTAAGGGAGAGATGCCTGATCTCTACTCCAAATATTGCCTTTATCCCCGCTGTTTTTGCCTCACTCGCGAATTCGTGATGTCCTATCGCCGTCCATTTGTCGGTGAGAGCCACAGCATCCATACCGAGAAAAGCCGCCCTTGAAATAATCTCGGCCGGAGTCAGCATGCCGGAATACGTACTGTTTATGCTGTGTACATGCAGTGGAACGTAGGTCATCCCCTGGACTTCCAATCAGGAAATGTGATTATCCATACCTGTTGCCTCCAATAGTGCTGGACAACCTGTCATGATTCAATATAAAATTTAGTATAGGGTTGATTGTTATATTCTACTTCTTAGCATGATTGTGGCTTGTTCGAAAAAGTGGCCGCCTCTTTAATGAACGGAGTCTTCGCGTGAATTCGCCTGAAGATAACACAAATATCCTGAAAGATGAAAATGAACGACTGAAGGCGGCCATCGAAGAACTTTCTATCCTCAACGATATATCTACCGCCATCAATTCGACTCTTTCCCTCGAAGAGATCATAGAGCTTATCGTGAAGAAATGTATAAAACATATCGGCGCGGAACAGGGAACTGTCACTCTCCTTGACAGCAGGGAACAGAAAAACCCCTTCCATACGATGATACGCCAGGTGGACAGATCGAGCGATTTCCTTCCTCTGCATCTCGATACTCAGATCACCGGCTGGATACTGGTCAACCGAAAGCCCCTGCTGATCAATGACATGGAATCTAATGAACATGTCAGGATCCCGAAAAATGAGGAGAATCCCGTAAACTCGCTACTGAGTGTACCACTTCTTCTCAAAGGCAGTGTCATAGGCTCCCTGAACCTCTTCAACAAAAGCACGCCGGGTGGATTCACCGATGCCGACAA
>JAGLYV010000013.1 GCA_023131975.1 Candidatus Krumholzibacteriia bacterium | reverse complement strand
GGCGATACGATCGCGGGCAACCAGGTCACCGGCACCGGCGGCGGGATCGAGACTGAACGCTCGTCACTTCAGCTTGCCGGGGTACAGGTCATTGATAATATCAGCGATGGCTCCGCTGGAGGCATCTATCATCGTTTCGCGGAGCTTAATATCGAGAATTCGATAATCGCGCTGAACATAGCCGGGACTATCGGCGGTGGTATTCAAGCGGACAGTATCTGGGGCAGTGTAACGAACAATACGATAGACAGAAACCGTTCTCTTTATGTGGGCGGAAACACCTTCCTGGCAAACCTGGCGGGAATCGATGTCAGGAACAATGTCATATCGTACGGATATCCGGACGGTTTCCAGGCTTCGAGCGAAGTCGGGTTGACTTTTCAGTATAACGATAGTTACGGGAATAACGGCCAGGATGTCGTCACGATCGTACCCGACGCGACGAACTCCAGCAGGAACCCGTTCTTTGCTGACACTACCTCTATGGACTACCACTTTGCGGTGCATTCCGGTGGTATAGATACAGGAGATCCGACCATAAATGATCCCGATGGATCGAGGGCCGATGTCGGCGCGTACGGTGGGCCGCTTGCCGTGATGGCCGCTCCCGCACTCGTGACGGGGTTGACAGCTACTGCTATCGACGATATCACTATCCAGCTCGCGTGGGACCTCCAGCTCCCCGGTGGACTTGACTATTACGCTGTCTATGGGGATACCGTTGGGGGGATCGTCCCCGACGAGGCGATCTTCCTTGGAAGCGTCCCCTCCGCGGAATCGACGTTCGACCATAACCCTGTCGGCGAATGCTGGTATTACAGGGTGTCGGTTGTGAACTCTGCCGGATACGGGGGAGGATATTCGAACGAGGCGGGTGACTGCGCCGCGGGTCCCGATCTGATAGCGCCGATGGTCACGGTAGTCTACCCTGATGGAGGGGAGACCTTCGCTCCTGGTGATACGATAGATATCCAATGGGTCGCCACTGACAACGTGCAGGTCGATTCGGTCAACATCTTCTTCTCGGAGAACGGTGGAGTAGACTTTACCCTGCTTGCCGGCGGTGAACCTAACGATTCGCTTTATAAATGGGTAGCCCCGGCGATCGAGGCTGACAGCTGTCTGGTCAGGATCGTGGCTTATGATCCGGGCCTCCTTTCCGCGGCAGATACGAGCGATAGTCTGTTTACCATAACTGCGGGAACAACCGATGCGGGAGATATGCCGTCACAGGTTTTTTACCTGCGGCAGAACTATCCGAATCCGTTCAATCCGACGACGAGGATAGTCTTCGCGATCGGGGAACCCGCGAACGTCTCCCTGCGCATATATGACGTAGCCGGGCGATTGATCAGGGTGCTGGTCGACGAGAGACGGGATGTCGATCGCTACGAGGAAGTCTGGAACGGTATGGACGACCGGGGCGGAAGAGTCTCGAGCGGAGTTTACTTCTACAGGCTCGTCGCGGGTGATCAGGTACGGACCAGAAAGATGGTCCTGATGCGATAAGGATCCGCGAAGGATCAGCCTTTAAGATCTGATAAGAATGTCGGGAGGTGTGGCGCTTTTCAGCGGTGTGCCTCCCGGTTTTTCTATAGACATTTTCAGGATTTCAATTATTCTTCGATTCATGGGACATCCTTGTGAAAAAGGCCGGTACGGAAATCGAGGAATAATGAAATATTTTATTATCGTACTCTGCTCGATATCATTGCTTGCCGGATGTGGAAACGGCGAATCGGGCGACACGAAGAAAGAGTTGACCAGGCAGCAGAAGGACAGCGTTCTTTCTAAATCCATTCTGCCCGGCGCGAGTGTGGTCGGCAGTGCCATCACGGCCTCCGACTCGGCGGCGGCCAGGGCGAAGAGACTTGACGAAATGTCAAAATAACGGCGATCGATGTGGAAACACTCATTGTCTGCCGTCGGCAGCAATTCTGTGAAACGATCGAACAATTCGCGCTGGATACAACTTGATGAGATACACGGCAATCCTGTTTTTGATCCTCGCGACCGTTTCCTGCACGGAATACGGTGTCTATGATTATGTGATCCTGAAACCAGAGAACGATTTTATTCCCATATATTATATTCTCGGTATGCTGGACGATGGCTATTTCCGGTTGAGAGATCTCGAGGACGGTCGACTCGCGCCTGATTTTATAGAGAGTTTTTATCCGAGAGAGATATACGAAGCGGGATTGTTCGAGTATTATATCAGGGTCCTGATGAAGGAAGCAGAAATAGGGACTGAATTGTCAGTGTCGAAGGGTTTGCGGGGTCGCATAATGTTCAGGTCCGGTGAGGTCGCCAAAATCATCTACTCATATTATGAGAATATAGATAGCGAGAGTCCCGTTCTGGATATGGCTATTTTCAATGGCAACCGTAAGGCCATGATATCATATCTCGCGGGAGTCTATTCCCGTTCACACCACAACGGGAGATTGTGGCTCCACGTCACGCAGGATCTGAAGACGAATCTTGTCGTAAAAGTACTTCAGGAACTCACATGCAACGATATAAAGATCACACGCCTCGAAATCAAAGACTATGACGATCTGCCAGTCGGAGGCTACGATATGCCTGTGAGCTACAAATGCGGCCTGGAACTGGAACAGAGACTGAAAAACTACGATGCCGATATAAGGCAGTGAGGATCAGGATAGAACGGACTATGGGAACCCGCGTGACAGGGATTATATTTGCGGAGTATTTCAGGAGGGAAGAGATGAAGTTTACTATCAGGGCATCTGTCATTCTCTGGCTGGTGATCGTCGTTTTATCATCCACAGCTTCGCGGCGAATCGTGGCCGCTGCGGGGGCAGGCAATGCTCCTGGCTTTGAGACAGTACAATCACCTGGCACTGATGCTGGCAGAGACGAGTACGAGCTGATGGCCCTGCTGGTAAAATTTGAATACGGGACAGACTACGAATTGATTCTCATCGAGGATGTGACGGAAGCGTGGAGGATAACCACCCATCCGGGCCTGCTTATGGAAAAATGGTCCGGTCTCCTTATGCAGGAGACGATAGACTCGCTTATAACGAAAAACGTCAACGTGTCGATCCGGCTGGAGAGGAAGTTCGACCTTTCATCTGTCTACCGCATCGTATCTGAAAATGAATTCCTGAAAGCGCTCGGGGATGTGACCAGCCCTGACTGGGACAGTTTCGATTCGACCTTTGTCGATGCCCAGGGATACCTGAGCTTCTCGAGGGCCGGATTCGATGCTGGCAGGACACAGGCCCTGATCATATTTTCCAACGCATACCGGTGCAGCGGAACGAGGACCAGGCCCGCAAAGAGGAAGATAGCCTTTTTCACCAGAAAAGACGGGGAATGGAAACTGGAAGGGATAGTCCGGGGCCTCACCGCGCGGGAATGACCCGGGTATGACGGAAGACAGAACGGCTTTGTGACATTGGCAGGAGGGAATGCAATTGGCTTTCAGAATATTTCGTAACAGAAGACCAAGGACGATGCTGATTGGAACTGCCATGGCGTTTGTCGCGAGTGGTGTAGATTCCTGGCAGTGTGGGCTGATCTTCCTGGCAATTGGTTCGTTTCTGACAGCGGCAATCAATATTCTTGCTTCATTTTTTGTCCTGAAGCATCCGCTCAGGACAGACGTGACACTCTTCTTTATCAACGCGGCTTTTGCGGCTCTTACGAGCTATACCTTTTTTCAGGTGGGAAAGGATAAGCTTCCCTATGCCTGGGCCGGAGTATGTGGCCTGTATCTCATCGCGCCATTTGTAAAGATCTACAGAGCAAGACTTAAAGAAAGAAAGTCTGGCAGAGAAGAAATAGAAAGAAAAACCGGATGAAAATATATTCGTGGAATGTCAACGGTATAAGGGCTGTTCAGAAAAAAGGATTTGTCGATTGGGTGTTGAAAGAACAGCCCGATATTCTGTGCCTGCAGGAGACAAAAGCAAATGTGGAGCAGCTTGGCGAGGAGTTGCTGAACATATCCGGATACCATGCCTCGTTCAATTCCGCCGAGAGAAAGGGATATAGTGGTGTAGCGACCTACTCCCGGACAGAACCCCTGAAGATCGATCATGGTTTCGGAGTGGAAAGGTTCGACAGCGAGGGAAGGGTGATCGTCAGCGAGTATCCCGGTTTCACACTGCTCAATATATATTTCCCGAACGGTCAGAAGGACGACGAAAGACTGGCCTACAAGATGGATTTTTATGACGCGACCCTCGATTTCTGCGAGTCGCTCAGAAAAAAGGGGAAAAAACTGGTGATCTGTGGTGACTACAACACCGCCCACAGGGAGATCGATCTGAAGAACCCGAAACCAAACGCGAAGCGGTCCGGTTTTCTTCCTGTAGAGCGCGAATGGATAGACAGGTTCATCGCTGCCGGGTATGTTGATACTTTCAGGAGCCTTTACCCTGAGACCGTAAAGTATTCGTGGTGGTCATACAGGTTCAGCGCGAGAAAGAATAACGCGGGATGGAGAATAGATTACCATTTCGTGTCCAGTGACCTTGCCGATAAAGTCAGGGACGCCATGATCCTTAACGAAGTGACCGGGTCCGATCACTGTCCCGTGGTCCTTGAACTTGATGTTTGAACGCGAATGCCCCCTGCCTGACCGAAACGATTGCCGCCCCGGAAAGAAGGTGCAGCATGTCGCACAATAAGAGCAGGAAAAATTCTGCCGGTGGAATGGCCCTCATCCTTTTGCTGGTCCTGTTCGGTCTCTTCTCCTATTCCTGTAGTGATGAGGAGACCATCGCGGGATGCAAGGTCTACGATCATGTCTTCGAAGACCATATCGGGATCGGAGAACTTGGAGGGACGGATACGGTACATATATTCATCGCCGCGTTCGATGACAGGGAGACTACAGTCGATATCGAGTTCATCTATTATGAGGCCGGCTGGCTCGATGACTCGATCAGTGTCCAGTTGAATGTCTATGGTGAATCGTATGAGAATACTCCATACCCCCGTTCCGAGATAGTCCAGATGTCGGATTCATTCATCGTCTGGTACTCGGCCCAGCTTTTTCAGGAGACTTACCTCCGCTGTCTTTCGAGGTCCGTGCTGGGGAACGCTCCATGTATACCTCCCTATTACAGGGCGGATTACGTGACTCTCTACCATCCTGAAAATGTCACCGTTGTCGGACACGAAGGAATAGTGGCTCCCTATGAATTCTGTCCTGAGATGACGACAGAATCAACTATCGATCAGAAGAATTAAAGATACGGCTTGAACCGGGAAGGCGGCCTTAATATGAAAGTCATCATCATATATATGACTCGTCACGGTTGTGCTGAAAAGGCCGCGAAGATGTTGAAGGATAGACTGGGTGAAGGAGCCGAGACGGTTAATCTGAAAAAAAGCGGCCCGATTCAACTGGAGAACTACGATACGGTCATCATCGGCGGCTCGATACATGTGGGGCAGATGCAGAGGAAAGTAAAAAAATTCTGTGAAAAAAATCGGGAGATACTGGGGAGAAAAAACCTTGGGCTTTACCTCTGCTGCATGGAAGAGGGGGAGAAAGCCCGGGAACAGTTCGATGCCGCGTTCGATACGGACCTGCGAAGCCACGCGACCGCGCAGGGTCTGTTTGGAGGCGAGTTCGATTTCTCCAGGATGAATTTTCTCGAAAAAAAGGTAATAAAAAAGGTGGCCGATATCACAGAGAGTGTGTCGAAAATAGACGAATCGAAGATAGTCCGGTTCGTCGAGTCCATAACGGGTCGTGCCGAGTGAGCAGAAGCATTTCTGACTGACGCAAGGTCATC
>JAGLYV010000129.1 GCA_023131975.1 Candidatus Krumholzibacteriia bacterium | reverse complement strand
AGACTCCTGAGCATCATCGCGACCCAGTCCGCTCAGGTGATAGAAAACGCCAGATTGATCGAGGAGGAAAAATCATTACTGCATCTTCAAGAAGAGATGAAGATGGCCTTCAAGATCCAGATGGGGCTCCTGCCCAAAGAAAAGCCCGAGATCGACGGATATGATATAGCAGGAAAAAGCATACCCGCGAAAACCGTGGGAGGCGATTACTACGATTTCATCAAGACCGCTGATGGAAGGATCATGGTCTGCCTGGGAGATGTTTCCGGGAAAGGAATGCCCGCGGCGCTTCTGATGTCAAATCTTCAGGCTACTTTCCGCGGACAGGATCTTGGCGGGCATAAGCCCTGCGAGATCATGAGCAAATCTAACAACCTGCTGTTCAGAAGTACCGCCCCCGACAAGTTCGCCACTTTCTTCTTCGGACTGCTTGATAATGTCAGGCACGAATTTCATTACTGCAATGCCGGCCACAACAATCCGATCGTCGCGCGCAAAAATGGAGATCACTACTTCCTCGATACCGGAGGTCTTATACTTGGAGCTCTCGAGGATTCCAGCTACACGGATACTGTCATATCTCTCGAAGTCGGCGACACTCTCCTTGTCTTTTCCGATGGCATCTCCGAAGCAAGGAATCCATCGGATGAAGAGTATTGCGAAGAAAGAATAGTCGAAGTCCTTACCAAAAACCCTCATCTCGATTCTGCCGGGATAATCGATCATATAATCAATGATGTAAATACCTTCGCCGATTCGAGAGATCAGATGGACGATATGACGATAGTCGCGTTGAAAAGGCTTTTCTGATCATCCGTTCCTCCCATCCTCCGACATTAAACTTTTTGTTTACATCGAGATAAGAGAAAAAAAACCAACTGCCCCTTGATAATTATCCGGTTTTGTGTCAAGATTATATTACCTACTGGGGGGCTACTTCAAATAAAAGGGAAATCAATGATAGGGAGTACTATATCCCATTATAGAATTGTCGAAAAAATAGGTGAAGGCGGCATGGGTGTGGTCTATAAGGCTCTTGACACCCGTCTCGAGCGGGATGTCGCGCTCAAGTTCATTCATCCCTCCCGTATTTCATCGACCCGGGACAGGGCTCGTTTTGTGAGGGAGGCCCAATCAGCTGCCGCTCTCGATCATCAGAATATATGCGCGATACATGAGATCGAGGAATTCAGGGGGCGGACCTTCATCGTAATGGCGTATTGCGAAGGAGTCCCCCTCAGCAATTTTGCTGCCAGCCACCCCTTCTCCCTTGAGCAGACTCTCGGCGTCACGCGTCAGATACTGGAAGGTCTTCGTTCAGCTCACGAAAAGGGAATAATACACAGGGATATCAAACCATCCAACATAGTCATCGAACCCGAGAAACTCAGAGTCAGGATTACCGACTTCGGCCTTGCCCGAGAAATCACCGCTGCCCCTTCGGCAACAATGGCCGGACGCTCTGGAACACTGGAATACGTCTCACCGGAACAGGTGACAGACGGAACATCCGATACGAGAAGCGATATCTGGGCAGCGGGCATCACCCTCTACGAGCTCGTTGCCGGTCGGCGGCCTTTCGAGGGAGAATACGAAGCTTCGATCATATACAATATCCTTAATTCTGATCCGGACTTCTCCACCTTCCCCCCGGGTCCGGCGGGCGATGCGGTGAGAGAGATCGTCTCGAAAAGCCTCGAAAAAAATCCTGACCATCGATACCGTGACGCGGGAGAGATGTTGAACGATATCAATGCGGCATGTGAGCTTATGGGCATTGACGAAAACCACGGACATATTCATTCCACATCTTCGACCCGCTTCCCGGCGACCAGGACACTTTTGATCGTCGTTCTCGCGATCGCAGCTATACCACTTGTCCTCTGGATACTTTCCAGCACTTCCTTTACTCCTCCCAAGCCACATTCAGGGACCAGAGATACGACCGACACGGTATTGTCCAAAGCAGACGTAATCTTTAAGAGGGGCGTGGCCATCTACGACGGTGGTGATCAAACGACAGGAATCACCCTGATAGAGGAATGCATCATGGTGGACCCCGATCACATCGAAGCTCTCAAGACACTCGCTACCTACTACAATGAGAGTGAAAACTCGAGAAACGCAGCCGACTACATAGACAGGGCCAAGAAGATCGCCATCAGAAACGGTAATTCAATGGATCTGCTGAAGTGCAATATTGTCGAGGCTTACGTCTGGCACAACTGGACCATGGCAGTCAGAAACCTCAACTCGTTTCTTGAAGAAAAGCCTGACGACATCAGGGGACATCTCAATCTCGGGTACATAATGTCACGGTATCTCAGGCAGTTCGATGAAGCTATCTTACATTTCAGGATAGCTCTGGACCTTGATCCGAACAACGATCTTGAAATGAACGCATCCGCCTGGAACTACATCGGAAACGCCCTTCTCTTTTCCGGAAGGCCCGAGGAATCGATCAAGGCTTTCAGGAAATACGGTGAACTGACCACAGGTTCACCTGATCCCGTCAACAGTCTGGCGACTGCTTATTATTGTTCAGGCAATTTTCATGAAGCAGCCCGGATCACCGGAGACGCGATTAAGGAAAATAACCATAGCTTCAAATTCTTCGAGGTACTGGGCAGATCCCGCCTGTCGCTTGGCCAGTGGGAAAGGGCCGTCGATGCTCTCAACAGATATATTGGCGCTGCCCCATCACCGGGTTATAAGGCAATTGGCCATATCCATCTGGCACGACTCTACCTGGCCCAACACGACAGGAGAGCTTTCGACAGGGAAATAGAAAGCCTGCTCTCCATCTCACCGGAATCTCTGAAAGTAAGATGGCTCTCAGGCCTTGCCTCTGTCCTGCTGGACAACGACACAGCAGCAGCCGAACGCTATCTTGGCGAGATGCGCGACATCATGACTAACCCCTTCGTGTTTAACGGTATCCCGTGTACAAAACATCTCCAGGGGATCATTCTTCTTTCAGAGGGCAAGTTCGACGAAGCTATCGATAGCCTTGAGGATGCCGAGACATCCTCGGCAAGAGAGTTCTTCTTTTTCGGCAAGGAGCTGGTCCGGGGATTGATCGAGGCAGATCAGATAGATCAGGCAGAGGAAAAGGGCATCACCCTTCTATCCCTGAACGATAATGACTATGAACTATTGATGCTCATGAACCGGATCTATCTGGAAAAGGAAAACAATAGAAAAGCGGCTCAATACAGAGAACGTGTATTGAAAGTCCTGGAGAATAGCGATCCAGGATTCTTCCCGCTTGAAGATTTCATATCTAAATCCGAACTTTAATTTCGGCAGATTATCAATTTTACCTTAAGGAGGGGATGATCATGGCAGAGACCATCTATTTCAAGGGATGGGAGGTTCCGCTGGAGGATCTCGAAACTATGATTGCCTTGTGCAAGCTTACAGGAATGAAAAGCATGGTCTTCAGCGCTGCATGCATAAAGAGCGAAGAGGTCGTTGAGTTCATCGACCCGAAGGGCGGAGAATACAGATACGAGAAGTTCAAGTTGTTCATCAAAGGGTCCACCATCAAAGCTACGCCAGAGGGAGTATTGTGTTCTCTCTCGCTTGTTCCGGTAGTCACCTATTTCGACGAATTTCCACCGATTCCACCCGTACCGTACGATGGGCCCTGATAGCACACTCGTTGTATAAAAGGGGAAAAGGGAACGTACTTCAGAGACGTTCCCTTTTTTGTGGATTCATTATATCTTTAAAAGGAGAGTAAGAACACGATCCCCAATTCTTCCCTCTCTGGTGATACGCTCGGGAGGATCGTTATCTGATCTCTTCCAGCCGCCCTCTCTCGGTCCAACCTGACCACACTTTTTGCGACAGCCCATCCCAGGAGTGCGCCGAGGTAAACGTCCGAGGCCCAGTGCCCTTCCGAAGCGATCCTCTGCAGGCATATCGCGGCTGCCGAGGTATATGCCCCCACCCTGACGGGCAGATAATCGAAATTCTCAGAAACGATCACAGAAAGCGAGGTGATCGTCATAGCATGACCTGACGGGAGAGAGGTGCCATCATTAAAGCTGAAATACCCTGGCCCCTTATCGGCGAATGGTCTGGCCCTGCCGGCTGAAATGTTCAACACGTTCTTTAAGATACCACCGATGACGTACGATTCGAGGATCTGGGTCGTTACGCTTGTAAGTTTTTCCAGCCTGAACGCGTACCCGACAGCCAGAGCTGAAAAATAATATTTGTTCGTCTTCCCCATATGTCCCCAACTCTCTATGCTCTCACCAAAGTCGTGGACCGGCCTGTAAAAATCCTCATCCCTGTTTCTCATAAACCAGTCCATTATCTCCGCGTCGTAAGCGTAGAGAAACAGCCCTGTGGCCAGCAGCCCTCCAACCTTCAGAGCTTTTCTTCTGTCCAGCCGGAAAGGCGCCGAATATATCTCTCCCATATCCATGACGGTATTAACGGTAAAATCCTTTATTTCCCCACCTACCCACTCGAGATGCCCGACAGTATCGGTGGCGGATTCTGAAGACAGATATTCCACGGAAGCCCCTGGTAACAGAGGCGAAGAAACGGTCCCGGCGCGCGCGACCGGATAGCCTGCGGCGAGTATGATAAGCGACGTAATCGCGAATAGTATTCTGGCCTGCATAGTCATGGAAAATGATTTTATAGCCTTGTAACCGCCGTGTAAATAGTAAAGCCCGGAGGTGGCGTTCCGGGCTTTAAGCAGAAGAGTGATACAAGTGGTCAATGCAGCCTGAACGAGACCGGCACAGCGATGCTGGCCTGGACAGGGACCACTCCCTGCAGTGCGGGCTCGAAGAGAAACTGCATCACAGCAGCGACAGCAGCCTCTTCCAGTACATCCGTAACGCTGGAGGCTATTACAATAGCTGAAATGACCTTACCGTCGGTTCCCAGGAGAGCCTTTATCATGACGTCTCCCTCGACACCGGCAAGCCTGGCCAGTTCAGGATATTCCGGTCTGACCGACCTGATGAGCACCGGGTTCTTATCGAAAGCGTAATACACCGGAATGGTTTCCCGAAGGGGGGAAGAATTAAACACTCCCTTGAGAATATCGGGAGTCATGGTCTTCGGGAAAAACGGTTCGTCCTCGACGTCTCCCTCACCGACTTTTACGACAGGAACCACAGCCGGTGCCTTGACCTCGGGCGGATCTTCTTCTATCTCTATGACAGGTTCCATCTCTACGACATTGAATACCGGTCGTTCTGCCATTTGATATGGAGAAAAAGTGAACGGGGGAATAAGATAGAACAGGGCGAAGTGGATCGCCAGCGCGGCGAGAACCGCCCGTCCTATGTAATGTCCATAATCATCCTTGAACTTCGCGTTGACCGTCGGCATTCGACACCTCCATGATTCTTTCCCGGCCCTGGAGGCCGCTATTATCTCACGGTCGGTATCAGTCGGTTGTAGGTGGGTGGTTCGGTCTTTCCATGTGGTATTTTTAATATAATGCTTTTTTGGTCCAGACGCAACGCTGCCGCCAATTTCCTTTTGACTGCCGGAGGCTCAGGCCATACAATTGCCACACTGAAATGACCTGGCGGGAATAAGCCGACCGGCGGGATCCACCGCATGAAAGTGAAAGGAACAATCGATGAACGAGATGCTCTGGCAACCTTCCAGGATACGGATGGAAGAGACCAACATGTTCAGATTCATGAACTTTATAAATAAAAGATACGACCTCGATTTCTCTCTCTACGGAGAACTCTGGGAATGGTCCATAGAGAACACCCCCTCTCTCTGGGAATCGCTCTGGGACTTTTTTGATATTATCCACTCTACTCCCTACGATGAGGTCCTCGTCGACGGCGATAAGATGCCGGGAGCCCGCTGGTTCACCGGAGCGAGGCTGAATTTCGCCGAAAACCTCCTTCGTTACCGGGATGACCGGACGGCGATCACCTCGTGGAGCGAGAACGGAGCGCGGAAAGATCTGACCTACGCGCAGCTCTACGACCGTGTGGCTCGCCTTGCGCGCGCGATGAGAGATATGGGGATAAAGAAGGATGATCGCGTCGTCGGGTTCATGCCCAACATACCCGAGACTATTATAGCCATGCTGGCCGCGGCCAGCATCGGGGCCACATGGTCATCCTGTTCCCCCGATTTCGGAATAAAGGGAGTCCTGGACCGCTTCGGACAGATAGACCCGAAGCTGATCTTCACCGCAAACGGCTATTCGTATAACGGGAAGAACTTCAATTCCCTCGAACAGATATCCGGCATACTGAAGGAATTGCCCTCTATAGAAAAAGTCGTAGTGATCCCATATACCGACGATAGTCCTGATATCGGTTCAATAGAGAACGGCATCCTGTTCGACGACTTCATCTCGTCAGAAGACAATCTCGATATCGAGTTCGAACAGCTCCCCTTCGATCATCCCCTCTACATCATGTATTCGTCTGGCACGACCGGGCTTCCCAAGTGTATGGTTCAGAGCGCGGGCGGAATACTGATACATCATATGAAAGAACTGGCCCTGCATACCGATCTGAAAAGGGAAGACAGGATATTCTATTTCACCACCTGCGGATGGATGATGTGGAACTGGCTCACAAGCTCCCTTTCCCTCGGCGCGAATATAGTCCTCTTTGATGGCTCACCATTCTACCCGGATCCCGGAGCTCTTTTCAAAATGGCCGACAAGATTGGCGTGACTATATTCGGTACCAGCGCAAAATATCTCTCCGCGCTGAACAAGGCCGGGTTCAAGCCGGCGGAGGAGTTCGAGCTTTCATCGCTCAGAGCCATTCTCTCGACCGGTTCTCCACTCAGCGTGACCGAGTTCGATTTCGTGTACGAAGATATCAAGAAAGACCTCTGCCTGTCTTCGATCGCGGGAGGTACCGATCTCAACGGCTGTTTTGCCGCCGGTAATCCTATGGGGCCTGTCTACAGGGGCGAACTGCAATGCAGGACACTCGGCATGAATGTAAGAGCTTTCGGCTCGTCAGGACAGTCCGTTGAAAACGAACAGGGAGAACTGGTCTGTCTCTCTCCTTTTCCGTCGATGCCTATCTACTTCTGGGACGACAAGAACGGCGAAAAGTATCACAAGGCATATTTTGACGTGTATCCCAACATATGGCGCCACGGGGACTACGTAATGATCACCGAGACGGGTGGCGTAATATTCTATGGCAGATCCGATTCGACTCTGAACCCGGGCGGCGTCCGCATCGGGACCTCCGAGATCTACAGGCAGGTAGATACGATCGAAGAAGTCGAAGACTCCCTTGTGATCGGTCAGGATTGGAAAGGCGATGTAAGGGTAATCCTCTTCGTCAAACTGCGGGATGGATTCGACCTGAACGAAGAACTGACAACGAAGATAAAGAAGACTATCAGGAAGAATACTACACCCAGGCACGTTCCGGCCATGATACTGCCGATAGCCGATATCCCCTATACTATAAATATGAAAAAGGTGGAAATAGCGGTACACAAGATCATCCATGGCAAGATCGTCAGCAACCAGGAAGCCCTGAGAAACCCGGAAGCCCTGGAATTGTACAAAAACATCCCGGAACTTTCCATGGACTGACCACTGCTGTCCAGTGAGGTCCCCAGGAAGATCTAAACGTCGAAACAGCCTATATGTCTCGATATAACGAGACGCTGGATCTCCGAGGTACCCTCGCCTATGGTCAGGATCTTGTAGTCGCGGAAGAACCTCTCGACCTTGTATTCTTTCATCAGGCCGTATCCACCCATTATCTGGACAGCGCTATCGACTACTCTTCCCATCACTTCGCTGCAGAACAATTTTGACATAGCGGCCTGCTTGGAAAAAGGCTTTCCCGCGTCCTTGAGGGAGCAGGCCTTGTAAAGAAGCGTTCTCGCGGCCTCGATCTCCGTAGCCATATCGGCCAGTTTGAATCCATTCGCCTGGAACGTAGAAATGGCTCTACCGAACTGTTCCCTTTCCCGCGCGTACTTAAGGGCGATCTCGTACGCTCCCTGAGCGCCCCCGAGTCCCATCGCGGCGATCGCCAGCCTGCCGTTGTCCAGGGTCTCGAGCATCTGCTTAAACCCTTCCCCCCTCTTTCCAAGAAGGTTCTCTTCGGGGACCCTGCAGTCTTCGAAGAAGAGTTCACCGGTATCGGAGGCCCTCCACATCATCTTATCAGTCATCTTTTTTGCCTCAAAGCCGGGAGTGCCGTTCGGAACAAGGATACAGGACATCTCCTTCTTGCCATCGCTTCTCTGGCCGGTTATAGCCTGAACTGTACAGATGCCCGAGAGTTTGGAGCTCGAGTTGGTAATGAATATCTTGCTGCCGTCCACCACCCATTCCCCATCCTCGAGCCTCGCTGTCGTCTTGCTCGCGCCGGCATCTGAACCCGCATCAGCTTCTGTCAGGCCGAAAGAGGCGAGGATCTCGCCCCTGCAAAGCCTGGGAAGCCATTCTTCTTTCTGCTTCTCGTTCCCGTAATAGTAGAGAGGCCCGATCCCAAGAGAATTCCCGGCCGCGACGGTCGCTCCCTGCGACCCGTCGATCCTGGCGATCTCCTCGACAGCGATGATGTACGAAAGGTAGTCCATGCCGGACCCGCCATATTTCTCCGGAACGATTATCCCGAAAAGACCCATTTCGGCCATTTTCCGGGTGAGCTCGATCGAGAATTCTTCCTTCTCATCCAGCTCGAGAGCTACGGGTGCTATCTCGTTCTCGGCGAAGTCACGGATACTGTCACGCAGCATCCTCTGCTCTTCAGCAAGTCCGTAATTAATACTTCTACCCCCTGTTACACATCCTACCTGATGTTATTTCTAGAGACTGAACCCTTCGGGCAGGTCTTCTGCCTTTGTTCCAGCAGGAACCCACGAGAGGTCCAGGATCGTATATGTCGGGTTCTTCGTCCTGAAGATCGGAACGACCTTCATACCTATTTCCGGCTCCCCGATCGACAGGTAACTCATCAGGATCGTATCGACTCCCTCGAACTCGATATTTATGAACTTTATAGGCTTATCGAGTACATTGAATGCTCCCGAACGTTCACAGACCATGAATGTATGGACTGTCGCCGTCGTTTTGGCATTCTCCGTCATATCGATGACCGTGTTCCTGCCGAGACAGTCGGCACAATGGATCCTGAACGGCTGGTAGACCGTCCCTTTGAACTCGCAATCGGGATTGTCACACCTTGTGGCCAGGAGTTTACCCTCTCCGAGCGCCTCGAAGAAGGGAGCCTCGCCGCCATACATGTGGATATAGGTCATATCCCTCGGATTTGTCACTCCCATCAGCTTCCAGCCATCGTCCGCGTTGCGAATGGGCATATTGGGAGTAAGGTGATGGAAATCACCCTTTATCTTGTACTTTTTATTCTTAACATGTACCTGTCCAAACAAACTCATTATCGTTCTCCTTTACGCATCTTTTTTGAGAAGATGATCGGGATCCATAAGAATGGTAGATGTCACATGTGAACCGACGCCAGCGTGGCTGATGGCCATGCCTCTCTTCGCGCCCTTGACCTGCAGGTCCGTCCAGTCCTCCGGTTTTTCCCTGGAGAACTCCTTCCATCTCTTATCGTCACCATGGATCTCCGCCCACCTGTTCCAGATGTGCATGGCGACCTCGAATGTCTGCATGATCCCCGTCGCTCCGACGGCGTGCATACATCCGATGAGTCCACCCGATATATTCGAGGGAAGCCTGCCCGGCTTGCCTGTATTCGGATTCGTGTGATAACAGTCTCCCGACTCTACATAATCGCGGCCCTCACCGTACGGCCTCACACCAATGTCTTCATACGTCTGAACATCGCTGATCGTGAACGCGTCATGCAGTTCGAGGACATCGAGGTCCTCGTTCGGGTCTTTTACACCAGCCATCCCGTATCCGTAATAGGCGGCGATCCTTGCTCCAAGAAATCCGGTGAACCCGGGATACCGGTCCCCACCGGGGAACCTTTTGCCGAGGTCCTTGTACTGATCGGCTGTCTCGTTCGGAAGAAGGGGAATATCCATATCCCTTCTGTCGGCGGGCCTGAGAGTATGAGACCCTGCCCCGACCCAGATACGAAGCGGCTTGTGAGGAGAATCTTTGGTAAGCTTCATCGCCGTATCCTCATCGCAGATGATCGCGCAGGCAGCGCCCACACTCATCAGACAACAGTCAAGCACCCTGAGAGGGAATGCCACTACCGGCGAATTGAGTACGTCGTCTACGGTGATCTTCATCGGAGACTGCGCGAAAGGGTTCATTCTGGCGTATCCATGATGCTTCACGGATATCTCGGCCAGGGTCTTGCGGAACGAATCTTCGGATTTGCCGAAGACCTGCCAGTATTTCTGAGCCATTACAGCGTAGTAGCCTGTATATATATGGCCAAGCGGTGATTCCCAGTCCTTGTCAGCGGCGCATGAGATCAGGAAATTTCCCTCGTCGGTCGGGACCTCGTCCATCCTCTCCCAACCCATCGCCAGCACACAGTCGGAATAACCGGAAGCGACTGCCTTGACAGCCTCCCAGAGAGTCGAACCACCGGTCGCTCCCCCTGTTTTTATTCCGATATTTCCAAGTGGATCCAGGCCGAGGCGATCGTGGATGACAGCCTCACCGAGAAGCTGATCGCCAAAATGGTCGGCGAAATGGCCGTAATAGCAAGAATGGATATACTTTTTCAGTTCTGCCGGTGACATATTGATCATGTCGGCAGCCATTGTCAGGGCGTCGACGCATAGCTCTTCTGTCCTTTTCTCGGGAATCGCCCTCCCGAATTTCGACTGGCCAGCCGTCACAAGATATACCGGCTTCATAAGTCTCGGTATTTTTAACTGCTGTTCACTGAACTTGATCATTCCCTGGACTCCTTTTCCAAAAACGTTGGGACCTCGGTGACCATTTACATTTTAGACTGCAAAAACAAGCGAGGATCGCTTGTTCCCGCGACGAAAGACTGTGAGAAAGACATTCCCTCGAATTATTATCCGAGCGCTGGATGTGACCAGAAATCGTTGTCATGTCCATTCCGCATTGCTGGCGATTTTAGCAGAGAGCCTTTCACATGTCCACACTTTATAATGGCTCTGTATTCCACTATTCGGGCCCTGCGCGGTGTTCCGCCACAGCCGCTTTCCCATGCGACCAGCCCCATATCTCTGCTGCCATTTGAATCCAACAGGCCTGATATGGTATAATCAATAAAGATAGAGCTACATCATGAGAGGAGACACCATTGTTCAGGACTTTCGCCACATGCCTCATTTCGATCCTCATCCTGACAACGACTTTCAACAGTACAGACGCGATGGAAGTAAACTGTCATAACGGATCTTCGATCAACGGCATAGAGGGTTTCGGTATCCAGGTATTCTGCAATTCGCTTGCGGAGAAGATCCTGATCCACGATTCATTCGTCCGCGATTATGCCAGTATCCATCTGCGCTCATCAGGTCTGGAGATCACAGATGAACTGGGCCCCGAATCGGGGATGTTCGGAGTATTCATAACCAGCGTGGAATGGATAGAGGACGGTAAAGTCAGAGGCTACGCTACTTCAGTAAATATAAATGTAAACAGGACGGCGCTCTGCCTCCTTGGAGACGATGAATTTCACGCGATATCCTCGATAGTCTGGGAAGAGGACCGGATCGTCGTCGCGGACGACCGCCACAGCCGTGAGCTGATCCTCGATTCGATCTCCGGGGCTCTCGACAATTTCCTGAAAGACGTCAGTAGGGCCGACCCTGAGAAAAACCTCGACCTTGCGGGCCGGAGATAATAGTCATTCACTCAATATATCGAATAGAAGGGTCGGGTCGATATTACCGCCGCAGATGATGATAACTACCTTTTTGCCCCGGTATTCGGATGCTACAGATTCGAACGCGGCAAGTGAGACTGCCGCTGCCCCCTCTACGGACCTTTCTTCTTCATCGATGATCCTTCTCAGGCTTGCCCGGATATCATCCTCACCGACATCGATGAACCGATCCACTATATCCCTGCAAAGATCGAAGGTGATAGATCCCGGCTCGATACCGCCCGCGGTCCCGTCAGAGATCGTGGGTAGAGACTCCACATCCACTATCCGTCCAGCCCGCACAGATTCTGCCATCGCTCTTGAATTCACGGGACTGCATCCGACTACTTCGATCTCCGGGTTCAGAGACTTCAGATAACCACCCACTCCGGATATCAGCCCTCCCCCGCCTACAGACGCGAATAGAGCATCGACACTGCCTGTCTGTCTGGATATCTCCAGTCCTGCCGTCGCCTGCCCGGCAATCACAAGAGGGTCGTTATAGGGAGAAAGGTATAGCATATCGTTTTCATCCGCGAAACGCCTCGCGTGGAGTTCGGTGTCCAGATTGTCTGTCCCGAAATACCTGATCTCGGAGCCCGCGCTTTTCAAACGCTCCAGTTTGGCAGGAGACGCGTTCTCGGGAACAAAGATTATGCAGGCTCGCCCCGTATTCCTCAACGCGTAAGAGACGGCAAGCCCGTGATTGCCGGTGGATGCAGTCACCACTCCTCCAGGAGATTCATCCTTACCCATAGCAAGAACACGGTTGAGAGCTCCACGCACCTTGAATGAACCGGTATACTGCGCGTCTTCCAGCTTTAGAAATACTTCGCCACCCGACATCGCTGAAAGATATTCACAGCGCGCGAGAGGGGTCTGTCTTACACGGGTGTGGATCCTCTCGTATGCCACCAGGGTCGCGGAAGGAATGTCGCCTGTCATCATCTCCAGATTCCTCATCTCTGCCAGGATTCATATGCAATCTTGACGGCCAGTATCGATTAAAGGTAACCTCTTTGCATGCTCATGAAAAGGTTAAGATCGTTTTCAGGGATTTTCAGGGATGCCGCCTTCAACTGGGTCAGCGATGACGTCCCTGCCATGTCGGCCGCGATAGCCTATCACGCTATCCTCTCTCTCGCTCCCCTGCTCATAGTGCTGCTCGGAACGGTAAGCATGATCGTCGGCTCGGATGCTGTCGAGCAGGAGCTTCTCGTGCAGATCGAACTCTCTGTCGGCCCGAGAGCTGCCATGGCCGTGAAAAGCGTGATGGACAGCACGCGTCAGAGTACATCAGAAGCGGTTGCGCTGGGAGGAAGCTCACTCATCCTGTTGATTATATTCTCCACTGGAGTATTCAAACAGCTGATCGGATCTCTGAACCTGATATGGGGGCTGGCGGACAACGCGAGAAAAGGCTTCCGCGGTGGAGTTCTGAGGATGATAAGGAGACATCTGCTTGCTTTCCTGATGTTGATAGGCCTGGCCCTGTGGCTGTATCTGCTGCTTATCTCAAGGACCCTGACCATCATTCCGGAGAAACTTATCCTCGAATCCTTTCCGAAATCGGCGGGGTACATGCCGCACATCCCTGTTTTCCTCTCCCCGATCATCTTCACCTTTATCTTTGCTGTTTTGTACCGGGTCCTGCCGGACCGGCATATTCCCTGGAACGATGTCTGGTTCGGTGCGGCATTCACGGCACTTCTTTCGGTCATCACTGAAAAACTGATCGGGTTCTATCTGCAGAAGACGATAGTCACTTCCCTCTACGGCGCTGCCGGGTCGCTGATCATCGTTCTGCTCTGGATATACTGGTCGGCTGTCGTGTTCCTCTTCGGCGCGGAGCTGGCAAGGGCATACGCGCACAGACTCGGATCGCTCAGTGACGGACCCGCCGCGGAAACCCCCAAGGACTGATCAAACTCCGTACTGATCAGACTCCGCCATTTTCCTTGACTCCAGGGACCCGAATTAAACTTTATCGGACCCCCACACGCAATTCAGGAATTGTTTTTGCTATATAACCTGACGAAAGCATGACAACGGAAACGTTGTTTTTCAGGGCTGGTACAAAACAATAACTTAGCGACACCCACGCCTGAACTATGCCCCTGCCATCTGTTGCATTCCACCGCTTCGCCGGACCGGACCGCCACAGACGAAAGGAAATATGAAGAAATACGAAATAAAATATGTGGATGCCTTTACTACCTCTCCCTTCCATGGCAATTCCGTCGCGGTGATCACGGACGCAGAGGGACTAACAACCAATGACATGTACAAGATAGCCGGAGAGATCAATCTTTCCGAATCGACTTTCGTCAACTCGCCAGAGTCGAAAGGCGCCGCCGCCAGGATCAGATTTTTCACTCCGGACGTCGAATACGACCTCAGCGGACACGCCATGATCGGTACCTGCCTCGTCCTTGCTGATAATGGAACGATAACCCTGAAGGATGGGCTGACCAGAGTGATAATCGATACCAAGATCGGACCGGTTCCCATCGAATTCGATTTTGAGATGGAGAGCCATCGCTCAGGCGCCTCCGTGGAAGGCGATCATATAAGGCTTACCGGAACTAATAGAGGTCTTCTTCGCCGAATCATGATGCAGAAGACCGTCACGGGACACAGGCCGGCGACCTTCGATCTGGACGATATCGCAAACACTCTCGGAATCGACAGTGGACTGATCCTTCAAACCGGCCTCCCTATGGAAATCCTGTCGAACGGCCTCATCCAGCTCGTGATCCCGATACAGAACCATACCGCTCTAAGCAATATGAATCCCGATCTGATCAAGCTGAAGCTGATGAACGACAAACTCGGTATCCAGACCGTCGATATATTCACTCTCGATTCGCTTGACGATAAAAGTATCACTTATTCCAGACATTTTTCTCCGGGATCAGGACTTTGGGAAGATCCAGGGTCGGGTACCGCGGCTGTAAGCATCGCTACATACCTTGCCAGGCACGGAGTCATATCAAAAGGCTCGTACGTCATGAAGCAGGGCAGGGAACTGGACCAGCTATGCGATGTCTTCGTGGATATCAGGGAAACCCGGGAAGGTCTGGAGTCTGCCTGGGTCGGAGGGCTTGCGGTCACTTCCATAAAAAGAAAAATGTCCATCCAGGACCAGTCGATAACAATTGTCTGATCCGTGTTCCCCGAGATCGGACTATCGCCCCTGTCACGAAGTTCAGTCCCAGACACCATCCATAAGTCTTCTTATTGTGATGTAGGCGTTGTCCGTGCTCTCGATAAACATGTCGTACAGGATGTTCGCTGCTTCAGGAGTACTCTCCATTCCAAACGATTCAGCGACGGCCCCCATCGAGTCCTTTTCTATCTCGTCCTGGGCTGCAACCTTGAGACGATATATATCTCTCAACCGCCTGATAAAGTTCATATGTTTTATTATCAGATCGAAGTCCTCCGCCTTTTCAGGAGCAAGTTCCTTGAGATTCTCCAGCATCTTCCTCGACAGGGGATCTCTCAGCCTGTGCCTCGCTTTGTATATCAGCAGAAGCATCTCGATATCCCTCTGCCCCCCTGGACATTCCTTGATATTCGACCGGATGGAGTCGTCAGTATTCGAATGCCGCATCATCGTCTCCTGGTAGAGATAGTCTACGAATTCGCGATTTTTCTCGAAGATCAGCGGCTCGATGATAGTCTTCATCAGCTTCTTGTCCAGTTTGCGCGTACCTGAAAGCATTCTCGACCCGAGTATCTGGGAAAGGTCCACATAAACGTTGTCGTTCGTTCCCGAGAGGTGATCGACCAGTTGGTCGAAGCTCACCAGGTAACTGCCGAAATGGTCAGCGAAACGGTGATGCGGGAGTATCCCTCGTTTGAGGATGTGAAAATTCATCTTCGCGACGATCCGGTTGCAGAGCGCGATCGTCTCCGCGTCGCTTGAATCGAGGATGAAAAACATATCGTAGTCGTCGTCGAAGCCCTGTTCCCTGGCATGTCCTCCCGCTGTGTACATCGCCAGCAGATCGTGGGTCTGGACCGGATGACCGTGAGCCATATGGACGTCCTGCATAGCAAACTCATAGAGAAGCTGAGTATATCTGTCACTGAACTCTATGAACTCCGCATCGGTCCTTTCGCTCCCCGTCCCGGCCAGCACCAGCAGACTTACCCTGACGAATTCCATGTCGTAATAATCTCCGATGCGCGCAAAGAGCACATCGAGAGGCTCCAGAGATGTGAGATCGCTGTATAGGCCGTTACTTATCTCCCGAAGGCGTTCATTGTTGTAGAGGCTTTTTATAAATACGGGATACTTATTCAATAGCGGGTGAAAATGCCTGCGAAAGAAATGACTGCTCTGCCTGTGGATATTCGTCAGTGCCACGAGTTGCCTGTGGTATTTCGCGGTATCTGGCAGGGCGGGTTTTTCCCGTATGACATCCATGAAATCTTCTAGCTGCTTCCAGCTGAGGTTGGAAAGAAAATTATTGAGGACCACCGGATGAGATACGGAAACCATAGAAAATGAGTCTGAAGCATCCGGCAGTTCGCCCATTTTCTCTATCATCAGGCTGCTGAGAAAACTGAACAGGTCCTTTCCCTCATCGGTCTCTGCTCTCTTCGCGAGGATTGTGAGGAATTTCAGGACTGGCGCCGGATCGTGACGTACCCCGGATACGTACAGGCTTCCCACTTTTCCTCTCATCTTCTTCTGCAGTTCCGAGAACGACCTGACGAATTTGCGGTAGAACTCTCCTGAACGGTCATCCAGTTCGACAAGAAAATCTTCCCAGTAAGTGATATTCTCAGAGAAAAAGGATGCCTTGACGAAATCGACAGCGAGATTCCCCTTGTAATCTGGATCGGAATGGATACTCCCCGACAATATAGGCCTGAGGACACTTACATCTTTAAGATGTTTTCTAAGGTCTCCGGTAAGGATGTCGATCGCGCTTACGCTCTTCTCAAGGAAACGATAGTAGAGGACCAGCATGAAATCCTCCGCCGGCACCATCCCCTTGTCCTCGAATCCGATCATTCGCGCGATTTTTGCGACCATAGCCTCGATCGGCGCTTCCCTGATAGCTATATCCTCGTCCTGAGCCACCAGTAACTGGTAGAGATGCCGGAAAAGTTCGAAAAAACTCAGGGTCTTCTCAATGTCGTCGTACTGCTCCCTCCTCCATGTATCTCTGATCCTCAATTCATCGAGGATATCCCAGGCGTTGACCTGGTCTATACCGTGAACCAGTTTCAGTGCGGACAGGAGGCCCCGTATCGGTCGCAACCCGTCTTCCTTAGGATTTATCGAGTAAGTCGAAAGAGGCCTTGAGAGCACCGAGCGGATCTCTCCGAGTATCCCACGAAGAAAACCCTCGTGAAAACGGTTCTGCCGGTTGTTCTTGTCGAAGTAGAAGCGGTCGGTGACCCTTTCTCTGAACTCCTCGTGCATAGTCTTGCTCCCGAGGATGGTCGCGGCCCCGATCATCTCGTTTACGATGATGAAATCGTAGGAATTATTGTCGAAGACTTCTTCATACTCTTCTATGGTCGCTGTAAGACTTTTGTCACCCACATATTCGGACAGGTGAAAATGAAGTCTGGTCGCGGTCTTGAACATCTGATTCGACAGCTTCCCCATCGCCCTGTTCAATCCTTCAGGATTCTCGCCACCACGCCTGACGATCCCGAGATCTATATCGTCCTGGTCAGACTTGGTCCCCACACCGAGCATTACGAATTCGGGATAAGAGACATCCTTGAGGAATATGCTCAGAAGCCCATGCATATAACTCCTGGTAAGCTGCCTGAACATGCGGCCCACCTCGAGCATGAATTTTCTACTTGTAAGGTCCCTCTCCGTGCTGGTCGCCAGTTCGAGTTTTACGAGATCGACCATCCTGAGGTTCATATGAAGAAATTGCAGAGAATAATAACATCCAAGCATTTCCAGGGCTTCGTCCTTCGATTGTGCGGATTTCAGAACGACATCCATCTCTCCCGGAATATCAACGGAGTAGCTCCACAGATGCACCCTGTCTCTTACTCCCTCTCTCTCAAGCGCTGAAAGAAAAGGGTCGATGCTGGAAGATATCATATGAAGATATTTGAGATTGTAATTGCCGAGGTTCGCCGTTTTCTCGGAGAGTCTCACGAGAGGTTGTTTCATAGCCCCTCGTCCCTGTCACGCCTGTGTGGACACTGGATGCCCCTGCCTTCGAGAAGGCCAAACCCGTATTCAAAGGAAGCCAGATATTCCTCTTCGAGCGTCTTCGGAGCCCTACCGACGATCGCATCCTGTAGCGACTTCCTGCCGATGATGTTGCAGGCTGAGGCGAATATTCCGAGAATCATGATATTTGCCTGAGCGTTCTCAAGGTTCGGATCACCGTCGGCGCAGAGACTGATTTTCTGCACAAGCCTGCCGTACGCCCTATCGTCAGTTTCGACTCCGTCGTCCACAACGAGCAACCCCCCCGGCTTCAGATCACTGATATAAGCTCCGTACGCGTCAGACGTAAGAACAAGCAGAAAATCGACGAGTTCCACCCGGGGCGATTCGATGACACGGTCTGAAAGGATGATATCCGCCCGGCAACTGTTTCCTCTGGCCTCCGGCCCGAAGGAACAACTCTCGGAAGCGTAGAGATCCTCATAGATCGCGGCGGCCTCTGCCAGGACCCTGGCCGCGTCTATCAAACCGTGCGCTCCCGCTCCGGCAAACCTGATATCGTATCTGAACGACACGCTGACCCTCCTGCATCGATCTCCCAAAAAAGATTTGTCAGGTGCCACGATACACTTCAGGACACGGTTTTACAAGGATGAAGATTACATAGGAATCGGATCACCCGAATCAGCCTTAATTATCGTCATGGAAATATCAGAAGCTCAAAGGTCCAACCAGCAATCATTTTTGTTGATTTTCTTGCGGAACAGTTTTCCCGCAAGAAGCTTGTCTTTAGCCTGATGATATTTGAAATACAGATGATCGTCCAGTCGCCCGACGACCTCGATCTTCCCGGTCTCATGTGACATGACAAATCGGAATCTCTTACTGGGTCCATCAAGCATCGTCCTCGTCTCTTCTACGATCTCAAGAGCTCTGTACAATGGGATCTGGAAGATATGCTTTATTGTTTTAACGGGTCGACATTGAAAAACGTAGTATGGCGTGACACCGTTCTTTGTCAGTTTACTTTGTAATTCAGCAAGAACTTCCGGTTTATCATTGACCCCTTTCAATAATACAGTCTGATTCAGGACTGTCATATGCGCGTCACTTAACATATTTATGGCTTTAACAGCGCGGGGAGTGATTTCTCTCGGATGATCAAATTGCGTCACGATATATAATTGTTTTCTTTCGCGGGAACAATCTCTCAAAATATTCAACAACTCATCGTCTTTTATTATCCTGTCAGGATCGACTACAGGAATCCGTGTCCCGATTCGAATAAACTTCAAATGTTGAACGCCTGATAATTTTTGCAGAATATCCGCTATCTCATCATTCGGTAATGTTAGTGGATCACCTCCGCTTAACAATACGTTTGTGATCTCCTTGTGCCCGGAAAGATATTCAACTATTAGATCCCAGTCTGTCACTATTTCATCGGTGACTACCCCTGCCAGTCTTTTCCTGAAACAATGACGGCAATAGGAAGCACATTGATTTGTTGCCAGTATCAGAGCTGTCTGGGAATACTTGTGCTGCAGGCCACGCACCTTG
This sequence comes from Candidatus Krumholzibacteriia bacterium, assembly GCA_023131975.1. Lineage (GTDB taxonomy): Bacteria > Krumholzibacteriota > Krumholzibacteriia > Krumholzibacteriales > Krumholzibacteriaceae > JAGLYV01. The sequence continues at coordinate 331 of JAGLYV010000129.1, read as the reverse complement.
GTGTTATCAGATTCTCCGCTTGTATCGTAACTCCCCTCAGTCCCGCATTCTTCTTTCGAGGGAATGACCATTCTGCGGATCGGATCATCCGGATCGTCCCAGTCGATCAGGTCCAGATAATATTGAGTGAGTGACATCGGATGACTTTCGATGATCTTCGCGATCTCACTTCTTTCATCAGCGGTAAACGAGGCATATTGCTCGAGTTGTTCTATTGTTCTTATATTTTTATCACCCATCTGGTCGGGTCAACTTCCCTTCAGGAGACACTGGTAGAATAAAATAACTTCGAACTTAAACCCGGCGGGTTATATCCATTTTTTTGCTGAAG
>JAGLYV010000128.1 GCA_023131975.1 Candidatus Krumholzibacteriia bacterium | reverse complement strand
ATCAAGTTGAGAACCGTCAGCCTGGGAGAAGTAGCCCGCTCCGCGGGAAACCTCTACTCGGTCTCCACGGCAGCCAGCGTCGTCGCCGCTCTCCTGACCGGATTCATCCTCATCCCCAAAGTGGGCATCTCCGTACTGACGATATCGATCGGAATAATTCTTCTACTCACCGCGGCCTTCGCAACCATGCTCGACAGAAGATCCCTGGCCAAACGGGCAGGGCTGGCATTGTTATTTATACTATGCGCCCTGGCAGCACTGTTTATGGAAACAGCACCTGCGCGGTCGACTGGTAAAGGCGCGATTAAAGCATTCGAGCAAAGTCCCTACGCGCAGATCATGGTCGTCGAATATCTGAACGCGCGTTTTCTTCTCATAGACGGGGCGATCCACACCTTCACCGACATCGAGTCGAACGAAACTCTTTTTTCATATGTCAATGTAGTGGACATCTCCCGATACATGTTTTCCTCCTCCGGCGACGCGCTGTTGATCGGCCTCGGAGGAGGGTCGGTCGCGAAGCATTTTACGCGGGAAGGCTGGACTGTAGACGCAGTAGAGATCGACCCTGTCGTAGTCGAAATGGCCAGAGAGCATTTTGATCTCGAACCCGCGGACGCCAGCGTCTACACGATGGACGGCAGGCAGTTTCTGAATGGCACCGACAAAAAATTCGACATAGTCGTGATGGATGCCTTCGGCAGCGGATCGGTACCCTTTCACCTGATCACAAAAGAGGCATTCGGGCTCGTCAAATCGCGGCTTGACGATGACGGCATCCTGGCGATCAACCTGCAGTCGATCGGGTGGAAAAGCACGATAGTCAGATCGGTGACAGCGACCCTGAAGAGCCAATTCTCCGAAGTCCTGGCCCTGCCGATCGCCGAGCCCCCGAACATACTCGGCAATATCATCATCCTGGCTTCCAACCGGCCACTGGAGACCGTTGCCGACCTGCCCGATCCCGATTCCAGATTCAGCGCCGACTACGACCGCATACATGCGTGGGATAACAGATTCATCCCGGACATCAGCAACGTACCCGTGCTGACAGATGAACTGAACCCCGTAGAACTATGGAGCGAAGAGATCAATCTTGCCGAGCGCAGGGAACTGAACGAGTATTTCAAGGATCTCGGCATGCTGTGGTAGATTCGCACCAGGTGTTGATGAACGGGAATCAGGCTCAGGCCCCAGAACGCCAGATACTATCATTATTATATGAGAACGTCCGCCCCTGAGAGATACAGGGACGGACGTCTATCTACAAGGATACTGTAGGCCCCTGAGGGCTACAACTTCCTTAGTTACCAACCATATAAACGCCGAAATAACTCAGCACGTTATCAATCGGGTTGGCAATCGCAGTACGTGTGCTGCCGGCGAAAAGCAGGCCGACCGCACGGGGATTGACCGCAACATCTTCGACGAGCAAGGATCCAGAGTCGCCACCCTGGAGGAACCTGTTGCCCGTAATGACGATCTGACCCGTAAACAATTCTACAGTCGCCTCGCCGCCACATTCATCGGATCCACCGATATTGAATGTAGCATTGAGGGCGCTTACATAGGCTCTGGTCAGACCCGAAGTACGACCACTCTTTTTAACATTAAGCCCGACATAGGCGTCCATCGTAGTGCCCGACAGCTCACCGATCTCGAGGATCGATCCTCCCGGATCGACCATACCTGGCATGACCTCGGCCAGGGCGCAATCGATGTTGAGTCCGTCTTCACACCATACCGACAGATTCGCGACATAGTCAGCAGAGATATCCTGGCAGCCTACTTCGATCAGGCCTGGCTGGTTGATCGCCTGGCCGATCTCGGCTACATCCGGATCGTTGGCGCTCGCGGCCTGGTCGCCCGCGAATACATGCTTGTTACTCAGGATGAACTGTGTGCCTGAACCATTCTGAACGAGAGATCCAAGCGTCCCGCTGCAGCAGTAAGGATACGCGAAATCCTTGCTGTTACCACCGGAAACACCGAGAGATATCGGTCTCGGATAACGGGCAGTGTGACCGGTCGTACTACCACCGCCACCTCCCCTTAACATCATTATCTTACCCGATACGATCTTCTTTACAGGAATGCCTTCGATCTCGGCAGGAACGTCCCTGCCACCTCTGGAAGTCTCCAGATATACGAAAATCGCGGGGTTTCCTTTGTCGTCAAGGCCTGTGGCCGTTCCGACTACTTCCGGATCACTCATCAAATTGCCGGTGTGACGGTCCTGTACCGCCATTACAGTCTGGATGCGGGGGTCAGCTTTGCTGAGCTGAACAAGTCCAAGGCCCTCGGTATCGGGAGCATTGAGATTGTCGCTCACTCCGGAACATCCGGCAAGCATACCGAATGCTACGAGCAGAACGATCCCTGAAACCCAATTGAAACGCGTACGCGAGAGAAGCTTCATCAAGCCCTCCTGGATCAATGGTGGGGAATGGAAATGATTTACAATCGGGAAGTGCGCCGATTGTAAGTGATGCCTGTCAGGCTGTCAAGATAATTTATTGCAATATGTTACAAATATTTTCTGTAAACAGGAATTGACGATTTTCCCGCATTTCGACCAGCCAGGAGGCTCGACGGAATCGATCCGGCAACCCGGATCGACTGTCCATTCGGAAATTCACTGTAATCACCTGTTTCAATGTGTGTCATTATGTTTTATTCTCGCAACTCATGTGATAACAGCAAGTAACATCATCTATTACGTTCGCGTTGTGCGGTGTCGACCTGCGGCCAGGCTTACATCAGGACATATTATTGTCGAAAAAGGCCTGATCCCTGCCCCGCAACTACCCGCCGCCAGAACATAACCCGTTGATATATAATATGCTTACGCCACATTCCACCCCCTCTATGGATTAATATCAGCATTTATTCGGGACCTCGCGCAAATTGGATTCATTCTTGTAATGAGTGATAGTAGCAGCCTCGAAGAACATCTCGGGTTGATTTGAAAATTGATTGCACTATTTTGTCGGAGAAAATTGTTGGTGAGTCCCGGACATTGTCGAACGGCGTGTCCCTGAGCAGAGATCACCAGAAAGTCCCGGGTGTGTGGGAAACCTCATACGGGAAGGCCCAGGACCGACGCGGACGGATTTCATGAAAATGGGTTCCCCTGTGGTGATCGAATCTCGGGCTTACGCCTGGCATGTGAAAATGTGCCTTATCCGGCAGGTCGGGCCACCAACGACTCCGGCATTTTTTATCTTCTTTTCACTCTACCTGTCTTTGAGACCTTTCCCCGGAGCCTTCAGGAAAAGAACGAAAGGCACAGAGCCCGCGGCCAAAAAAGCCGATATCCTGAAAGTAAGGTCCAGCCCTATCTTATCAGCCGAGAAACCGACCAGCAGGACCATGATCGAACTCAAAGTAAAATTCAGTGTCATGTAGATCCCGTTTATGAACGACATGCGTTTGGAATCGATGTCATGGACCAGCGCCAGAAGAACGGGGCCGCTGGCGAACAGGAAGAACCCGGTGATGATGAGGACCGGAATAGAGAACCTGCCCTCCAGCCAGATAAACAGCCACATGAGGAAAGGGTTCACGGCAGTGATTATAAGCAATGTCGCCTTTCTCCCGATCCTGTCCGAGATGATACCGGCGAGAAAAGTTCCCGCCGCGCCGGAGAACTGAAGCACCGCGAGTGATATCCCCGCCATCCAGAGTGAAGCGCCGCGTGATGTAAGAAAGGTCGGCAGGTAAAGTGTAAGCGCCGATTTCATAGCCGCCCTGCAGAAAAAGATGCCTGTCACGCAGATGAAAAAGGGCACAAGCCCGATAAAAGTCCTTCTTACCCCCTCATCATGCTTTTCAGGCGCCTCTCTCTCCATCGAAACGTCCTTCAACATAAAGTACAGAAGGATCGTGGCCACTATCCCGAACGGAACCAGCCGGTAGGTGCCCTCCAGCCCCCAGAGTGATACAGCTCCAAGGATGATAAGCGGGCCGAGTGTCCGTGCCAGCTCCCCTCCGAGCATGTAAAAACTCATCCCCATACCTATCCGGTCTTTAGATACATACCTGACCATCACGGGAGCTGTCACATGGAAGAGAGCAGAACTGATCCCCGACAGTAGAAGAAGCACAGCCAGAAAAGCGTATCCCGGAGCGACTCCCAGCAGGCTCATCAATATGGCGGTCGTTCCCGGCATCAGGATGATGAACCAGCGGATACATACCCTGTCAGCCATAAGCCCGAGAAAGGGATTGGCGATCGCGGGGATTCGCCTGAAAGTGTCAAGCATACCCGCGAGAAATACGGTAAGGCCGAACTTCTCTATCAGAAGGGGAAGGATCGGCGCGAGAAAGGCGCCAGGAACATCGTGCACAAGGTGAGCAAGCGAGATCGTTATTGTCTTGGTCTTACTGTTGTTCGTTCGTTTATTCATAATCCTTTTTCCGCAAGATCCAGACCTGATTCAGGTATCTGATTCAGGTACTTATTTTCCAATTCAGACATTTTTTCCAACGGCTATGAATAATACACAATATCACACGCTCTACCAAATCCAATCTCCCGGGATAAATATCAACTATGAGTAGACACGATGTATCTTCCTTTCCTTTCTTGAATCAACATTTATATTTTGGAATCCGCTAAAATGGTGTACTATCCTACTGGTTTCATTTTTTGAAATCGCTCTGCAGGAACGGGGCACAGGATCTCACATCGATTCCGGCATCAGTCCGGATCACAACAGGAGGTAGTGATGAGAAGATCGACTATCACTCTGGTTCTCGCGATCGCCGTTATCTTCCTTTTCCAGGCAGTCGCCCCGGCCGGATTGCACGCCCAGAAACATGAGAAACTCTATGGTCTCTTCCAGGATGTCAAGGGCTGGAAAGGTGACGACCCTGAAGGCATGGCAATGGACATGCCGGGCATGAAGATGATCCAGGCGATACGCACATATTCGAAGGGCGACAAAGAAGTAGTAGCGATGATCATCATCGGCAACGCCGCGACGACCGCCCCGTTTATGGGTCAGCTGGGCCAGTCGATGAATTTCGAATCTGACGAGGCAAAGGTCGAACTCAAGGAGATGGACGGATTCACAGTCTATTCCATCTATGACAAAGAAGAACACTCCGGTACGGTCACCGTCCTTCTCACCAAGAGCGAAGAAGAATCCTCCATGTTCGTTATCACATTCGAGGATAACAATATGGAAACCGGCCTGAAGCTGGCGAAGAGTTTCGATTGGAAAGAGATGAAAAAGAAAATCGAGGCCCTCGACTAGACCGGCCATGATCTATCTTCCGGGATAGAGTCAACCCGCAGCCTCAACCATGGCTCCGGTTGGATCTGTCCCGGAAACTTAATGTACTACCCTTGAAATTCGATGTCCTGCTCTGGAAACTCACTGTCCCGACAACAGATTCACACCATTGCCATCGACAAAGGTGCCCGCTACCTTCCAGGCCTTCTCCCTTGTAGAGATATCGGGATAAACGGGTGTATCGGCATACCCTTTCTCGACAAGCAGCCTGGCCGCAAGCAGCCTGACCTCCAGAGCCTGCGATCTGGATTCTCCCGCGATCCTGAGATACTCCTGCGGTGAGTGAAACCCCATACCGTTGTTCGAAGCTATATAGTCCCATTTAAACTGCGCGTGGCGCAACGTGGTCCTGATAGCGCTGAGTTCCTGCGCGCTTGCTCCGGACTGAACCGCCGCGCCCACGTCGAAATGTGCTTTTACAAGAGCATCTTCGGCAGCCATCCTCGCATCGTAGCACATGCTCTGTATCGATTCGATGCGGTCCCTTATCTCGTCCTCGGTCCACCGGTGACAGACCGCGCAGCTGTTTGAAATATTGAGCAGGGGACTCTGCACATGATGATCCGAGACTTTCATGCCTCCCTCCGCGACATACGGCATATGGCAGTCGGCGCAGGCTACGTTCCGGTACGCGTGGATCCCTGTCGAAAAGACTTCGTAGTCCGGGTGCTGTGATTTTATGATCGGCGTGCCCGAGATCGGGTGAATATAATCGGAGAATCCATACCCGTCATAGTAGGCTATCATCTCATCCACGGATGTTCCCTGTACCCATGGCAATGTCAGGTAATCTTTCTTTCCCTCCGCGGGATCGTTCAGAAAATAGTACTCTACATGACACTGGGCGCAGACCAGGGAGCGCATCTCCTGGTGGGTAGCCTCATCTATATCCCTGCCCTGGGCAGCGTATGCCTCTCTCAGCGCGGGCCTCGTTATCACGAGCTTCATCGATTCAGGATCATGACAATCCCGGCATCCGATCGGGTTGACTATCTCATCTGCGAGATCATGAAAATTGGAACCGTAGAACTCTTTCGTACCCATCTGAGCCATCAACCTCGGAACGTCGGGGCTCTTGCAGGTCCAGCAGGTAGCAGCATAAACCGGTTTCTTGATCCTTTTCGTCTCGGTAACATCCTCGATCGCGTGAAAATGTCCGCGTCCCTGCCTGTATTCCTCACCGAAACCATATCCAGCGAAAAGGATCACCTGGTAGGGATCTTCCTCCAGATAGTCCCTTGGAAAGGCCCCGCCATACATCGTTTCGGTATCGTCTATCTCCGTTTTCAGGTACCCGTCATATTCCCTCGGATAATTCTCCCCGTAAACGGCATTATCTGTCTCCCATTCATCGACCGGCCGCAACGCGATAGCTGGCCGCTGTGCTTCCCACCGATGTTCCATTATCGACACGGCAAACATACCCAGCAGAAACACGACCACGGCGAGTAATCCTACGATGACTACTCCCGCCCAGCGGGGAAGTCTCGTTTTCTCCGGTATTTTCATGTCTCTTTCCTTTCTAAATCCGATTTTTCCCCGATGCCGCGACTACCAGCCCTTCGGCACAGGCCATCCCGCACGGGGTATCACTGGCCTGAGTACCGATGGAGACGAGGCCTGGCTCCTTACACTATTATGTATATTGTCATGACAATCCCAGCATCTGCGCTCACCGGATGACGCCAGCTTTACCATGGCGAATTGCGACGAATGACAGCGGATGCAGTTCTTCTGTATCACCGGGATGGCACCTCTGGATAACTCCATTACCTGTGGATCGATACCGGCCGTAAAGACAAAAGAATGTCTCAACCCGTCCATCCCCTTGAAAGCCGTTTTTGAGATAATATTCTCATGCGGAAGGTGGCAGTCGGTGCAGACCGCTACCGCGCCATGGCTTCCCCTCTGCCAGCTGGCGTAGACATCGGTCATGACATGACAGTTGGCGCAGGTCTCGGGTTCCTCATTGACATAAGAAACAGCATTGGCCACCCGAAAGACGATCGCAGCCATACCTATAGCCACACCGAGCATCATGTAGACGAGTGTCTGGCTTTTCCTTGAAAGGCCATCGAGGGCCAGAACAGATTTTAGATATTCCCACATGAGAGCTATATTAGCATGATACTTGGTCAAGTATAAGCACAATCTCACTGATTTGAAAAAAAGTGAGCCCAGGATACTGGCAGTCTGAGATGAGATTCCGTTTTCTACTCGTTCCCGAACGCCGACAGCCCGGTGAGATACTCGCCAAGGATCAGCGTATGTATCTCGAATGTACCTTCATATGTATGGACAGACTCCATATTGCACATATGCCTGATCGTCTGATACTCGAGGGTGATACCATTGGCGCCGAGTATACCGCGGGCCTTTCTGGCTGCCTCGAGCGCAACGTTGACATTGTGTCTCTTCGCCATCGATACATGGTAGTACTTCATGGCGCCGCTGTCCGCGAGCCTGCCGAGACGATACGCCATCATCTGGGCGTTAGTCAGATCTGTCGCCATCTCTACCAGCTTGGCCTGGGTGATCTGGAAAGAAGCGGTCGGCCGGCCGAATTGTATCCTCTCCCGGCTGTACTGCAGGGCTTCGTCGAATACCGACTGAAGAACACCTACCGCCCCCCAGGCGATCCCGTAACGCGCCGAAGTCAGACACATGAGGGGACTTTTCAAGTCTTCAGTCCCTGGCAACTCCCTGTCCGCGGAGATACGTACATCTTCGAGAACAAGCTCTGAAGTGACCGACGAACGCAGCGAGACCTTGTGCTTCTGTTCCGGGGCGGAGAAACCCTCGTCATCCCTGTGAACGATGAAGCCGCGGATGATACCCTCTTCGTCCTTTGCCCACACGACAGCGATATCGGCTATCGAACCGTTTGTGATCCACATCTTGGCGCCATTCAGCACCCACCCGTCCCCATCTTTTCGCGCGCTGGTCGTCATCGAACGCGGATCGGACCCCGCGTCCGGCTCGGTGAGTCCGAAACACCCTATTATTTTCCCCGCCGCAAGTTCAGGCAGATATTTTTTCTTTTGTTCTTCCGACCCGAATTTCCAGATCGGGTACATAACGAGACTTCCCTGGACCGAGCAGAACGACCTGACGCCCGAGTCCCCACGTTCCATCTCCTGGCAGATAAGGCCATATATCGTATAGGAACATCCCGCCCCACCGTATTCAGCGGGAATAAATGGACCGAGAAACCCGAGCTCTCCCATCTTCTGCACAAGATCGAGAGGAAATTCTCCTGCCTCCCATTGCTCCGCGATTCCAGGAATGATCTCCCTGTCCACGAATTTTCGCGCGGTATCACGGATCAGGACCTCTTCCTCATTGAATGATTTCTCTATTTCGAAGAAGTCAAGCGCCTCGAATTTCATCGGATTCCTCCATTGACTGTTCCCTTTACACGAACTTTTTCACTCCGATATCGACCAGGAACGCGACCGGAGACCGCGGCCCCAAGGATATGAAATGATAATGCCGCTTTTCTATCTGTCTGGCAAGCGTATCCATTCCGGCTGAAATGTAAAATCATCGTTGACTGGAAAATATCTGATTGATGGAATGAATACGATTGGATTATACTCGTGGCGTCTGTAAGAGATTCGGAATACCCTCCTGTTGATGAAAGATTGAGAGGCTTGATCATGGGAAAAGAAAGAAATACCAAGAAAGAGACAAAAAAGAAACCAGCCAAATCGCTGAAGGAAAAAAGAAAAGAGAAAAAAGCCAAATAGGGGATCATCGCCTTTTATCAGCTCGAATATTTGCCCCTGCAGTATTCCTGACATCCAGGACCCTCCGGGATTCCGGTGCCTCTGAGGCCGCTGTACGCGACCGGTCGTGGACCTGCATTATGCCCGGCCGGGCTTTAATAATGATGGAGAAAAACTTATGAGTAATATCAGGACAAAAAAAGGCAGAATAGCGATCCTCACCGGGGGAGGCGATGTTCCAGGGCTTAACCCTGCGATCAGAAGCGTCACCATCAGGGCGATCCGCGAAGGGTACGAAGTCGTCGGTATCCGCCGCGGCTGGGCCGGCATGATTGAGATCATACGCGACAAAGACGCCGACAATGGGAACAACTGCGAGATCCTCACTGAAAATATGGTAAACCGGATCGGCCGGACCGGGGGCACCTTCCTTCACAGCTCAAGGACCCGCCCCAGCCATGTCTCCGTACTTGATGTGCCCACGCACCTGAAAGACAAATACACCGACGACATGAACGACCTTACACCGGAAGTCCTCAAGAACCTTGATTTTCTGGGAATCGACTACCTGATCCCGATCGGCGGGGACGACACGCTTAGTTACGGCGTAAGGCTGCATCATGAAGGCGTCAAGGTCATAGCCATTCCAAAGACTATGGACAACGACGTTCCCGGAACAGATTACTGCATAGGGTTCAGCACCTGTGTCACCAGGACGATCCAGATGACTAACAGCCTCCGGACATCCGCCGGATCGCACGAGAGATTCCTGGTGATCGAGGTCTTCGGCCGGTACGCCGGGTTTACGGCGCTGCTGCCGACGATGGCGGGAGCGGCCAACCGCTGCGTCATCCCCGAACATCCCTTCAATATGGAGCGCCTGTGCGAACTACTGGTTGAAGACTGGAAAACAAGCCCCAGCAATTATTCTGTCGTCCTCGTCTCCGAAGGCGCAATGCATGAGGGCGGCGACATGACCTTCTCCGAACAGGAACAGGACGCGTACGGACACAAAAAGCTTGGCGGAAATGCTGAATATATCTCCAGAGAGCTGAAGAATATCTCTCCGCATTTCAATAACGGACGCAAGATCAACGTCATCAACCAGAGGCTCGGGTACCTGGTCCGATGCGGTGATCCCGACGCGATCGACTCTATCGTCCCGATGGCCTACGGCAATCTGGCTTTGAATCTCGTTCTCGAGGGAGTCTCGGGACGACTCGTGGCCCTGAAGAACGGCCGCTATGACAACGTGCCGATCGAGATCGTGACGAGCTACAAGAAAATGGTCGACGTGGACCAGTATTACAACACGGACAGGTTACGGCCCCATTACAAGAGCTTCGAGGCCAAACCGCTGTTCATAATGGCAAGCGACTGACGGGAACTGGAATGGTCGACAAGAAAACGCTCGATAGAGCCGGACTTGCTCATCTATCGATAGTATACCTGGTCTGGGGATCCACCTACCTGGCAATCCGTATAGCGGTGAGGGAAGGATCGGGATTCCCTCCATTTACAATGGCATTTGTACGGGTCATGGCGGCATCGGCAATATTGCTGGTATGGGCCCGGTTGCGCCGCGAGAGGGTCCGGCTTTCTCTTTCGGAATTTGGAATACTCGCGGGCAGCGGCATACTGCTCTGGCTCGGAGGTAACGGGCTGGTCAACTGGGGGGAGACTCGGGTCTCTTCCGGGCTGGCGGCCCTGCTCGTGGCATCGATGCCGATATGGGCCGAGTGCATGGTCTGCATCGTCGACCGGCGTTTCCCGGGCTGGCGAATGGTAGGTTCGGTCCTTCTCGGATTCCTTGGAGTCGGCGTCCTGTCGTGGCCCATTCTGAGACTGGGAAACACAGCGGACATACTGGCCGTCATCGCACTGCTCTTCGCGCCCCTTTCCTGGGCCGCTGGTTCTATCTGGCTGCAAAGACGAAAACTCGACCTCAGTGACCGGGCCATGTCAGGCTGGCAACAGCTACTGGGCGGGATCGGCCTTCTGGTCATCGCCCTGCTCCGGCGCGAACCGCTGCCCACTCCAACAGGCGAAGCATGGATGGCCTGGGGATACCTCGTGCTGTTCAGTTCGGTGATCTGTTTTACTTCCTACCTGACGACCCTGAGGCTTCTGCCCTACCAGGTCGTCATGACCTACGCCTATGTCAACCCGGTAATCGCGGTCTTTCTCGGCTGGCTGATCCTCAGGGAAAGCGTCACCGGATGGACCATGACCGGCTCGACATTGATAATCGCCAGTGTGGTAGGAATATTTCAGAATCGGAAATGAAAGCAGGTGATTAACTGACAGGCCTGTTCCTCGTCTTTATTCATCTATATAAGAGTGAGACTCACCCTTATCTTGTGCCTCATGTAGGCCCTTTACAAGTAGCAGCGATAATGTTTGCAAAATACTTACGGTCCGATTGGTAATGACATTTCTTGTACTTCTTCCCGCTACCACACCAACAAGACTCATTACGTCCCATATTTTGAGCAGATTCGGGAGGATTGCTCCCTCCACCAAACAACTTTTTCAGGAAGCCCATCTGTTGTTTCCTCTTTGGCAACGAAAATAGTATCGTGGGCAAATATGTTCGGGATTTATCAACAAGTCAATCGATTACTATACATTACTATTTCTTACACATTGGAGATCTGTCTCAGCTTACATTCTCACAAAATAAAAACCATTTACTATTATTCCTGTCGCAGCTAAATTCATCTCAGAATGAAAACCTACTTGGATTGCATACCATGTTTCTTTAAACAGGCCCTCGAAGCATCCCGTATTGCCGGGGCGGATGAGAAAATACAGCGGCGGGTACTGGAAGCCGTCGCCGAAACCCTCCCGAAATTCCCGATGGAAGCGTCTCCACCCCAGATGGGCCGTATCATTTACAACCTGGTGAGAAAACACACGGACACGGATGACCCGTATCTACAAATTAAGGAACAGAGCAATCGGTTAGCACTGAGCATTTATGACAGAGCCATGAATGATCTCGCTCGAAGCCAGGACAGATTACTGAGCGCAGTCGAGCTGGCAATCGCCGGGAACATCATCGATTACGGCGTTAACAACGCTCTTGACATCGGAGTGGAACTGGAGAAGATTTTATCGGCTGAACGAAACAAAACCGGTGATGAGAATCGAACATTCTTTAATATCGATTCCTTCAAGATATCCCTGAGCGAGGCGAACACGGTTCTTTACCTGGGAGATAACGCGGGCGAAACCGTATTCGACCGGATTCTGATAGAAGAGATAAAGAGAATGGATGGGACAAAAACGATAACTTACGCCGTAAAGGAAAAACCGATCATTAATGATGCCCTGAAGAAAGATGCAGTCGATTGCGGCATAGATACCATAGCCGAAATCGTCTCCTCGGGTTCTGACGCTCCCGGCACCATCCCGGCCCTGTGCTCAGATGAATTCATGGAAAGATTCTATAAAGCGGACATAGTCATCAGCAAGGGACAGGGAAATTTCGAAGGTCTGTCGGATTCCGACAGGACAGTATTTTTCCTCTTGATAGCCAAATGCCCGGTCATCGCGGCAGATATCGGATGCAGGGTAGGAAACATCGTATTACTTCATCACCTGCCCGAATAAAAGTACTGAATGATTTGGGCGAATACCATGGGTGATGTAGATGAGGTTGGTGGACAAAAGGGACCGTGGCCGGAGCAATACTGATAATCGCCAGTGTAGTGGAAATATTTCAGAATCGTAAATAATTCAAAAAATGGAATTTTGGGGTTGTATTTGTGGGAAATAGGTATATATTCTTGGCGAAACAGATGGATTCGGAATGAAATTGGTCCGTTTGGCCGAAAAAGACGATGAACGACACCTATCTAGTTGATCATCTCTATTAGGGGGCTTGTTGGTTTTCCGAAAATATGTCTGTATTGTGCATTTTTTACGTTTGAGGCCTACAGGAGGCTGTAATGAAGATTTATGTTGGAAATATGTCTTTTGACACAGGTGAAAGCGATCTCAGGAAAGCTTTCGAAGAGCACGGAACTGTTGATACCATATCCATAATCACGGATAGGGACACCGGCAGGCCAAAGGGATTCGGCTTCATCGAGATGTCGAACGATACCGAGGCCCAGGCTGCTATCGACAACCTGAATGACAAGGATTTCATGGGCCGTACGCTCAAGGTAAACCAGGCTCGTCCACGCAACGATAACCGCGGTGGCGGCGGCGGTCGTGGTGGTGGCGGCTTCGGTCGCGGCGGCTACTAGAGCTTAAGCTCGAGTACAACCGGGCGCTGTAGATAGGGCAGCACACCGGTCAAAATAAAGAGGGAAGTCGGGTAACTGGCTTCCCTCGCTTTTTTATTACGCATCAAGATACAAACCCACCACTGACTCACCGGATACTCGGAAATACTATTCCTCGACCCCTGCCAGGATTATCGAGTTCAGAATATGTGTCGAGCCGTCATATAGATTTGTGCACGCGAGATACGGATCTCCATCGATGACAAAATACTCCCAGTCGGTAGCACCGATTGTCGGGATCGCCTGATGCTCCACAAAGGAAGAACCGTCCCACTTATATATCTTTGAATCGGTGTTGCGGGAATCCTCACTACTGTAATTCGCTACCGCCAGGAATGATCCCCCCCCAACGGAAAAGAACTCCCAATCAAGCGCGCCTTCGGTCGGAATCGACTGGAATTCGGCGAACGTAGAACCGTTCCACCTGTATATCTTTGAATCTATCTCATTTGCCACATCGTTGCTGAAGAATGCCGCGGCAAGATAGGTATCCATCCCTATCGCAAACACCTCCCAGTCTGCGGCGTTGTTTGTCAAAATCGACTGGAACTCCACGAAACTGTCACCGTCCCACCTGTATATCCTTGAATCGATATTGCCGGAAGTCCCATTATTTCTATTTGCGACCACAAGAAAGGAATCGCTTCCCATTGCAAAAAATTCCCAGTCATTCGCCTGGCTTGTAGGGATCGACTGGAATTCCGCAAAACTGGTGCCGTTCCACCTGTAGATCATTGAATTGGTATTTGGCGTAATATCGCTGGAGCTGTTCGCGACTGCAATGTAAGAATCCGATCCTATCGAAAAGTATTTCCAGTCAACCGCTCCTTCGGTCGGGATCGCCTGGAATTCGATGAAACTCGCGCCGTCCCACCTGTATATCGCCGAGTCGATATCATATGTGCTTCCATTGTTCAGATTGGCCACGACCAGGTATGATTCGGCCCCGATAGTGAAATGCTCCCAGTCGGATGCCTGGGAAGTAGGGATCGACTGAATTTCGACAAAGGAAGTGTCGACCCATCTGTATATCTTCGAATCGATGTTAATAGTGTTACCATCATTAGCATTGGCCACAGCCAGATATGATTCGGGCCCGATAGTGAAAAACTCGAAGTCCGCTCCCCCGGCAGTACTGATCTCCTGATGATCGTAAAAACGATACGTTCCCGGATCGTCAGAACTTACAGGATCACTCGAATTACTGCATGAACAGAAAAAAAGACCCGTCACCACCAGTAAAACTGCAACTATTCTCATGACTTACTTCTCCTATTTCTGCAAGTTCGAATGATTACCTGTTCTGACCATACACTCTGATTATCATATCTGATCATATTCCTCAACTACTTAAGCCGGGAACAACCTGTAAACTAAATATTACGTAATATTTATTCTTGACCATCTAAAACAGAAAAGATAGTATCCGCGCAGGTAAGGTTTCTATGAAAAGGAGGTTGGAAGTGAAGAAATTTCTAGTTCTTTTCCTCGTCTGCGCCACAGTGGCTCTGGCCGTTTCGCCAGGTGAAGCGGGAGTCCGTTGCGGCAAGAAGTGGGAAAAAGGTCCGGAATTTAAAATCTCGCCCTGCAGGATATTCATGCCGTGGGGGTTCAAATGCCGTAATTGCGATGATATCGATATGGACGGGATAAACGATTGTGACGATCAATGTCTCGGAACGCCAGCTAACGCCGTAGTAGACGAATTCGGCTGCCCGAGCGATTCAGACAATGATGGTGTATTCGATGGGATCGACCAGTGTCCGGCAACACCAAAAGGCGCTGAAGTCGACAGCAGGGGCTGTCCCTCTGATTCCGATGGCGACGGTGTACTGGACGGAATCGACAAATGCGCAAAGACTCCAGAGGGAGCAAAGGTCGATGAAAAAGGCTGCCCGATCGATTCGGACAACGACGGCGTCTTCGATGGAATCGATGAATGCCCGGATACTTCGGCCGATCTCGCTGTCAACAAAAAGGGCTGCCCGGTAGCGACAAGTGAATTCGAGACCCAGTTTATCGATGCCGGCATGATCTCCACATCAAAGATCAATTTCGAGTCCAACAAGGACGAATTTCTTGCCGGATCTCATGAGGTGATCGAAGAGATCGGGGCGGTACTCGTCAACTGGCCGGCCGCAAAGGTCGAGATCGGCGGACATTCGGATTCGCAGGGCGCGGCAGAGTACAACCAGACACTCTCGGAAAAACGCGCCGCAGCTGTTCGAGCTTATCTTGTTTCCAAATATCCGAAAATGGACATGGCAAATCTGACCGCCAAGGGATATGGCGAGACGACCCCGGTAGCGACCAACGACACGAAAGAGGGTCGCGCCCAGAACAGGCGTGTCGAATTCTCCGTTCTCAACAAGGAAGAACTCAAAAAAGAAATCGAACGTAAAGGGTACGAGAAGCGTTAGGCTTTTTGGCAAAATAACGTAATCGATAGAACTACGTGAGAGCGGGGTCCAGACCCTGCTCTCTTTTTTTCGCTGCCCGGCTCCCTGCGCCTGAACCCGCTTGCTTCTCCCGTCCCTTGACACAGGTCCTCTCTACTGTTATCCTAGTTATAGAGACCTCCACAAAATGTTAAGGGGTGAGAATCATGAACAGATCTATGGTTCTTTTTGCGGTCGCTGTCTGCCTCCTTGCCAGCATCGGCACACAAGCGTACGGTTACGGCAGGATCGCCATTTTCGCTGACGAGAACCGTTCCGTCAGTGAAGTCTGGTATTCCCAGGAAATGACCCAGTTCAACATCTATATTTTCTGCCTGCCGGGCGATGACGGCATGATGTGCGCCGAATATTCCGTGAAATATCCAGAAAATGTCCTTGCCAGTTCTTTCACTGGTAACCCCGCTCTTTCCATCGCACTCGGTAATCTTGACGACGGCATGAGCGCGTGCTTCGCGGAGTGCCAGAATGACTGGGTATGGACTCACACCCAGACGCTATTCCTTACGGACGCCACTCCCGCGACTATCGAGATCGAGGCCCATCCCGACGCGGGAGTCTATCAATTCGCTAACTGCGATCCCGGATTTCCCACCGAAACGATCTTTTATTCCAATCCCCTGTTCCTGAACAGCATCTTCACCTACGACAACGAACCTCCGGCAGTCCAGTCTGCGGAAAGTACCGACCAGAACCATGTTGTGATTCGATTCGACGAACCGCTGTTCGCAGAGACCGCGCTCGTGCAGGAGAATTTCACGATATTCGAAAAAGGTACGCCTGGGAACCTCGTCGATCTGATTCCCTCTTCCCTTACGGAGGAAGACAGGACCATCACCCTGATCCTCCCGGACATGCTGATCCATGGCGCGACATATACTCTCAGAGTCGGTGGGGTAATGGATTGTAGAGGCAATGTGATGCCCGATACCTTTGTCGATTTCCTGGGGCATGACATTTATCCTCCGGAATACACGGTAAGCGAGGTAGACCCGGACAGGCTCTGGATCATGGTCTCTTTCAACGAACCGGTGCAGCCTTTCGGTGCGACCTATATACACAGCTATTTCTTCTATGAGGACCCCTACGCCTATGTCGATTTCGATGTCATCGAAGCAAACCTGCAGCCGAATGGCAAAGATGTCCAGGTAATATTCGATTCAAAAATCAAGGCTGGCATGACATATCGACTATGGGTCCGTCATGTGCAGGATCTGGCCGGGAATAGAGTGGACTATGATGACAGAGTCTTTTTCGGGATCCCTGATACATATCCTCCCGAAATAATCGATATCAGCGGCGTTACCAGCGATATCCTTTCGGTGAGATTCGACGAGGAAGTCGACCTGTCATCGGCGCTCGAGCCCACTAACTACGAAGTGCTCGAGGGCGGCGATCCCGCCCTGATCGTTGGAGTAACAAGAGTGACGACAGACGTCAATCCCGACTGGCTCTACCTGTTCCTTGACAGAAGTATCGACATCGATGGGACTCATGTCCTGAGGTATACTCGCATCTGTGATCTTATCGGCAACTGCATCGGGTCGGGAGGTGAGCCCGCCCTGACCGTTTCATTCGTGATCGACCCCAGTATCGCTACGATGCTGGAGTCTTTTTCAGCGGATTTTTTAAATGCCTGTATCGATATCAGATGGCGGCTCTCCGAGCCGGTCCCCGGAGACAGGCTCATCATAATGCGGTCGAAAGAAGATGACGCCGATTTCACGGCCATCGAGCACCCGGATATCGACATTGAAGGGCTGGAATACCGATTCGTGGACGAGCGCGTCGAGGCTGGGGCCGATTACCGATACCGCGTAGTATACATGTCGGATGAGGGTGAAAAACTGCTCTTTGAAACAGAAACGATCAGCACTTCCCCGGCGGCGTACTCACTGCTTCAGAACCGGCCCAATCCGTTCAATCCCACTACTGAGATCACTTACTCCCTGCCGGAGGCTGGTCATGTGACGATCGAAATATTCGAAGTATCGGGCCGTAGAGTCAAACGTATCGTCGACGAACACAGGCAGGTTGGAATTCACAGGACGATCTGGAACGGACTGGATCAGGGAGGGGCAGTTGTCGCGAGCGGAATCTACTTCTACCGTATCAAGGCCGGGAAGTGGTCCCGGACGAGGAAGATGGTTCTGCTCCGATAGATGACGAATACCATCGCTATACAGATCAGGCGTGTCAAAGTCT
>JAGLYV010000127.1 GCA_023131975.1 Candidatus Krumholzibacteriia bacterium | reverse complement strand
GCCTGCTGCAGGAAGTGCCCGGGTGGAAAGGCCTTCCGATGATGTCCTGAAAAGGGAATTGACTCCGATACAGTACAGCGTCACCCAATCCTGCAGTACAGAACCACCCTTCAGGAACGAGTTCTGGGATAACAAGCGTGAGGGAATATATGTGGATGTGGTAACTGGTGAGGTGCTTTTCAGTTCTACCGCCAAGTTTGATTCCGGGTCGGGTTGGCCGAGTTTTACAAAGCCTCTTGAGGAAGGCAATATCGTCGAAAAAAAAGATGAAAGCCATGGTATGGTGCGGATCGAAGTGCGGAGCGAACACGGAGATTCCCATCTCGGGCATGTATTCGAAGATGGCCCTCAGCCAGCGGGCCGCAGGTACTGTATCAATTCAGCAGCCATGCGGTTCATTCCGAAGGAAGATCTGGAGAAAGAAGGGTATGGGAAGTATCTGCATCTTTTCGAGTGATCTCATGACTGGCTTCTAGATAATTGTCTCAACGACCTTGCATACAGCCTCAAGAAAAGCTCTGTCCTCCGGAGAGAAAGGCGCGAGGGCATGCGAGTCGATATCAAGTTCTCCCGCAACCTCACCTGACTTGAACAGAGGCACCACTATCTCGGATTTCACATCCGGAGAGCACGAGAGGTAGTTCGTCTCCCTGGCCACGTCCTGGATGATGATAGTTTTCTTTCCTGCCGCGGCCTGTCCGCAGACACCTTTTCCGAATGGGATACAGGTATGATCCGTGCGGTCGCCGGTGTAGGGTCCCAGAGTCAATTCTTCCCCGTTCGGTACGGTTAAATAGAAGCCCACCCAGTCGTAGTGTTCCACTTCGTTTCGCAGGGTATCGCAGATTGATTGCAGTTTTTCATCGCATTCACCAGGAGCCGAGATGATATCGTCGATCTTTTTTCGGATGTCGTCGAAAAGTTCTTTTTTATCCATTATGATATCTCCTGCTTTTGCCGGGGCTGTCGGTGATTTGTTTGACTGTAGAGACTCGGCAGGTATACCACGCAGGCCGATTCAAGTCGACATGTTATTTAATCATTGTTTCAATAACGGTTTGACGACAAATATTTTTCGAATGGAAGGACGCTACTGAAATTGCCGAGGGTCCACTATTGCTCGTGTGATTCCGCCAGCTTGAGCTTCACCCATATTTCCAGTGGCTTCTGCATTGCAGGGCCGCCACTTCCGGGCCTGCCCTTACCCCCGGGTCGCCCGCCACCGCCACGGCCTCCGCCCATACCTCCAGGTCGCCCACCACCACGGCCTCCGCCCATACCTCCAGGTCGCATCCCCCCTCCATCCATCTCATCCGGGCTACGCATATTTTTCTGCATCTCCATCCGTCCGGCGACGAATCCAATTCCTATTATCGAACCTGGAGTGGCACCGATCGAGTGTACTGACTCTTCCTGCCCGACAAGGGGGATTTTCATTTCAAGTACAAGGTTGCCATCCCGCATATCCATTGATACGTCGATTCCCAGCTCAGACGCTTTTGTAATACCTCTTGTCAGCCTTATATCGGATTCCGGTCGGATGATGTCGAGGGAACCAGGTATGTCTTGCAGGAACAGTCTTATCATCCGTGGATCGATATTGGGGGGAATCCCTCGATCCGACCCAGGAGTGTTGCCGCTGATAGAGTTTCTGTCCCTCCCGTTCGGAGGGCCGAATCCGGCCATTTCGCCTGGCGGGCCATTTTCCGTGAAAGATTTCATCGGGTAGTTGATCCCGAACTCACAGTCCTTTCCGCCATCTTTATCGAACCATACTGTAAATCCGTTTTTGATGACCCGGATCTGAGTTTCCGGATCCCTGGTGGACAAACAGGCATATATAAATCGGTCATCGTTCATGATGCTGATTCTGGTGGAAGTGTCGACATCATGGAGAAGGACCAGGCCACCCCATTCGGAGTCTTTTCCGTCAATCGAGATCTCCCTGTTCAGTCTGGTGCTCTGGAGTTCGGGTTCTCCGCATCCGGCTGACAACAAAACACAGAATATCAGGCAGACGGAGATTCCCATGTCGGTCACTTCTCGAAATTTCATTTTTACCTTTCCCTGGTGGAAACAGAGACGGGAGCAGGTGGGGTCCGCTCGCATCATCATAATGATGGTCGCACGAAGTCATAGAGCGGTTTCAAAAATATCAGATAAAAGAATGAAGCTGAAAAATCCCGGGAATATCATTTTGTGATCCCGGGGATAAGTGGTCGTCGACTGTCTGATGTTACTATCCGTTCTATCTGCCAAAATGGAGGGCGGAGCAGATCATGAAGAACCCGTCGGAGATCATTCCAGGTGAGACTCCAGGAAAATGATCCAGAAGGACATTGGGCGCAACCAGTGACGGACGCCGTGCCCGGTGCCCGGCCTTTCAAAAGTGTTAGTATGACCACAAAAAGTCTAATTGAAAGCCCGCCCTGGCGGGCTTTTTTGTGAATATCTACCGTTTCCACAGACTTCTGCCAGATGTAAATCGGCTATTTTTTGAAGTTTATTGATTCCAGGGCTTGACAAAAAGGTATTTACGAAGTATGTTTATTGAGTGATAATCATTATCGATTAGTTTTATGAACATATTTTTTCTGAGATCAAGGGGGCGTGCAATGAAGAATTTGGTAATAGTTTTTGCGATCGCGTTGTTAATATCCGCCATTTTTGTGGCTGATAGTCACTCGGACCCGTGTCTTGTGACATATCCCTCCGGGGCGTGTGTCTACAGGTATGACACCGCAGAATATTTTACTGTGACGGTCGGTGATTCTCTGTACGATCCGATGTATGACAGGGGTGGGGAAGTGTTGATAGAGATAGGGACCCTCGATATAGATCACAGCATCTACCAGGCACCTTTCCTGAGCAGCTTCGAACCATCGGTTGACGGGATGGAGGGGTACTTCTTCTATAACAATGAATTCACGCTGATAGTAGACGGTTTCTCCAACGAACCTGTTGTTTACGACAATGTAATGCTTGTTTTCGAGAATCTTTCTCCGAACGACTGTACCGGGACAGTGATCATAAACGGGGTCCCACTGACGGGGGACACATACAATGCCGGCAGCCTGACCGTTTCCACTCCCACGGCTGAAGGTAACAACTATTCAGATGTGATAGAACTCGAAGTGAAATGGCTCGGTTGCTACGGGATGAATGTATGGGCGTATGCCGATATCAATGGGAACGGGATTTTTGACGGAGGAGAGTGTTTTTCCGCCTTTTCCCACGATGTGACCATCGGAACATCGAACGCGTCCTGGGGAAATATCAAGAATCTGTATAAATGATCTTACGCGGGAGATGTGAAAAGAGTTTTTTGCAGGAGATGCCGCAACAGATATATCGATGATGTTAATGAGGCCGGGGGGACAAGTCTCTTTGGATCTCGCACGGAGCAGGTTTTGGCCTGCTCCTTTTTTTATCCGGTCAAAAGAAGTCTCATGTCAGTCGCTGGCTGCGATCCAGTCCTGATATAGCTGGACTTGACCGCTGCCTCTATACCATAATCCACGGCAGGTAACGAGACGAACATAGCTCCCAGGTGTGGCGCTAAGAGCGCCCGTGCCATCATCCGTGTCATCACTGGATATCGCTCAGGAGCTGTACCCTTCCGATATGGAGAAAAATAATATGAGACTGACTGCCATGATCCCGGCGGCTATCATCCTGTTTTCATCTGTTTTTCCTGCATGCTGCGGCACGGGATCCTGCAGGGCTCCTGAGGTCACAGGAGTTTATTCGGGTGCGGGGCAGATGATCTTTTCCGAGTCTGTTGCCGGTCTACGGAGCAAGCTCGATTCTCTCAGGTATGCCAGCCTGGTCGATCCTTTTATCGGTACGGGCGGACACGGGCATACCTATCCGGGGGCATCCAGCCCATTCGGTATGGTGCAGCTCAGTCCCGACACAAGACTGACCGGATGGGACGGATGTTCGGCCTACCATTATTCGGATAATCATATCTACGGTTTCAGCCACACTCATCTCAGCGGCACCGGTTGTTCGGATTACGGTGATATATTGATCATGCCTGTCTCCGCCGACCCATTTGCCGGTGATGGTTCATCGGTGCCGGAGGAGTGCGGGGCCTCGTTTGACCATTCCTCAGAACACGCATCTCCAGGATATTACTCGGTACATCTCAATAGTTCGATGCGCGACAGTTCGTTGGATTCAAGCAGTCATGGTGTCACGGCCGAACTCACAGTTACGGAAAGATGCGGTTTCCACAGGTACAGTTTTGACCCCGGTGATGAGACTGGGATATTCATAGACCTCGATCACAGGGACCGTGTCCTGGACTCCAGTCTGCGGATCTCTGGAAAAAACGAGGTCGAGGGGTTCAGAAGATCAGAAGCCTGGGCGGCAGATCAGCATGTTTATTTTGTGGCGAGGTTCTCGAGGCCGATATTTGGAAGTGTGATTTCCGGCAACCGACTTTTTAGAGATAGCGATACCAGCACCGGTGAAAGCACCACTGTAGGCGCGAAAGGATGGTTCGGGTTCGAGAGGCCGGAAGACGGTGTTCTTCTTGTCAAGGTCGGGATATCGGCTGTCAGCATGGAGGGAGCGAGAAAAAATCTCGAAGCGGAGATCCCCGGTTGGGATTTTGACCGAATCGTTGTCGAGGCGGCCCGGAAATGGGATGACAGTCTTGGCAGGGTAAGGGTAAGTGGCGGATCGGCCGGAGAACGGGCGACCTTCTACACGGCTCTCTACCATTCGATGCTGGCGCCGAATCTGTTCAGCGATGTGGATGGGCGATACAGAGGGCGGGACCTTGAGGTCCACAGAACGGATGGATTCGATTATTACACGGTATTTTCTCTCTGGGATACATACAGGGCATCCCACCCTCTTTTTACGATAATCGAACCGGAACGGACAGTCGATTTCATAGAGACTTTTCTCAGACAGTACGAAGAGGGCGGTATGTTGCCCGTATGGGAACTTGGGGCAAATGAGACAGGGTGCATGATCGGGTACCACGCCGTTCCCGTTATAGCCGATGCCTGGGTCAAGGGAATCAGGGGTTTCGATGCTTCGCTGGCTCTGGAGGCCATGAAGCACAGCGCGACACGTGATCACCTCGGGCTTGAGTACTACAAGAAGTACGGATTCATTCCTTCTGAATTCTCCGGCCAATCTGTGTCGAGGACCCTGGAATATGCCTATGACGACTGGTGCATAGCGGTGATGGCCGGCGGTATGGGCATGGAAGAGGATGCGGCCAGGTTCATGAGGCGAGCTCAGAACTACAGGAACGTCTTCGACCCTTCGACCGGTTTTATGAGAGCGAGGATGAACGGTGGTTGGGTCGTGCCGTTCGATCCGGACGAGGTCAACTATCACTACACCGAGGCCAATGCCTGGCAGTACAGTTTCTATGTGCCCCAGGATGTGAGCGGTCTTGCCAGGATGATGTCCGGGTTGGAGATGCTCGAGGCCAGGCTGGATTCATTGTTCACGCGCAGTGGGGAGTTGAAGGGGTTCGAGGCGCCCGACGTCACCGGGCTGATCGGGCAGTATGCCCACGGGAACGAGCCAAGCCAGCACATGGCATATCTCTACAACTTCACAGGTTCGCCCTGGAAGACGCAGCAGCGTGTCCGTGAAATAATGGACGGGATGTACCGGGCCGCGCCTGACGGGTTGTGCGGGAACGAGGACTGCGGGCAGATGTCCGCCTGGTACGTTCTCAGCGCGATGGGATTCTATCCAGTCACACCGGGCAGCGATAAATATATCATCGGCAGCCCCCTCTTTGAAAAGATCGAGATCGATACCGGTGGAGGGAATGTATTCGCAATAACCGCACGGGGAGTATCGGACAGCAATTATTATATTCAGAGTTCCAGGTTGAACGGCAGTGAATGGACGAAGTCCTGGATCTCCCATTCCGATATAGTGTCCGGTGGAACGCTCGAATTCGAGATGGGGCCCTCCCCTTCGAAATGGGGCAGCGGGAAGTCGGACCTGCCCGTTTCATCGATCGAAGATCATATTGTCTGCCCCGTTCCTTTCGTCGAGCCCGCGGTACGGAGTTTTACCGGGTCGATGACCTTTTCACTATCCTGCTCCGAGGAAGGAGCGGGAATATTCTACACACTCGACGGGAGCTGCCCCCACGCGGAATCGGCGGGCTATTCAGAGCCGATCACCCTGGACCGATCAGCTACCCTGAAAGCTGTCGCGGTTAAAGAGGGCATGTCGGAAAGCTCTCTTCTCGAAGCCGTTTTCCAGAGGATAAGTGGCGACATTTCCGTGAGCCTGACGAATGGATACAACTCGATGTATACCGGAGGAGGTGATCTCGGGCTGGTCGACCTTGTCAGAGGATCGGTCGATTTCAAAACGGGAGGATGGCAGGGATACAGGGGGGTCGATTTCGAGGCGGTTCTTGACCTGCAGGGGCAAAGAAAAATACAGAGTATTTCGGCGGGATTCCTTCACGATCAGAGAGCCTGGATATTTATGCCGAGGGTCGTAGAGTTTGCCGTCTCTTCAGATGGAAAAGATTTCAGAGTAGTCGCGGTGCTGGAGAATGATATCGATGACAGGCAGAGTGAAGCGGTGATAAGAGAGATGACAGCCGTGGATCTCGACGAGACGGTGAGGTTCGTCAGGGTAAGGGCCGAGTCGATGGGGATATGTCCCGGGTGGCACGTCGGAGCGGGCGGCAAGGCCTGGATATTCATCGATGAAGTCATAGTGGAATAGTAATGCCACGGCGTGAAAAGGAGAGGGTGGATGGTAGTCTTTCAATTTCTTGACTGGTTCTGGCTGATAGCTTTCATTGTCCTGATGGTGGGTAGTGGAGTGAGGTTCTACCGGCTCGGCAAGAGATCGGAATCCGATTTCTTCCTTGCCGGAAGAGGGTTGCCCTGGTGGCTTCCCGCCTCATCGGTATACGCCACCCACACGGCTACCGATACACCGATGTGGGTATCGGGGGTCGTCTACAGGTTCGGGCTTTCGGGGCTCTGGTATACATTCTATGCCGCCTGGTGCGCGATCAGTGCCTTCGTCTCGACCAAGATGTTCAGGCGTTCGCTGGCCTACACCCAGGCCGAGTGGCAGTCGCTGAGGTTTGGCGGGATGTCAGGCGAGCTCCTGCGCGGCTGGGTGGCTGGATGGCAGGTCTTTCTCAACATGTTCATCCTCGGCTGGGTAGGGATCGCGATGGGGAAGGTCTGCGGTTTCATGTTTGGCTGGCCGCTCTGGATCGGGCTTATAGTATTCTCCTCGGTATGCGCCATATACGTGCTTGCGGCAGGGTACTGGGGTGTGGTGATGGCCGATTTCCAGCAGGGGATAATAGCCTTCATCGTTATTATCATCGTTTCTTTCTGGGGGATAAACTCGGCTGGAGGTGCCGGGGAGATCATCTCGAAACTTGAGGCGATGGGCGAAGCGGGCAGGCTCAACCCCTTCAACTTTACAGGGTTCTTCGGGGGAGAGTTCCCCGTCGCGTGGTTCCTGACGATGCTGTTCATCGGGATACTCGGGGGGCTCGGTATGGGGACGGCGATCGACTGGTTCCCCGAGGCTCAGAGGATCCAGTCGGCAAAGACGGTGAAGGACGCCTCCTGGTCGATATGGGCCGGCTCCGCACTGGTCGTTTTCAGAAACGCCATATGGGGGGCGGCGATCCTGGCCTTTTTTGTCCTTTATCCGGACCTGACGGATGTGAAGGATTACGAAATGGCGTGGTTCAGACTGGGTTTCGAGAACCTTCCGCCCGGGATGATAGGATTTTTCTTTGCCGCGATCGTAGCCATACATATCTCCACGATCTCGACCCATCTCAATCTGGGCGCGGTATATATAACGAGAGATCTTTACCATCATTATATCAACCCGAAGGCGAGCCAGAAAAAACTTGTGACGGTGGGCAGGGTCGGTACGGTGATCCTGCTGCTAGGTTCGTTTATATTCGGATCGATAATGGAGAACATCACGGAATGGCTGATATTCGCTCTCTGGATAATGGCCGCCGGGATATGGTTGCCGGGGATCCTGCAGGTGATATGGTGGAGATTCAACGGGTGGGCATATCTTGCCGCCTGGGTGTCGAACCTTGTATTCTCATGGCTTGTCGTATGGGTGCTGCCGGCGTTCGGGATACTTCCCGAGTTGAGGGACTATCACCAGTTCTGGTTGCTGATGTTGCTCGGGGCTCTCGTTTTCATACCTGTCACCTTTTTTACAAAACCTGAAGATATGGACAGGCTGGTCAAATTCTATGTCATGTCAAGGCCCGTCGGGTGGTGGGGGCCGGTGAGAAGGGAAGCTGAGAAAAGAGGTTTGATCGGAAGCGGCGAACCGGAAGTCTCCGGGAGGAAATTATGCGATTGATAAAGAAGAAATGGACTCCGGCCGAGGCCGAAGAGTGGACTAAGGAAGACACGATCACCGTGATCATATCACCTCTGATCTATGTCCTGATCCTCATCGGCGGAGCTCTGAGCGCCCTTCTTATCCCTGAAGGGTTCGTAGCTCTTTCTGCTGGAATAGCACTGATGTTCCTGATGATCAAGATAATCGACCCGAAGCTGTCCGCGATATCGCGCGGGTACGAGGAGAAGCAGAAACATTATCTGGAGGAACTGGAGAAGAAAATGAAGTGGGAGGATTGACGCGATGATCTTTATGGAAAGGACACGATAAATGGATAACGGATTGAAGATGGTTCTGGGGATGTCGCTGGCATACGTGACATCGTTCGCGGGGCTTATCCTCGCCTGGCATTCATGGCGCAAGCATCACGGGAAAGAGGAGGACAACTGATGGGAAATATCCTGTTCGGAATAGTCATCCCGGCGTGCGTCTTTGCGTTCTCTTTTTTTATGACAGAGTTGCTTTTCAGGCATTTTTCGAAGAAGGGCGACGAGTAGAAGAACCTGGCAGGGTAGACCCTGCCAGGTTCTTCGATCTCTTTCGGACGTCACGCGCGTCGTTGCTCCGGGCGCTGGCGCAAACGCCTTTTTTCGATAGCGTATCAATCCCGAACGAGCATCCCCTTTGCGATCTTCGCGTGCATCTTTCCGAATCCCCTTGCCATGTGAAGGGTCAGCAGAAACCAGATCACTCCAAGAGCCACCGATACCGGCATGAGATAGCCGGGAGTCCAGTAGCACCAGGCGTTGCCATGGACCAATGGAAGATGGAATGCATACTCAAGTACAGGCCTGAGAAGGAGTGTGAGCGATATTGCGATACTCGTGATCGTCAGGCTGAAATAGATTACGCCGAGAGGAAGCATCAACAGGTTATAGAAGATAGTTTTCCAGACCATGGGATCGGTGAATAGAAAGAGTAGCCGGTCACGCCAGTTCTTTGGTTTTTTCGAGAAGATCGGTCTCCGCGGCATGCGTTCGCCGAGCAAAGCTTCGATTATTCTCCCGTCGACCAGGGCGATCCCCCGCACCGATATGAGGAAAAGTCCAAAGAAGGGCAGGCCGATGATAAGGATCAGGAACCCTATGGAGAGGGAAAGTCCGGTCACCGTCCAGGTGAAATAGAAGATCCCGAGGATAAGGGCGAAGAACATATAGAAGAGCGACGCGTAGGCTCTCGGATCGGTGAAGACCCCGAAGAACCTGGCAGCGACCGATTTCTTCCTGGGAGCTGCTGGAATGTCCAGCGCGGGCCGTATCCTCGACTCGATCTCCCTGTATGCAGCGGCCACCTCCTCTGCAGAGCCGAATTTCTCGATCTCGGAGGCGATCACTTCCTGTTCACTTGTGTCGGGCGATAGTTCACTCGCCAGCTGAAGGGCCGTCCAGAGATGTTCCTCCGCGTCGGACAGAGCGTCCTGGATCGTCGCGGGATCCGAGCCGGCCAGAGCCTTTTTCAGCCGTGTCAGATATTCATTGATCAACTCAGACATCGTCGTTTCCTTTCAGAATGGCGTCCACAAAATCCCTCGTCTTTATCCAGGTGTCTGTCCAGGCCTCGAGCGTTTCGCGCCCGGAGGCGGTGATATTGTAGTAGCGTCTCGGAGGACCTGATACGGAGGGCTCGACCTGGCTGCTCAAAAGCCCGCTCTTTTCCAGCGACCTGAGGACGGGGTAGAGGGCCCCCTGTCCCATGCTGGGAGTCTCCACCGGGTTCGAATCGATATTCTTTGTTATCTCGTAGCCGTACATCGGGCCCTCGGACCGGCTGAGGATACTGAGGAGCACAAGGGATACGGTGCCCGACTTGAGTTCTTTTCGGAATTTCTTGTTCGCCGCAATCTCGTCATTCAATATTATCACCTTCCCGCTGCAAAGAGGATCATGCTGTTCTCCCGCAAGCTAATGTCAATCGGCTAGTGATGCAAGGTTAGCATCACTGTTAATCTAATACTACTATTAAATTCGTAATAGTCAATGGAAATGTTTCAAAAAATCTTCATAAACCCCAAAAAACATTTAAAATCATGAAAATAAGCTTGCGTAAACGCCATCGGAGCGTATATTTTGAATGTCCATTCAGTTTATGAACAATAATTCAATATATGAACAGCCCTTCAGGAAGGAGGGGGGAATAAAATGGAAACAGGAGACAAAAACAATATCGGAAGAGACGAAGACAATACCAATAGCGCCAAAAGAGATATCACTGGAGCCGAAAGTAATATCGGTGGAGACGAAAATAACATCAATGGAGCAGAGAGTGGCCATCTATCGAGGCGTGAGAGAAGGTTGCTTCAGCTTCGGGAGGAGATACTCTCGGCCGCTACCACGATGTTCGCCAGGCACGGATACGAGGGAACCAGCATGCAGCAGATCGCCGATGAGGCCGAGATATCGGTGGGCAGTCTCTATATGCACTTCGAGGGAAAGGAGGCGATCTATAAAAAGATCGTCGAATTTCATATGACCAGGTTTCACGATCTGGGTGACAGGGCGTGCCTGCCGGGGATGACTCACCTCGAGAAGATCAGGGCGCGCATCCAGGCAGCGGTAGATTACTTTGTAGAACAGGAGGATTTTCTCCGGTTCTACTGGGACCGCGATCCGGGCTGCCGTGACGAGATGTGTAACAAGGCCGATGACAATCATACAGATATCATTCGACTTCATATCGAGGACGCGATCAGGGATGGCGAGCTCGATATCGGCATCGACACTTTCCATTTTGCCACCATGATGGAGGGCGCGGCCAACCATTTTGTCGAGACCCTGGTGGCAAGGGGAGAGGGCTTTGAGATACTGCCGGAGCTGCTCGACAGGATATTTCTGAGACCTTTTGAGACGAAAAATAAAATGGCACCACCAGACGAGGAGAGCAGATGACCATGAAAAAAGGATATATGAAAGTGCCGGGGATCGTGCTGGCATCTGCCTTCGCGGTACTGGTCCTGCTGGTGGGTGTTCGGGGGAGCGCCTGGGCGGCCGGTCATTCTGTCGCCAGACCCTCCAGTCCATCTGACACCGGATCCTCCGGTCCGCCCGATGTGCCTGAGAACGGAGATCTGCCCCTCTCTGACGTACTGGCTCTCTCACTGGAAGGAGCGACAGCGCTCGCGCTGGAGAACGACGAACTCCTGATGCGGGCCGCCGAAGGAGTGAAAGGGGCGATAGCAGGTATGAGAGAGGCGAAGTCCGGGAGGCTTCCGTCGCTTACCGTCAGCGGTTACTACGGTCGGAACATCCGCAAACCTGTGATGTTTCTCCCGTCCGACATGGCGGATGCCTTCGGTGGGGTGACGAAGATAGAGATCGGTGAGGATAACGATATCAGTGTGAACACGGCGATGACTTGGAACATATGGACGGCCGGACGGCTGTCGGCAGGGATCGGCGCGACATCTTCCATTCTCGAGGCGATGAAATACAGCGAGGCTGCTACTCGCGACTATGTAAGGTTCGCCGTGAAGCAGGCATATTACGACGTTCTTCTGTCGATGAAGAGTCTCGACATAGCCAGGAAGGCTCTCGCGGCTACAGAAGAGGTCCTGAGGATAACGAAGGCGGGGTTCGAGCAGGGTACGGTAAGCAGGTTCCACATGCTGCGGGCCGAAGTAGAATACGAGAACAGAGTCCCCCAGCTGATCGAAGCCGGGAACATGGTCAGTCAGGCGGAAATAATGCTCAGAAGAAGATGTGGGTTGGAGCAGGACACTCCCCTTGATCTGACCGACCGTTTTGCTGCCGGAGAGAGGCCTGACGACATGGGATATCATATTTCGCTGATGCGCTCCGGCAGCCCGGAGATCATGGCGCTTCAGCAGCAGGTCGAGGCGATGCGGCACAGCCTGGACCTTGAAAAGGCCGAGCGCTGGCCGGTACTGCAGTTCGGCGCGAACTTCCTCGTCCAGTCTCAGTGGTCGGAGGGCTACCTGCCCGAGACGAAGCATCTGGCCCGGTCCTCGGCACTGACACTGGGATTCCAGGTCCCGATCTTCGACGGATTCAAGGCGAAGTCGAGGATAGACGGGGCCAGGGCGGAGCTCAGAAGCGCCGAGATCGAGCTGGAAAGAGTAGAGAACGAGAAGGAGATGAATGTACGTGCCTCCTGGCTGATGCTTGACGATGCTTTCTCCGTCCTTACGGGCAGGCAGAAGGCTGTGGATCTGGCAGAGGAGGCTCACAGGCTGGCGCTGGTCAGGCTCAGGAACGGACTGGCGACGCATGTCGAGATGCTCGATGCCGAGCTCGCCATGACGACGGCGAATGCGCAGCTCGCCCAGGCCCTGTACGCGTGCAATATCGCCAGGGCGCAGCTCGAACTCGTTACGGGGATATATGGATATTCAGAAAAAGAAATATCGGGTGAAGGAGAATGATGATGAGTGAACAGGCCGGAAAGAAAAAGAGACATGGCAGGCTGATCCTCTGGATAGCGGTCGTCGTTGTCGTGGCATCTTTCGGGATGAGATTCGCCGCACTAAGCGGGGAAAAGACCATCGACAGTATCGCCTCCATCCAGGAGAGGGAGGGCAGGCCGGTTGAGACTGTGAGTGCCGTTTCAGGTGGCATCACCATATGGACCACACTTGCCGGTACGGTCGAGGGTATTGTCCAGTATCCGATCATATCGACGAATTCGATACAGGTGATGGATGTATTGAGGAAGGAAGGGGACTGGGTGAAGAGGGGAGACATCATCATACGCCTGGAAAAGGCCGCGGCGAATCCGATGCTCCATTC
>JAGLYV010000126.1 GCA_023131975.1 Candidatus Krumholzibacteriia bacterium | reverse complement strand
TGCGTTCAAACTTCTTCTTTGCCATAAAGCGTCCTCCTTATCAGGCAAGGCCTCTCACGCGACCCTGCATCTCGGCGACCATTGCCTGCGGCACCTGCTCATAATGTGAAAACTGCATACTGTATACTGCCCTGCCCTGGGTCAGTGATCGCAGCGTGGTCGCGTAACCGAACATGTCCGACAGGGGAGCTTTGGCCGAGATGACCTGAACCTGAGCCCTGGAGGACATTCCCTCTACTTTTCCTCTTCTCGTATTCAGATTGCCGATAACATCACCCATATACTCCATGGGAAGAACGATCTCAAGCTCCATGACCGGTTCCATGAGTACGGGGCCAGCTTTTTTGATACCATCAAAAAACGCCCTGCTGCCGGCTATCCGGAAAGCCAGCTCAGATGAATCGACATTGTGGAACGAACCATCGACCAGAGTGACCTTCACATCTACGACAGGATTGCCGTTGACAGGGCCACTGACCATCGAATCCTTCACTCCATCAGCTACGTACGGTATAAACTGTTTGGGGATAGCATTTCCAGTTATCTTGCTCACGAAATGGAACCCCTCGCCGGGTGCCGGCTCGAGTTCTATAATAACGTGTCCGTACTGTCCCCTTCCTCCACTCTGCTTGACAAACTTGCACTCACTGCGGCAGGAAGAAGTAATCGTCTCCTTGTAGGCTACTTGCGGCTTGCCGACATTCGCGTGGACCTTGAACTCCCTGAGCATCCTGTCGACCAGGATCTCAAGGTGAAGCTCGCCCATTCCCGATATCAGCGTCTGCCCCGTATCCTGGTCCACCTTGACCCGGAAAGTCGGGTCTTCCTCACTGAGCCTTGCAAGCACGGTTGACAATTGCATCTCGTCGACCTTCGTCTTCGGCTCTATCGCCACAGAGATGACCGGCTCCGGGAAATCCATCATCTCGAGCTGAAGCGGATGCTTCATATCGCAGATGGTGTCGCCCGTGGACGAATTCTTCAACCCAACGACCGCGACGATATCTCCGGCATAGATTTCCTTTATCTCTTCCCGCTTATTGGCGTGCATTATCAATATTCTGTTGAGGCGTTCTTTCTTCTTGTTCGTAGCGTTCACGAGGTAGTCGCCAGACTTTGCCACTCCACTGTATACCCTCAGATAGTGCAGCCTGCCCACAAAAGGATCGGTGACGACCTTGAATACCAGCGCCGAAAACGGCTCTGTCTCGTCCGGATGCCTCTCCTCTTCCTTCTTCGTGAAGGGATTGATACCCTGCACCGCGGAAACGTCGGTGGGATTTGGAAGGTAATCGATGACAGCATCGAGAAGCCTCTGCACTCCCTTGTTCCTGAATGCCGACCCACAGAGCACCGGGATCACGGCCACATCATTGACAGCCTGCCTTAACGCTTTTTTCACGGTCTCTTCCCGGACCTTGCTGCCATCCACGACGTGATGGAGGATCTCCTCATCATAATCGGCCAGAGCGCCGAGAAGTTCTTCCCTCGCCTCGAGACTTTTTTCAACCAGGTCCCTGGGTATTTCGTCCTCGTAGAATTTTGCGCCCAGAGTCTCATCCTCATAGAATACAGCCTTCATCTTCACCAGATCGATCAGCCCGTTGAATATCTCGCCCGACCCGATGGGAAGCTGAATAGGGATCGCGTTCGCGCCGAGCCTGCTGCGCATCATCTTGACAACATTCTGAAAATCGGATCCGACCCTGTCCATCTTGTTGACGAATGCTATTCTCGGAATGTTGTAGTTGTCGGCCTGCCGCCAGACGGTCTCCGACTGGGGCTCGACCCCGCCAACGGCACAGAAGAGCGTCACCGCGCCATCCAGGACACGAAGACTTCTTTCGACCTCGACAGTAAAATCCACATGGCCGGGCGTATCCATGATATTTACCCGGTGGTCCTTCCAGACGCAAGTGGTGGCAGCGGAAGTGATCGTGATACCACGCTCCTTCTCCTGTTCCATCCAGTCCATCGTGGCATTGCCCTCATGCACTTCGCCCATGCGGTGGACCTTGCCCGTATAGTACAGGATCCTTTCCGTCACAGTCGTCTTCCCCGCGTCGATATGAGCGGCGATGCCGATGTTACGTGTCTTGTCGAGAGGGAATTCTCTTGCCATCCCGATCTCTCCAGCGCCCTGGTCCGTCCAACGCGGACCCGGCACCGAAGGCCGGATCAGCTGTAGAACCAGTGGCAGTTATTGCTGCATAAGCAAAGTTGCTTCTGTTTCATCAATGTATAATCCCTTGTTATCCATTCTGATATCCAACTGCAACTCGGACACCGGGACGGAACCACCCAACACCACACAAAATCTATTCAACCCGACCGGATTAGCAGTTAACCCGGCGGAACTCCATTACCAGACTACCAGCGGTAGTGCGCGAAGGCCTTGTTGGCCTCAGCCATCTTGTGAGTATCCTCACGCTTCTTGACCGAGGGACCCTCTCGCTTGAAGGCGCTGACAAGCTCAGCCGCAAGCTTCTCCGCCATCGTCTTTTCGGGTCTTTTCTTTGCAAAACCGATGATCCATCTCATGGCGAGAGCGGCTCTTCTGCTAGACCTCACTTCGATAGGAACCTGATACGTGGCCCCACCGACACGCCTTGAGGTGACCTCGAGGACCGGCTTTACGTTCTCTATGGCCTTTTTCATGACCTCAAGCCCGTTCTGCCCGGTTCTTTCCTCCATAATGTCGAGCGCGTCGTAAACGATGCGTTCGGCAGTACTCTTTTTGCCTTTTCTCATTATGTAATTGATAAACCTGGCCAGAAGCACGTCGCCGAACTTCGGGTCTGGTGTGATTACTCTTTTAACTACTTCACGTCTACGCGGCATCTCGTCATTTCCTCCTAGGAAGCGGCCTTCTTGGGTCTCTTGACCCCATATTTTGAACGTCTTTTGGTTCTTCCGTCAACGCCGCTTGTATCGAGCGTACCCCGGACTATATGATACCGCACTCCCGGCAGATCCTTCACCCTGCCACCCCTTACGAGGACGATCGAGTGTTCCTGAAGGTTGTGACCTTCACCCGGGATATAGGCGGTTACTTCGAAACCGTTTGTAAGTCTGACCCTCGCGACTTTCCTGATTGCCGAATTCGGCTTCTTGGGCGTCGAGGTATAGACTCGCGTACACACTCCCCTTTTCTGGGGGCAGGCCTGAAGGGCCGGCGCACTTGTTTTCTTCGCCGATGCCTTGCGGCCTTTTCTTACTAGCTGATTGATGGTCGGCACTTTTTCCTCTTAACTCCTGCTATTACCAGATGTTATAAAATCATGCACCCTTGACAAAAAGTCAGGATGCAGATAAATAATTTAACATCCCCCTATAGTCCTGTCAAGTAATTAATTTACATCTTTTTCCGTCGAAATCCCCACCTTTTACCACCCCCCGAAAAGGGGGGCGGTTGCGCGACGAAAACTTATCAGGAAGCACCCTCTCTCATGTCATTGACGAGATCGGCGATCTCCTCATCATCGAAATCTTTTTCGATGAGTTCTGCCTCACTGAACTCCTCTTCGATCTGGATCCTGCTGTACCT
>JAGLYV010000125.1 GCA_023131975.1 Candidatus Krumholzibacteriia bacterium | reverse complement strand
TCCTGGAATGAGGCCGCCGATATGAAGCTTTCTGTCGTCAGGGACGCCTTGGTGATCCCGAGAAGGAGAGGCTTGAACGTTGCCGGAGTACCCTTCTTCTGAAGGACCCTTTCGTTCTCCTCGCGGAATTCGATCTTGTTAACGATATCGCCCTCAAGGAATTTCGAGTCGCCACCGTCCTCGACGACCACCTTCTGCAGCATCTGCCGCACGATTACCTCGATATGCTTGTCGTTTATATGCACGCCCTGCAGCCTGTATACTTCCTGGATCTCGTTCACCAGATAGTTCTGCGCGGCGTTAACGCCCTTGATGCTGAGAATATCGAAGGGGTTGACCGGGCCCTCGGTGAGATTGTCGCCAGCTTCGATCAGATCGCCCTCGTAAACACTGAGATGCTTACCCTGCGGGACCTGATATGACCTGGAATCGCCACTCTCGTTGTTCACGATGATCTTACGCATACCCTTGGCCACGGGGCCGAATTCAACCTGCCCGTCGATCTCGGAGACAACAGCCGATTCCTTCGGCTTACGGACCTCGAAGAGCTCCGCCACCCTCGGCAGACCACCCGTGATATCCCGAGTCTTCGTGATCTCTTTCGGGATCCTGCAGATGGTGTCGCCAGGGAGCACATCGTCACCGTCACGCACCGTGATACTTGAGCCTGTAGGTATGATAAAGTTACTGAGCACTTTCTTCTTGCTGTCGAGCATCTCGATGTGCGGATGCATCTTCTTGTCACGGTCGTCGATGATCACCATCTGTCTGAGACCGGTCTTGTCGTCGACCTTCTCCTTGACTGTGACACCTTCCTTGATATCGCGGAATTTTATCTTTCCACCCTTGTCGGCGATGATAAAATCGCTATAGGGATCCCACTCGTAGATGATTCCGTTCTTCTCTATCTCATCCCCCACCTTTACTGTCAGAACCGCGCCGTAAGGCACTCCGAACCTGGCCCTTACGCGATCGTCCTTCTTGTCGCGGATGAGTACCTCACCCTTACGGCTGATGGCGATCTCTTTGCCCTCACGATTGGTGACGGACCTGAGCTTCTTCATCTCCACGACACCGGCATGGTTCGTCGTCTTCTGGGTATGCTCAGCGATCCTGCTCGCGGTACCACCCACGTGGAAGGTCCTGAGTGTAAGCTGGGTACCGGGTTCGCCGATACTCTGGGCAGCCACGACACCCACCGCCTCTCCGTGGTCGACGAGCCTTCCGTTGGCGAGGTTCCTGCCGTAGCAGTTGACACACACGCCGCGCTTGGATTCGCAGGTAAGCACCGAGCGGATCTTTACGCGCTCCACTCCGCGTTCCTCGATCTCCATCGCAAATTCCTCGTGGATCAGCGAGTTCGCCTCGACGATCACTTCTCCCGAATGGGGGTCGATGACGTCGTCAACTGTCACGCGGCCGAGAATACGGTCGCTGAGAGCCTCGATGACCTCTTCTCCCTCTTTCAGTGCCGTGGTGTCCACACCCATGATAGTGCCGCAGTCATCCTCGGTGATGATGACATCCTGCGCGACATCGACCAGCCTCCTTGTGAGATAACCGGCGTCCGCCGTCTTGAGCGCCGTATCCGCCAGTCCCTTTCTCGCTCCGTGAGTCGAGATGAAGTACTGAAGTACGGTCAGGCCTTCCTTGAAGTTAGCCGTAATGGGCATCTCGATGATCTCGCCTACCCCGCCTGTGATCCTCTTCTGAGGCTTCGCCATCAGGCCTCGCATACCGGCCAGCTGCCTGATCTGGTCTCTCGAGCCCCTCGATCCGGAGTTAGCCATCATGAAGATAGGGTTGGACCCGTCACGATCGTGACTGAGATTCTCACTCATCGCGTCGGCGACATCGTTCGATGTATGAGTCCACGTATCAATGATCTTGTTATAACGCTCCCCGTCAGTGATCACACCGTCCTTGTACTGCTTCTGGATCTTGTCTACCACTTTGGTCGCTTTGGATATAAGCTTCTGCTTCAGGGGAGGCACGACGATATCGTCGATCCCGATCGTGACACCGGCCTTTGTAGCGTGATCGAACCCGAACTGCTTGAGCCTTTCGAGGAACTTCACGGTCCTGTAGTTGCCGAGTTTCTTGTAGCAGGCTCCAACGAGACTCCCCAGAGCCTTCTTGTCCAGCAGATCGTTGACATACCCGAGCTCGTCGGGGACTATGCTGTTGAAGATGACCCTGCCCGCGGTGGTGTTGACCAGCTCTCCGTTTATCCTGACCTTTATCCTGGCATGGATATGGATGGTGTCCGCGTCGAGCGCGGCAAGCGCCTCGTCTACACTGAAAAACGCCTTGCCTTCGCCTTTCGCGTCGTTCTTTACCATGGAGAGATAGTAATGCCCCAGGACCATGTCCTGCGATGGAGACGCAAGGGGCGCCCCACTGGCCGGCGAAAGGATATTGTTCGCCGAGAGCATCAGCGTCCTCGCCTCGAGCTGGGCCTCGTACGACAGCGGCACATGGACCGCCATCTGGTCACCGTCGAAATCGGCGTTGAAGGCCGCACATACGAGAGGATGGATCTGTATGGCCTTACCCTCGATCAACAGGGGCTGGAAGGCCTGGATACCGAGCCTGTGAAGGGTCGGAGCACGGTTGAGGAAAACGGGATGGTCCTCGATGATCTCCTCGAGGATGTCCCAGACCTCTGGTCTCTCCTTCTCCACGAGCTTCTTGGCGCTCTTCACCGTCTGTACATACCCCTTCTCTTCGAGCTTCCTGATTATGAACGGTTTGAACAGCTCGAGTGCCATCGACTTGGGAAGGCCGCACTGGTAGATCTCCAGTTCCGGGCCCACAACGATGACGGAACGGCCCGAATAGTCGACCCTCTTTCCGAGAAGGTTCTGCCTGAAACGGCCCTGCTTGCCCTTCAGCATATCGCTGAGAGACTTGAGCGGCCGGTTTCCCTGTCCGCGTACGGCACGAGCCCTGCGACTGTTGTCGAAAAGGGCGTCGACGGCCTCCTGAAGCATCCTCTTCTCGTTTCTCAGGATGACTTCCGGAGCCCTGATCTCTATCAGCTTCTTCAGCCTGTTATTTCTGTTTATGACCCTTCTGTACAGATCATTGAGATCTGATGTGGCAAACCTGCCACCTTCCAGCGGAACGAGCGGCCTGAGATCGGGGGGAAGCACAGGGATGACATCGAGGATCATCCATTCCGGGCTGTTTGGCGACTGCCGGAATGCCTCGATCACTCTCAGCCTTTTCAGTGCGTCCTTTTTGCGCTGCACCGAGGTCTCTACCTTTGCCTGGACCCTCAGGTTGACCGACTCTTCCTCGACATTCAGCTGCGAAAGAAGGTCTCTGATGGCCTCTCCGCCCATCTTGGCGGTGAATTCGACCCCCGGCTGATCGCTCAGCTCAATATACTTCTCCTCGTCGATCAGTTCCTTCACGCTCAGCTCGGTGTTGCCCGGATCGATTACGACATGCGATTCGTAATAAAGGATCCTCTCGAGGTTCCTGACCGACATGTCGAGTACGTATCCTATACGACTCGGGACTCCCTTGAGAAACCAGATATGCGCCACAGGAACAGCGAGGTCGATATGCCCCAACCTCTCACGCCTGACGCGCGAGTGTGTGACCTCGACACCGCAGCGATCACAGATCACTCCACGATACCTGATCCTCTTGTACTTTCCGCAGGCACACTCCCAGTCCTTTACCGGCCCGAAGATCCTCTCGCAGAAGAGCCCCTCTTTTTCGGGCTTGAAAGAGCGGTAGTTAATCGTTTCCGGCTTCACTACCTCGCCGAAACTCCAGGAACGGATGACGTCCGGGGAAGCCAGCTGTATCCGCATCGCCTGAATATCGGTGGGCTTTTTGCGATCCTTATCCACATAGGAATTATACAAATACGACCTCCAGCTCTTTAATTCTTCTCGAGATGTACGTCAAGGCACAAGCTCTGCAGCTCCTTGATCAGTACGTTAAACGATTCAGGCAGACCGGGGTCGGGCGCGTTGTCGCCCTTGACGATCGCCTCATATATTTTACTCCGACCGGTGACATCATCGGACTTGACGGTAAGCAGCTCCTGCAGGCAGTAAGCGGCGCCGTAAGCCTCGAGAGCCCAGACTTCCATCTCTCCGAACCTCTGGCCGCCAAACTGGGCTTTTCCGCCGAGAGGCTGCTGTGAGACAAGAGAATAGGGGCCGATAGACCTTGCGTGTATCTTGTCATCGACCAGATGTGAAAGCTTGAGCATATAGATGTACCCGACGGTGATCTCATTGTCAAAGGTCTCTCCTGTGACCCCATCGTAGAGAGTCGCCTTGCCGGATTCGGGAAGACCGGCTTTTTTCAGCGCGCTCTTGATCTCCGCTATCGAGGCACCGTGGAAGACTGGCGTGGTCGCCATGAATCCCAGTTCATGAGCCGCCCAACCGAGATGCGTCTCCAGTATCTGTCCGACGTTCATACGACTCGGGACTCCCAGCGGGTTTAGGATGATGTCCACCGGCGTGCCGTCTTCGAGCATCGGCATGTCCTCCTCGGGGACGATCCTCGACACCACGCCCTTGTTCCCGTGCCGTCCCGCCATCTTGTCACCGACCGAGACCTTGCGCTTACGGGCGACATACACCTTTACCAGCTTGCTCACACCGGGAGGAAGCTCGTCGCCCCGCATCATGCGCTCCATTTCCTTCTCATAGGTGCCCTCGATCCCTTCGATCGCCCGGGCCGCCGCTTCCATCAGCGACTGTATCCTCGAATCGACATCCTGATCCTTCACGATCGGAAGGCCCCAGTGTAAAAAGTCTACATCGATCGAATCGAGAAGCTTCTCAGTGATCTTCCTGCCCGCTTTCGCCTGGAGTTCTCCGGTCTCGGAGTGGATCAATTTCTCTGTCGTCTGACCCAGCATAAGCTCCGCGAGGCGTTCGCGGCGCTTCTCCTTGACATGTTCGATCTCCTGGTCGCGCCGGCGCAGATGCTCCTGAACCTTCTTCTTTTCATGGCTCTTTGCCCTGTCGTCACGCTCCTTACGTGAGAAAAGCTTGATATCGACGACGATCCCATCCATACCGGGAGGAGCCTTGAGCGAAGCGTCCCTGACATCTCCGGCCTTCTCACCGAAAATCGCCTTTAAGAGTCTCTCCTCCGGGGTAAGCTCGGTCTCGCCTTTCGGCGTGACTTTCCCCACAAGGATATCCCCGGCCTTGATATGCGCCCCGATCCTCACGATACCGTCAGCATCGAGATCGGCAAGCATCTCTTCGCTTACATTCGGGATCTCCCTGGTGATCTCTTCCATACCAGCCTTCGTATCGCGGACCTGGGTCTCGAACTCTTCGATATGGACCGAAG
Source organism: Candidatus Krumholzibacteriia bacterium (assembly GCA_023131975.1). Lineage (GTDB taxonomy): Bacteria > Krumholzibacteriota > Krumholzibacteriia > Krumholzibacteriales > Krumholzibacteriaceae > JAGLYV01. Next base: position 6,180 of record JAGLYV010000125.1, on the reverse strand, counting down.
TATAGACATCGTCCTTCACCAGGCGCTCACTGAGGATTATCGCATCCTCAAAGTTGTATCCGCGCCACGGCATGAAGGCTACGAGGATGTTCCTGCCCAGCGCAAGTTCGCCGTCCTGCGTAGCTGAGCCATCCGCTATGATATCGCCCTTCTTTATCTTCTGACCTACCTCGACGAGAGGCTTCTGGTTTACACATGTATCCTGATTGGACCGCTGGTACTTGATCAGCTTGTATTCGTCGACCCCTCCGAAACCGGAAAAATCTTCGAAGCTGTCTTCGTCCTTCTTCGACTGATAGCTGATCAGGATCCTGTCCGCCTCTATACTCTCGACCTTTCCGCTCCTGCGTGCTATCTCGAGTACGCCGGAATCGTAGGCCACCTTTTTTTCCATTCCTGTGCCCACGAGAGGAGCTTCGGCCTTGAGCAGGGGCACCGCCTGGCGCTGCATATTGCAGCCCATCAGGGCCCTGTTCGCGTCATCATGCTCCAGGAACGGGATAAGCGCCGCGGCCGCGCTGATCAGCTGGTTGGGCGAAACATCCATATAGTCGAGTCCCTTCGGATCCACGACCACATAATCGTCCCTGTGCCTCGCCATGACCGTGGGATTGAGGAAATGCCCCTTCTCGTCTATGGGAGCATTCGCGTGAGCTATGGTCGCCCTGTCCTCGAGATCGGCCGAAAGCATCTCTGTCTCGTTCGTGACTACCCCTTTCTTCACCTTGCGGTAGGGGGTCTCAAGGAAACCGAATTCGTTGACCCTGGCATATGTGGCCAGCGAGGTTATCAGGCCGATATTGGGACCTTCAGGCGTCTCGATGGGACACATACGTCCGTAATGGGTATAATGCACATCCCTGACCTCGAATCCCGCCCTTTCCCTGGTAAGACCACCTGGTCCCAGAGCCGATAGACGCCTCTTGTGCGTCAGCTCCGAAAGGGGGTTGGTCTGGTCCATGAACTGCGAGAGCTGGCTCGACCCGAAGAACGACTGGATGACTGCGCTGATCGTCCTCGCGTTGACGAGGTCATACGGCGTCGGGTTGTCCGAGTCCTGGATCGTCATCCTCTCGCGGATGATCCTGGCCATCCTGGCAAGCCCGACGGAGAACTGGTTGGCGAGAAGCTCGCCCACCGAGCGCACGCGGCGGTTGCCGAGATGGTCGATATCGTCAACGGGGCCATCCGTCTCCTTGATATAGATAAGGTTCGCCACGACAGCGAGAAAATCCTTCTCGGTCAGGGTCGTAGTATCGATCGGAACATCGATACCGAGGCGACTGTTTATCTTGTAACGTCCGACATTGGCCAGATTGTATCTCTTTGGGTTGAAAAACAGCCTGTCGAGAAGAGCCTTGGCCGTTTCTACGTTCGGGGGATCGCCCGGACGCATCAGGTTGTATATCTTCTTCAAGGCATCGTCCCGGCCGATAGTCGGGTCCTTGTCGAGAGTCTTGAGAATCACATCTTCTTCGAGATTCCCGGCCTTCTCGACCATGACGACCTTGAGGTTCTTCTGGGATTTCATAAGCTCCAGCGCGGTCTCCGTAAGGACCTTGCCTGCCTCTACAAGAATCTCACCGGTCTCCCGGTTAACGACATCCTCAGCCACGACACGATCGATCAGAGCAGTATCCTTCTTGGAAACCCTCTGCGAAAGCGTGTAGACTTTCGTCTTGTGGAAGAGCTTTATTATAGCGCTGTTAGGTTCGAATCCCATCGCCTTGAGCAGTACAGTCACCGGTATCTTCCGGCGTCGGTCGATGTAGACATACATGATATCGTTCACATCGATAACGAACTCGACCCAAGAGCCCCTGTAGGGGATGATCCTGGAGTTAAAGAGCCTCTTCCCGTTCGCGTGGTAGTCGTCATTGAATACGACGCCCGGTGAACGGTGGAGCTGACTCACGATGACCCTCTCGGCTCCGTTTATGATAAAGGTCCCCTTGCTGGTAATAAGGGGGACTTCACCCAGATAGACTTCGCTCTGGATGATATCCTTTATCACGGACTCGCCCTCAGACGACTCGCGCACGACGAGACGCAGGGCAGCCTTCAGTGGCACCGCGTATGTCAGATCCCGCTCTTTACACTCTTCGACCGTGTACTTTGGCTCACCGACAGAATAGCCGATATACTCCAGAGTGAAATCACCGCGCGTAGACACAACGGGAAACACCGACCTGAAAACTGACTCCAGGCCGATGTCCTCCCGCTTGTCAATCGCGGTGTTTCTCTGGAGGAACCTCTCGAAGGATGCGAGCTGTACTTCCAGGAGATGAGGGATCTCCCTAACCTGCGGAATCTTTCCATAATTGATTCGTTCAGGTTTCTGAATCATAGGAACCGATCCCTCCTTGCTTCGACTGTTACGCCGAACTTATGAAAAAAGAATTACTTGACCTCTATAACGGCGCCTACTTCTTCGATCTGCTTTTTGATCTCTTCGGCCTCGTCTTTGCCGATGCCTTCCTTGATCGTCGAAGGGATATCCTCGACCATCTTCTTGGCTTCGATCAGTCCCAGTCCGGTGATAGCGCGGACGACCTTGATGACCTGGATCTTCTGGCTTCCGAAGTCCTTGAGGACTACGTCAAACTCGGTCTGCTCTTCAGCTTCCTCAGCGGCACCTGCGCCCGGCATCATTCCACCCATCATCATGGGAGCGGCAGCCGTGACACCAAAATGATCCTCGAGGACCTTTACGAGCTCGGAGAGCTCGAGAACAGTCATCTTCTCTACCATCTCGACTATCTTCTGTACGGTCTTCGAACTGTCTTTCACGTCTTTTTTCTCTTTCTTCTCTTCTGCGGCTTCAGGAGCCTTCTCTTCTACTTTTTCTTCCACTTTTTCCTCTACCTTTTTCTCTGCTTTTTTCTCAGCCTTTTTCTCTGTCTTCTCTTTTGGTGCGGCCTTCTTGGTCTTTTCCTCTACAGCTTCCGCGCTTTTCTTTTCATCATCTTTTTTGGCAGTCATTGCTGACCCTCTCTTTCACAACTCGATTCGATTAAGATCCACGGGGCCCTAAGGCCGCTCTCTATGATACTTCTCCCTTTTTCTCGGAAACGGCGTTCAGTACGCCGACCAGGTCACGCATGCAGGCACTGAGAACTCCAACGAATCCCTGGATGGGAGCCTGGAGCGTTCCAACGACCTGCGTGAGCAACACTTCCCTGCTCGGGAGAGCTGCCAGCCGCACGACTTCATTCTCGTCGATGACGCGGCCAGCCACGTAACCCCCCTTGAACCGGGGGAGTTCAAATTCATCTGCAAACTTCTTGAGTATCTGTGCAGGAGCAACCTCGTCGACCATGCTTATCGCAACGGCAGTCGGCCCCTCAAGCAACGGATCGAGTCCGTCGATACCCAGCTCACCGAAACTCCTCTTCGCCAACGTGTTCTTCACGACGGTGTAATAGACGTCACCATCACGACACAAGCTGCGAAGCCGCGAGATATCCTCAACGTTTAGACCGGTAAAGTCATTTAGAATAACGCTTTTGGCATCCCGAAGGAGATCGGTCAGCTCATTGACTCTTTCAATTTTGACATGCTGTACCATTCAATGATCTCCTTTCCGCCCTAACGCAATTCATTCAACAACCAGGGGGCATCCAGCTTGATAGCCGGCCCCATCGTCGTCGAGATGTATACGCTCAGGATATATTTCCCCTTGGCTGAAGCCGGTTTCGCGCGAAGCAGCTCCAGCATGAGAGCCTTGATGTTCTCGATAAGTTTGATCTTCTCAAAGGAGACCCTTCCTACCGGGACATGGATATTCGATCCCTTGTCCACGCGATACTCTATCTTACCGGCCTTCGAATCCTTGACGGCTTTTCCGACATCAAAAGTAACGGTGCCGATCTTGGGGTTGGGCATCAGGCCTCTTGGCCCGAGGATCCTTCCCAGCTTACCGACCTCGCCCATCATGTCGGGAGTGGCTATCGCCACATCGAAGTCGAACCAGCCACCGGTTATCTTCTCGATGAACTCGTTCGAACCGACATAATCGGCTCCGGCTTCCTTCGCCTCTGCTTCTTTTTCTCCCCTGGTCAGGACAAGGACCTTTACGTCCTTACCCGTTCCGTGAGGAAGAAGCACCGTACCGCGAACCTGCTGATCGGCATGCTTGGGATTGACGCCCAGCCTCGCAGAGAACTCGAAGGTCTCGTCGAATTTTGCCTTCGGCAGGTTCTGGATCACCTCTACCGCTTCATCAAGAGGATATTCCCGAGAGCGGTCGATCCTAGCAATGCTGTCGACATATTTTTTGCCGCGCTTCATCTCTCCTCACCGCTTTCTCTGGTAAACTATTCCTCGTCCCCTGTATCCACGATGATGCCCATGCTTCTGGCGGTGCCTTCGATCATTCGAACGGCTCCTTCCAGATTAAAGGCATTCAGGTCTTTCACCTTGGTCTTCGCGATCTCTTCGACCTGGCTCATGGATATTTTGGCTACTTTTTCTTTATTGGGCTCTCCGGAACCCTTGGCAATACCTGCCGCCTTCCTGAGCAGCTCTGAGGCTGGAGGCGATTTCGTGACAAAAGTAAAGCTCTTGTCAACGTAGACCGTGATCTCCACAGGGACAATAGTCCCCTGCATGCTCTGGGTTACGGCATTGAACTGCTTGCAGAAGTCCATCGAACTTACCTGAAGCTGTCCAAGCGCGGGCCCTACCGGGGGCGCTGGTGTCGCGCCGCCGCCCGGGATCTGCAGCTTGACCACTTTCAGAACTTTTTTCTTCGACTTCTTGGCCATTTTATTTACAGCTCCTTGATCTCTTCAGAAATCACATCCGAAAGACAGCCGTTATAGAGGTTTAACCTGAAGGAAATCAAGCTCCACCGGCGTCTCTCGACCGAAAATGCTTACGAGGACCTTGAGTTTGCCCCTCTCCGGGTTTATCTCATCGACAATACCCGTAAATTCTGAGAAGGGGCCGTCTATGACGTTAACATGCTCTCCGATGCTGAATGGGACCTCAGGAATAATACCTTCCTTCTTCTCCATCCTGCCCAGTATTCTGTCGACTTCCTTTTTGGGAATGGGTAAGGGTTTCGTTCCCCCACCGACAAAATGGGTCACACCGGGAACATTCTCAATGAGACTCCAGCTCTCGTTAGTCATTTCCATTTCGATCAGAATGTAGCTCGGGAAGAGCTTCCTTTTCGTCACAGTCTTCTTGCCCTTCTTCATCTCCGCCACCTCTTCGGTAGCGACAAGGATCTTCCCGAAACTCTCGTTGATGTCGGACGCCTGCACGAGGCGTTCGACTGTGTCCCGCACCCTGGCTTCCCTGCCGGAGTAGGTATGTACCACATACCAGTGCATCTTCGGACCGCTCTCCACGTTTTCCACAATAGCGTGGGGCTTCTCCGCTGGTGCGCTTTCTCCTTCAGGAGCCTGCTGCTCTGCGGGTTCTTCTACAGAAAGGTCTTCAGCGCTGGCGGCCAGCTCTCCGTCCTTGTCGGACGGGACGTCGCCCTCGCCTTCGCCGCCGCCATCCTCGATGACGTCGTCTCCGGCCGCTTCTTCCCCTTTCCCTTCAACCGGGTCGGCGGTGCCTTGGGATCTGGAAGCAATCTCCTCAGCGTTCGCCTCGCCGTGTGAATCCTCTGTCAGGTCCTCTTCGGGACCATTCTCTTTTGAAAGATCTTCGTTCATTATTTGACTTTCCTGACTGCCACTTTCTATGGAGTCTACCACCCAAGCAGGCGTCGGATTACCAATGTGAGTATCTGGTCGATCATTCCGATGAATAAGGTCACTACGAAAGTGGCGATTATGACCAACTTTGTCGATTCCTTCAGTTCGTCACGTGTGGGCCATGTGACTTTCTTCATCTCGCCCTTCATCTCACTGAAGAATTTACCGATTTTCTTGAACATGCCGATCTCCGATCGATTGCTGCAACCGCATAGTTACGGCTGCCTATCGTACGTCCGATGATTGAGTCGCATAGTCTCCGGGTCCTGAAAACGCCTTCTAGCGTGTTTCCTTGTGCAAAGTATGCTTGCCGCAGAAACGGCAGTACTTCTTGTGCTCCAGCCTGTCCGGATGCTGTCTCTTGTTTTTGTCAGTCGTATAGTTTCTTCTCTTGCACTCCTGGCAAGCCAGTATTACCAGATCTCTCATCTTTCTCAGCTCTCTCTACTCTATGATCTCAGTCACG
>JAGLYV010000124.1 GCA_023131975.1 Candidatus Krumholzibacteriia bacterium | reverse complement strand
ACCTTGGGATGCTTTTCCAGGTACTCGGCCACAGTCAGAGCGCTCTCGCTCATGTGTTTGATCCTCATCCTGAGATATCGCAGGTCGTTCAGCGTAAGGATAGCGTTCATCGGACTACAGGCCGGCCCGTTATCCCTGTACGGCAGGAGCTTTACCCAGCTCGCGAAGTCGGCTTTCATCGCGTCAGTACCGACTTTACTTATAATATTCTTGCGGGATGTCAGCGTTCCGATTATCGAAAAACCACTCGACGATATTACCTTGGTAGCCGACTGGACGACGATATCTGCGCCGAACTGAATTGGCCTGGTCAGTGCCGGCGACGCGCAGGTTGCATCGACTATAAGGGGCACTCCGAACTTATGCGCCAGATCAGCAACGGCCTGTATATCGAATATGGAGACCTGCGGGTTGGACGGGAATTCTCCGTACAGGAACCTTGTCCCCTCGTCTACTTTCGACTTCCATTCTTCGATATCCAGCGGGTTCTTGATCCACCGGATATCGATCCCCATCTCTTCACCACGCCGGAGCGCGAACTGCTGGAATGTGCCTCCATATACCTTGGCGGAAGTGACAAAGTTGATCGGTGGAAGTGAGTCGTCTACAGCCAGAAACGGTTCGGTTGCCGTTTTGATGGCAGCCATACCCGATGATATCAGGCAACAACTCGCTATGGTATCCGTACCGTAGGTCTCGAGAAGCGCCATCGTCTCTTCCAGGAAGTAATTGGACGGGTTGGCGATCCTGGTGTAGCACCAGGTGGGTATCTCGTAGGCCAGGGCCGCTTCCATCTCCGCGCTGTTATAATAGGCCTGAGCTGTACTCATATAGATCGGCTCTACTATCGACGCGTTGTTCCCACTGTGTGCCGTTTCGGGATCATACAGGCCATGAGTCGCGACCGTGTCGAACTTCCTCGTCTTCGCGACCTGGATCTTCCTGTCCCTCTCCTCCATCTGCATCCGGCCGAACTCCAGCCATTCTTCTCTCGAATAGTTCCACTTGTCATTCTCTTTTGTCATCAAAGACCTCCTCGTCCAATCTTTTTCATCCTCTTATCGACTGCCCATCGAGAATCCGGCCCGTTCGAGTCTGGAACCGAGAGACCAGTATTCCCCGTGGACATACGATATGAAACCTACCTTTTCCGGATCGATCGTTCCTTTCGGGCTCATGCACCTCTTCCTCACATGTTTTTCCACTACGGTACCGATAAACATGTGGTGCAGGCCAAGCTCTATCACATCTTTTACTTCGCACTCCAGGTTGATCGGACACTCTTTGACCAGCGGAGCCGACACCTTCAACCCGTCGACCGCCGTAAGTCCGCACTTCTCGAATTTATCCACCTTGCTCCCGGACACGATACCACAATAATCGACCGCTTCGAGAATATCGGCCGAGGGGATATTCACCGTAAAACAACCACTTTCCCTTATCATCCTGTATGAGTATCTCGAAGGGCGGACCGATATGTGCAGCATCATCGGATCGCTGCAGTCCACGCCTGTCCATGCTATTGTTATGAGGTTCTTGCCCAGCTCCTCGTGGGCACATCCGACCAGTACGACCGGCACGGGCGCCAGGAGAAACGACCCACCGTACTGAATCTTTTCCATACTGTCCATGATCTCTTCAGCTTTCTTCTCACGTGTAAAATCCTGCCTGTAAATCGGCAGGAACATCCCACAGGCAGGATACACTTTTCCAACCATGAAATCCAGATGGAATTGATCATTCGCGATGAATAGGCGGTTCTATAAATATGGCCGGGAGACCAGGATCATCCACACTTGGAGAATCCGCACTCCCTGCAAACGGCGCAGCCGCCCTCGTGTTCCATCATCCCACCACACTCGGGACAGAACCCGGCGACCTGGTCGAGATATCCTGTGGACATCTTCCTGACCTTCTGACCGGCAGGGGTCTTCTCCTCGATGAAATGTCTTTCGAGTGCCCTGGCGATGGCATCGCTGCACGAGAGTATCATCCCGCCCTTTTCCCATCCCGGGTTGGGACAACGAATACCACGAAGCTGTTTAAGTATCGATTTGGGATCGATACCCGCCCTGAGCGAGAGCGATATCAATCGACTGATGGCCTCGGACTGCGAGGCGCTGCACCCGCCGGCCTTACCCATCTGGGTGAAGACCTCGAATGGTCCATGCTCGTCCTCGTTGATCGTCACATAGAGATTACCGCAGCCCGTAGTCATCTTCCAGGTCTTGCCGGTCGTCACCGCGGGCCTCGCGCGCGGAGTGAGTAGCTGTTCGCCATTCTCTCCGACCGTCGCGACGGACGCGTCGTTCTCTCCCCTGTTGACGCTACCGATGTTCAGGACCTGCTCCTGACGACTGCCGTCACGGTAGATCGTCACGCCCTTGCAGTCGAGCTCAAACGCCTTCAGATAGACTTCCTCGACATCTTCCTTCGTGGCAGAATTAGCAAAATTGACGGTCTTTGAGACCGCGTTATCCGTGTATTTCTGGAATGCCGCCTGTATCCTGATATGCCATTCCGGCTTGATATCATGCGCGGTGACGAATGTTTTCCGCCACTTCTCGGGTATCTCCTCTATGCCCTGCACCGACCCCTCCGAGGCGATCTTCTTCATCAGGTCCTCGCTGTAAAAGCCTTCCCTTTCGGCGATCGCCTTGAACATCGGGTTGACTTCGACCAGTTCGTCGTCATCCATCACATTTCTGATGAAGGCTATTGCAAAGAGAGGCTCTACACCACTCGAACAGCTGGCGATGATACTTAAAGTGCCGGTTGGAGCGATCGTCGTCGTCGTAGCATTTCGCATCTTCGCGCCGCCCTCGACATCGAAGACGCTGCCGCGGAAATTGGGGAACGGTTCCCTTTCGATCGCCAGTTCTTCACTGACGGCGTGGGATTCCTTCTGAATGAATCCCATGATCTCCTCGGCCACCTCGAGGGCTTCCTCGCTGCTGTAGGCGATCTCGAGCTGTACGAGCATATCGGCGAAACCCATCACTCCGAGTCCGATCTTCCTGTTCGCCATCGTCATATCCCGGATGGCATCGAGGGGATACCTGTTCATATCTATTACGTTGTCGAGGAACCGGGTCGCCTTGCGTACCACCCCTCCAAGCTTCTGAAAATCAATCGTATATTTTCCGTCCGATTCTTTCGTCATGTGCGAGAGATTGATCGATCCGAGATTGCACGACTCGTACGGCAGAAGCGGCTGCTCACCACACGGATTGGTACTCTCGATGGCGCCCACATGCGGTGTCGGGTTGGAGCGGTTCATCCTGTCGAGAAATACGATCCCCGGTTCGCCGTTCTTCCAGGCCAGTTCGACGATCATGTTGAAGACCTTGCGCGCCGGGATCTTGTCCACCGAATCCATACCATGAGGATTGAACAGTTCGTAATCCTTGTTGTTCTTCACGGCCTCCATGAACTTTTCGGTGATCCCGACCGAGATGTTAAAGTTGTTGAGCTTCTTGTTGTCTTTCTTCGCCGTGATAAAATCGAGGATGTCGGGATGATCGACCCTGAGGATCGCCATATTCGCCCCGCGTCTCGTACCGCCCTGCTTCACCGTCTCGGTGGCGGCATCGAATACGTTCATGAACGAGATCGGACCACTCGAAATACCCTTTGTCGACTTCACCCGGTCGTTCTTCGGCCTGATCCTCGAAAACGAGAATCCCGTCCCTCCCCCACTCTTGTGGATGAGCGCCGTGTTCTTGATCGTCTCGAAGATACTCTCCATCGAATCGTCTATCGGAAGTACGAAGCATGCTGACAGCTGCTGAAGCTCGGCTCCGGCATTCATCAGCGTCGGCGAATTGGGAAGGAAATCGAGGGCGGCCATCATCTCGTAATAGTCATTTTCCCAGCGCTCTCTGCTCGCGCTGTCCCCGTAGCGCCTCTCGGCGGATGCGATATTCGTGGCCACACGTTTAAGGAGTTCTTCCGCTGTCTCAGTCAGGTTCCCCTTCACATCTTTCCTCAGATACCTCTTCTCCAGGACCCGCAGTGCATTATTCGAAATGCGTGGCTTGAGACGGCCAGAAGACATTTTAACCTCCAGTTATATAACAACTTACTTAGATATTGTACTATTAATGTGACCCCCGGCCCATCGCGCCAACATATGGGGGCCATGCGCATACTGCCACACAAGATATGGGGGTGTCAACACAAAACCTGAAATTGGTCGAATTTATCCTGCTCGGAGTCTTAAATCTCATAACCACAATAATTGCAATGTGTTACGAACAGCAAAAATAGCCGCTTTCGCTGAATTTTTCAGGTTTTTCTTAGAAATATTTTGATGCCACAAAGATGCAATTAAAGATATGATGTAAAGTCTCGATTCCTGTGTTAAAGTCTGTCCATGATCTGCCCATCAGACAGCACTCTGACGGGCGGATTTACGGCAGCCGGGCGTAGAGACGAGATCAAAAAAAGGAGAGCGGTATGCGATTCGACAGGAGTTCCTTTTCAAGACCCTGCGCCGGAAATTTCTTTTCAAGACCCTGCGCCGGAAGTTCCTTTATAAGTCTCTTTGCGTTGATATTGATCGCGACAGTTTTCGCCGCGGCTCCCTGTTCCGCGCAGACCCTCGGTCAGTACACCACGGCGGTCATCGCGCCGGACGGCGAGGGCGGATGTTTCATCTCCACGGGAAAAGACGAGTTCCGGCTGGGTATAATGGCCCGTTTCCGGATGTTCTCGAAAGGAGATCTGGGATTCCAGGTCGGATTCGACAGACTGACAGGGGAAAATTCTCTGGGAGTAGCGACCGATGTAAAAATCTATCTCCTGGATCCCGACTCCACCTTCCCGGTAGACCTGGCAGCGGACATTTCACTCGGCCATTTTCAGGACAACGCTCTGGGCAGGACCGTCGCCGGACTCTCCCTGATCACGAGCGGCACACTGGCGGCCGACACCAAGATCCCCATCGAACCTTACGCCTCCATCGGATTCTATTCGATCTTTTTCACCGACCGCGAGGAATGTCCTCCTGGCGCCGTCGACTGTGATGACGACAATAACGATATGGAAACGGTCCTCCGGGCGGGCGTCAAGCTTGTGTTGACCGATGAGTATCAGGTTCTGTTCGAAGTGAAGCTCGACGGCAACACTACGCTCGGCGCGGCGATCAACGTCGTATTCTAAGAGATTCAACACGGCGATCAATGTTGTATTCTGAGAGATTCAACGATTGGTTCAGCTGTTCAGCGCGACGACCACGGTGATATTGTCGTCCCCGCCCGCATCGTTCGCCCTGGCGACGAGAAGTTCACAGGCCTTCTCCGGACGATTGTTCGTGACTATTTCCAGGATCTCGCCGCTCGGCACCATCGATGTCAGTCCGTCCGAACAGATGACGAGCATGTCACCCTGTTTTATCTCGAACCCCTTTATCAATTCCGGTTCGACGTCTTCTCTGAGCCCGACGGCCTTGGTGATCACATTCCTTCTCGGGTGTGTCCTCGCCTCCTCCTCGTCGAGTATCCCGCGGCTCAACATCTCTCCCACTACACTGTGGTCGTGGGTCAGCATCTCTACACTGCCGTCCCGGACCAGGTAGGCCCTGGAATCGCCCGCGTGAGCGATATTTATATGATCCGAAAAGAACACTACGGCTGTACACGTTGTCCCGGCAAGCCCCTTTCGCCCTTCACCCACCTCGTAAAACACCTCACGGTTGGCTTCGCGGAACGAATCATCGAGCAACTTCATCGGCTCCGTTTTTTCATCCTTGAAATAGGCCTCGCCCAGTAGTTCGACCGTCATCCTGCTCGCTTCGCCCCCGGAAAAGTGGCCACCCATCCCATCCGAGACGATCGCGAGGATACCTCTATCGCTCATCAACTCCGCCGTCTCCGGCTCGAAGATACCATAATAATCCTCGTTCTTTTTCCGAACTTTTCCCTTATCGCTTAACGCCGAAAAATCCCAGGCCACTCCAGCCCCCCTCTTTCAATATAATCGATCTGTCCTATACCTTTGGCCATTTCGCCGGAAACTCGAGTAACAATACCCGGAGAGAAGCTATCTCTACTTCTCCCAGGTCTCTCGATCGACGGAGAAGGTCGGGGATCATATCTGAAGTCGTCATCTCGAACCCGAACCTCGTAAAAAACGACGCGCTGTCTTCGTCCGATATCACCCAGGCACGTTCACATTCTCCTGAACAGAACGTCAAAGCCTTTCCCACCAGGCTGCTTCCAAGACCCTTGCCTCTCCTGGCTTCGGTCACGGCGACATACTTGAACAGGCATTCCGTTTCCATCAGCCTGGCTGACGCGGCCCCCGCAAGCGAACCGTCACTGTCGAACGCGGCGTAGACCACCCCTCCTCCAGGCTCCCTGGAACCCAGGCCCGTCTCTTTCAGAAGACCTGCCAGCTCCGCGTCGAACCGGGGATTGGCCTCTGTCACCTTGTAGACCTGCGCACTCATCAACGATCCGTTCCCGGAGTCTGCCGCTCTCCTTCATCGTCCTTGTATCGCGACTGTCTTGATGTTACATTTCCAGACATCACATTCGATGAGATTAATAGTTCGATGTATTGAGGTCAATCACTTAATGGAGAATGCCATTGGATAAACTGGAAATACTCCGATCGATACTGGAAGAAAGCCGCGCCGTCATATTCGACTTCGATAATGTCATCGTCGACTCGGAGCCATTTCATTACAGGGCCTATTCGAAAGTTTTCGGCGACCGGGGCCATACGATAGACAAGGACGAATACTGGGTGGAATGGACCTCGAAAGGAGGCGGAGCCGAGAAGGAGATCAGGAGATACGGCCTCGGATTCGACACCATGGAGATCCGCGCCGCCAAGGATCCCCTGTACTCTTCCTATTGTGAATCCGGGGAGATCCCCGTATTTCCAGACGCGCTCAGGATCATCCGCTCTTTTCATTCGTCAGGATTCCCCCTGGCCATAGCCTCGGGCTCGTACCGGCAGGATATCATGGCTCTTGTGGAATTCAACGGGCTGACCGGTTTCTTCAGCGCCTTCGTGGGCAAGGACGGCATCGAAAACACGAAGCCTCACCCGGAGACCTATCTCCGTGCCGCTGGCAGCCTCGGTCTGAAACCGGCTGAATGTTTCGCTATCGAGGACGCGGAAAAAGGAGTCATCGCCGCTCATGAGGCGGGGATGAAGGTGATCACGGTCGAGACGGAAGTCACGAAAGGCTTCGATCTGGGCGACCCGGACCTGGCCCTTTCAGGACTCGATGAATTGTACCGTCTTATGCTTGAATCGGGGCTTGAGCCGGGCGAATGACGACAGTCGGTGGTCAGCTCTTTTTCTTTCTGAGGTTTTTCCAGTAATCCATCCTCTTGATGATCTCCCGCTCGAAACCTCTCTCTACCGGCCTGTAATAGACGCTTCCCGCAAGCTCTTCAGGAAAGTATTCCTGCCCGGAGACGCCATCGGGATCGTCGTGCGGATACTCGTACCCCTTTCCATAACCGGCATCTTTCATCAGTTTCGTGGGAGCGTTTCTTATCCACAGGGGAACGGGCAGGGGCCCGTGGTCTCGGACATCGGCAGCAGCCTTTTTGTATGCGGTATAGAGAGCGTTGCTCTTCGGGGCCGTCGCCAGAAAGGTCACTGTCTGGGCAAGGGCGAGCTTCCCCTCGGGCATCCCCAGGAACCGGACCGTCTCCACCGCGTTGAGCGCCGTCGTCAGGGCGCCCGGGTCCGCGTTGCCGATATCTTCCGAGGCAAATCTTACGAGCCTCCTCGCGATATACAGGGGATCCTCCCCGGCCTCGAGCATCCTCGCGAGCCAGTATAGTCCCGCGTCGGGGTCGCCCCCCCGGATGCTCTTGTGAAGAGCCGATATGATATTGAAGTGGTGTTCGCCCTTCTTGTCGTAGAAGATCATCTTCTTCTGGGCAGCCTCCTCGATGGCCTCCCTGTCGAGGGCCACCCTCCCCGAGCCGTCGTCGAGCGACTGTACGACCATCTCGAAAGCGTTCAACGCGGTTCTGGCATCGCCCGCGGCAAGATGCGCGAGGTAGTGAAGGTCATCGTCCGAGACTTCTATCTCCGTCTCACCGAATCCTTTCTCCCTGTCGCCGATCGCCCTTTTCATTATTGATACGACGTCGTCCTCTGTAAGCTGTCCGAGGATGAAGACCCTGCACCTCGAAAGAAGGGGCGATATGACCTCGAAACTCGGATTCTCGGTGGTAGCGCCTATCAGCACTATCGTGCCATTCTCTATATGGGGCAGAAACGCGTCCTGCTGGGCCTTGTTGAAACGGTGTATCTCATCGACGAAAAGTATCGTGCGCTTTTCATGGAGCTTCAGCCTCGAATCGGCCTCGCCCACGATCTTCCTGACGTCCGCGATGCCGGATGTCACTGCGGAGAAAAATTCGAAATGAGAATCTACGGAATTAGCGATGAGGTGGGCCAGCGTTGTCTTGCCGCACCCCGGCGGCCCCCAGAATATGACCGACGATTCGAGTCTGCCCTTTTCGAGGATGCGACGAAGGATCTTCCCCTCGCCAATTATCTCGTCCTGACCGACAAAATCATCGAGGATTCTGGGCCGCATGCGCTCAGCAAGGGGCCGCGGTACGTTCTGTGAGAAAAGATCCTGTTCCATGAGGCCCTGGCCCGACTTCCATCCCACTCGGATTATTCTTCCTTTTCGGATACACCTTCATCATGACGCGCGCGCGGCTGCATCATGGTCTGATCGAGGTCTTCCTCGGAAAATCCGGCCTGTTCGCGTTCATTGTCCTGCATCTCCACCCGTTCGGCGATGACCATCTCATTGAGTTCCGTACCCATCTGGTACTGGTGTATCGCGAATACAATGGGAAGCAGCATATAGGCCACCCCGGCAGTCAACGGTATGGCAAAGATCTGGATGACAAAGGTGAGCCAGAACCAGTTCCACTGTCCGAGATAGATATACCCTACGGGGCCGAGAAAGATCCAGCCCAGGAAAAAACCTATCGAAGCAGCGACGCCGGGATTCCTCGTATCGTTCGGGACCTTGAGCCTGGTCAGCTCATGCCCGTACATTCCTTTTCCATTGCTCTCGCTCTTTGCGGTCTTGCCGCAATAGACGCAGAAGGTACCGCCTTCTTCGATCTCTTTTCCACAGTGCTGACAGAACATGATGTCTACCTCCATTCCTGGAACATTCATCTATATTACGGTCCCAGGTAAAGGTTTGTTTCCTGCTAGCTCGGAATATTAAAGAAAAACTGCTTCTGAATACAATAAGTATTTATAAAAAATATCATCTGCCCGACTATTTCAGGGCCTTTCGCAGGATATCGAGGTTCACCCTGGCTGTCGCGTTTCCGGGATCGAGTTGAAGCACCCTGATCAGGATCTTTTCGGCTTCTTTCAATTCACCCAGCGCGCCGAGCATGGCGGAATAGTTCACCAGCCCGACGGTCCAGTCCGGTCTCTCTGCGACTACCTTCCTCTGTATCTCGATCGCCTCAGCGGATCTTCCCATATTGTGAAGACACATGGCCACCCTGTCCCGGGTTTCCGGCTTCTCCGGCAGCTCTCTGAACAGGGACAGCGCCTCGGCATATTTCTCCTGCCTGAAACGGACCCTTGCGAGCTTGCCGGTCACGCCCGTGTCATCTGTCCATTTCCTCATCTCGGAAAGCGCCATGCTGGCCTCGTCCCACCTGCCCGAACGGATCAGGGCTTCCGCGTAGTTCAGGTTCACTTCCAGATCATGGGGACGTTCATCCAGGACGGCATCGAGAGATCGAACGGCGCTGGACGGCCGCCCGGTCCTGAGAAACAACAGTCCGAGCTGATAGAGAAAATCACCTGTCATCCCCCCGGCCCTCTCCGACTTCACGAAGAGGCTCTCGGCTTTCGCCGGCTCCGAGTCGGCGACAAGCATCGCCTTCAGGCCAAGCAGATATGGATCTCCGGAAGAGAGCGACAACCCCTCGTCGACCAGGTCACTGGCAACTTTTGTCCTGCCCATCTTCAACTGCCCGACCGCGAGGTTCCTGAGGATCATCGGCTCATTCGCCTCTCCGCAGAACCTTCTCGCCTCTTTGAACTCGGTCAGTGCCCTTCCCGTCTTCCCCGCCTTCATCAGCATCACGGCGAAGTTCAGATGATTTTCACAACTGGCATAATCCTCGAGCAACGATTCTTCGAAGATGGCGGTCGCCTCGGCGACCTTTCCCGTCATTCCCAGCGCGAGAGCTCTCTGGCCCTTGAGCCTCGGGTCATTACGCCCCGCCATGACAAGGCTGTCGGTCAGGGCGAGGACCGCCGCGTAATCCTCACGGGCGCATAGCGCCAGTATCCGCAGATCGGCGTCCTGCCTCGCTTCGTCCCATCCGGGCCCTTCGGCGGAAGTGCCGGCACATCCCGAACAGATAAGATTACAGGCTGAGACTATTATCATCAGAAATGTAGACAGCAGTCTTGAACGTGTCATCGCCCTCACCTCAAGTTAAGGTACGCATCGGACAGGGGGGGGTCTTCAGACAAGTGGGTCTCGTGTGGATATTAACCGGATGGAGCGGGGGAATCTAGAGCTTTTTCAGGCCGGGATTCCTCGTCATCATGATTTTGTATCGAAGCTTCCCCAGGTAGATATTGAGGGGATGGTTTCTGTGGACGCAGGAAAGTACAGGTTTTTTCCTGACACCCATCCTGGACAGTTCGAGTGCCGCGGGCGAATTCGTATTATCAAGGGCATAGGCCTTCGTGAAACAATTCCTCGCCCCTTCCCTGTTACCCTGCTTCAGGAGGATCTTTCCAAGGTTGACATTGAATGTGGCGCTGGGAGATTTGACCATACCCATCGCCTTCCTGCACATCCTCTCCCCGGCAAATGTATTTCCCTGCATACCGACACAGAGGCCCATACAGGAGAGGTACAGAGGATTATCAGGCGATATTTTCAATGCTTCCTGTATCAGGACGGAAGCCGCAGCGTACTCTCCCCGCACGATCATCTTCGACGCTTTGTTGAAATGTTCCCGCGACTCGAAAGTATCCTGTTCGATCATCGTGGTCACGCCAGTCCACCTTTCCCAACTGGGGATAGTTGCATAAAAGACTCCACCCCACCCGTGCAAAAAACGTCTTTTTGGCACCGACGGAGGCTTATTCGCCATTCTGCTCCCTTACTACAGCAAATATCATACCTTATTCCCGAATACTCGCAGGCTGGTCCCCAACTACCTGCAGCCCGGGTCCCCGAATACGTCACAGACTGGCTCTGATCCGCAATGACAGTTTTTACTCGCCCCTCCCCGTTCCCTCTGTTATCTTTCCCGTGATGAAAAGATTTTATTTCATAACGGCCCTCTTTCTTATCACATCGCTTGCCCCCGTGAACGCGGTCTCACAGGGTTTAAAGGGACGCGAAGTACTCGGCCTGAGACTGGGCGGAGTGGCCAGTCCCGGAGCGGTCGAAGATTGTTTCGGCCGTGGCAGCGAGCTGGAACTTCATTTCATCGAGGGCCTCGGCAGCTGGTACGGTGTCGATATCGCCCTGTCGATGCACAACTTCGGAAGATCTCTCAGCCGGGAAAAGAACATCGATTTCACCGGCTCCGACAGAACGGTAGAGGCTGAGATCTATTCCCTCACTTTCGGGCTTGTCGGAATCAGGTCGGTCACCGACCGGATCTCGCTGGGCATGGAAGGCGGAATGGGCCTCTACCCTATCACCGCGATCATTCCAGAGGGGATATGGGAAGGAAGGGTCACAAGGAACCAGTTTGGCTTCTACACGGGAGCCAACATCTATTATTCGCTCAACAGGAGAGGCCTCTCTCTTGACATCGGGGCGAAATACCACTATGTATTTTCCGGGGACGATCCGTGGCAGGTCCTTTACGCTTATACGGGAGAGGACAGGCTCCGGTTCATCCAGATGACTGTGGGAATTGTATTCTATACCAGGTAAGGGACCCACGTCTGTCGGCATTTAACCATACGATCACGGGGGTAGATTTGAACAAACGGGAAGAACTCAAAAAGATCATTATCGACCGCTCTATCAGGAAGGGCGATTTCACTCTGGCATCGGGAAGAAAAAGTTCCTATTACATCAACGGCAAGATGACCACCCTGCATTCCAGGGGACTCTACCTTGCCGCTTCCGTCCTTCTCGATTCTTTCGATGAGATCGAATACGACGCTTTCGGCGGGCCGGTCATCGGAGCAGATCCGATAATCGGAGCCCTTCTGGCAATTGCGGCTGAGAGAGGCATCGAAAAGGAAGGCCTGCTTATACGCAAAGAGGCCAAGGGTCATGGCACGCAGAAGATGGTCGAGGGAAATATCACCAAAGGTATGCGTGTGATCATCCTCGAGGACGTCGTCACAACCGGTGGATCGCTGCTGAAAGCCGCCGATGCCATCGTCGCTGAGGGCGGGATCATCGCCGGCATATACGTGCTGGTCGACAGGGAAGAAGGCGCCACAGAAGGCATCTCCGCCGCGGGTTATGAGTTCAGGTCTCTTTTTAAGGTAAGTGAGCTGCTGTAAGAATATCCGTATCGAGGACCCTTGTCAGGTAGACCTGCTTTTCCTCTCCCCGGGCCTTCCACTTTACAATGACCATGATCCTCGGTCTGCCGCCAGGCGGACCGGGGATCATTCTCTTTTCCACCAGGAATTCCGTCATACCGTCCTGCCCCGTGACTACCCTGTGAACACCGACATCATCGATCTTTCCAGCTTCTATGGCAGCTATCTCTTCGGCCAGCCGCGAGGCCGCGATGACATCACCGGAATATCGGTCGAAATGCCTGTTTTCGAGGATTGAACCGGAAAGTACGATAAGGACAAGGACGCAGATCGCCATCATCATGATCATGATCCCCCCGGGGGCGTCACGCTCCACTGAACGGCTTAACTGCTTTGTTTTACCAAAGAAAAGACTCTTCATAGTTGCAATAGACTCCCGGTGTCGTGCCTGAAGAACCAGTCCCCCGGACGCGCGCGAACGCGCCCGCAGCTATATTTGCAGGGAATGTGCCAATAGGTATAAATACGGATGGTCCGGGAACCGCGTTCCGGAGGCTATTCCTCCACGGGCTTACCGGCAGTCTCCAGCCACCTGATACCCGCCGTATCCTCCGGGGTGATCGCGAAAGACTCAACTGGCAATTCGGTATCGAGATCTATCTTCACGAGGTAGTACTCATAATAGAGCCTTCTGTCGAAATACCCTATGAATCTCGATGGGAACCATGTCCCCTCTACTTTCAGGAAATCGCTGTATACATCGCGGCTGTTGAAGGTCGAATCAGCAGACGAGGTCACTGTGACGTCTCTGAGAAGGAAAGTCTTTTCATCGATCCCGAGGGAGATGATATCTGATCCCGACCGGAATGTCAGACCGAAAAGTCCATCTTCTTCATCATCGGGAAGGGTGATCTCACCTTCGAGTCCTGATTCCCCGATCCATTTGAGAACATAGGGGAAACGGTACTTGACCAGTTCCTTTTCCCAGCTTGAGGCGGCCAGCTCACCGGCCGAGTGCGACCACTGGTATATCCTCTCCTCGTCCGAGACGATGATCCTCATATCGAAAAGCTGGCCACTTCGCACATCCATCATCTTGCTCTTGGAGAGGAGGCCGTCCTGGAAGATATCGAACGGATAGCTCTCGGCCACATGGATCATCGGCAGTTTCCTCATGAAGCCCTTGCCGGAAAACGACACGATCCTGTCGACGCCATCCGCGCCTCCATAGGCATCGATCATCTTGCCATAAAGCGCTTCGGAGCTGTCCGGTCTGCCGGAACAGGCGGAAAAGACGAGGGCACTGAGGACCAGGATCATTAAGGCAGCCCTGGTCGTCCTGTATACTGAAGGATTCATCATCGGCTCATTCACTCCTTCTCCGGGAACCGGTCCCGGCACTCGTCCGGGACATCGCCCCGGCCCGATCGGATCTATTGTCACTCTATAATATACTCAGCTTTAAATAATTCGTTCCTGCCATCCACCGCAAGAGCATATTCGAACCCTTTTACCAGGGACATCGCCCCGTGCTCTCCGCCTCTGCTCAGCGCTACGAAACCGACCTGAAAATCGGTCTTCCCGCCGTGCTTCTCGACGATCCTCTCCAGCGCCTCTCTGCAGGCCTCCTGCGGCGACATGCCCTGCCTCATCAGCTCGACTACGAGGAACGAACCGCATACCCTGATAACGGCTTCTCCCCTGCCGGTAGCGGCGACGGCGCCGACCTCGTTATCGACATACATCCCGGCGCCTATGATGGGAGAATCCCCCACCCTTCCATGTATTTTAAAAGCGAGGCCCGACGTGGTGCACGCGCCGGCCAGCTGTCCCTTCGCGTCCAGAGCCAGCATGCCGATAGTATCATGATTTTCCTTCCTCGGCAGCCAGTCGTCATCGTCACTCATCTTCGCCTTCCACTTCAGCCACCCGCTTCTCGCCTTCTCGGTGAGAAGATCGACCTTTTTGAAACCATGCTTTCTGGCAAATTCTTCGGCTCCCTCTCCCACGATCATGTCGTGATCGGTCTCCTCCATCACCTTTCTGGCTATCGAGATCGGGTGCTTGTATCCTTCGACAAAAGCGACGGAACCGGTAGTGCCGTCAGGGCCCATTATGCAGGCATCCAGTGTGACGCGGCAATCCTCGTCGGGATAGCCGCCATAACCGACACTGGTCACTTCGGGGTCACCCTCCGGCACCCTCACTCCCTGTTCGACTGCGTCCAGGGCCGAGCCGCCGGACGAAAGCACCTTCCAGGCCGCGTCATTGGCCGGCACCCCATGCTTCCATGTAGATATCGCGATCGGATTGTCCTTCATCATTTTCTCAGATCCCGTCTTTCCCAGAGCCGAGCCAAGGGGTACGATGCTGCCAGCCGCTCCAAGGGCTGCTGACATCTTTATGAAACTGCGCCTGGATATCTCCGACATATATCTCCTCCTGAGGATTGACGATCATCTCGCGGGGAATACCTCCCGGGTCGAGATTATATCTGAATCCTGCCTGGCAATCCAGAAAAAAGGCCGGCAGGGGTACGACCTGCCGACCATCATATTATGCCACGTACTGCATGCGATGCCCTGTCATCCCGGCATCGATCCCTGATCTACGATCAGCCCAGCTTGCCCCTGATCAACTCCTTTTTCAGTTCGGCAATGGCCTTCGTCGGGTTGAGGTCCTTCGGGCAGGCCTCCACACAGTTGAATATCGTGTGGCAGCGCCAGAGCCCGTGCTTGTCGTCGATCGGTTCGAGATGCTCACCGGGGCATTCATCACGTGAATCGGCGACGAACCTGTACGCCTTGAGAAGCGCGTGCGGACCGATATACTCCTTGTCCGCCCAGAAAGACGGGCAGGACGAGGTACAGGAACCGCAGAGAATACACTCGTACAGTCCGTCGAGTTTTTCTCTTTCTTCCGGGCTCTGCAACCTCTCCTGGTCGGTCGGCGGAGGCGTCTTTGTCATCAGGTACGGCTTGACCGCCAGAAGGCCTCGCACGATCGGGTCGAGGGAAACGGCCAGGTCCTTGACCACCGGGTAACCCCTCAGGGGTTCGACGGTGACCGTGCTGCAGTTCAACCCCAGCACCTGTGTCTCGCAAGCCAGATTGTTGACACCATTTATCGTCATCGCGCAGGAACCGCAGATGCCGCTTCTGCAGGATCGCCTGTAGGTCAGGGTACCGTCCAGTTTCCACTTGATGTCGTTGAGACAATCGAGAAGTGTATATCCCTTCGGGACATCGATCTGGTATTCCTGGACGAAATGACCCCGCTTCTCGTCATCCGGATTATAGCGATTGATCTTGAAAGTAATCATTGCCATATCGGGGTCCTCCTTTAATACTTCCGCTCTTGAGGCTGGAACCGGGTGATCGTCACAGGTTTATAATCGAACCTGATCTCTTCGCCCTTCTTCCAGGCCAGAGTATGCTTGAGCCACTTCTCGTCGTCACGTTTCGGGAAATCGGTGCGGCTGTGAGCCCCGCGGCTTTCCTCCCGCGAGAGAGCGCCCGCGACGATAAGTTCGCAGAACTCGATCATATGTCCGAGTTCCGATGCCTCGAGAAGGTCGCTGTTGAACTTCTCGCTCTTGTCGTCGATCTTTATATTCTCGTATCTCTCTTCCAGCTTCTTCAGGTCACCCGTGAGTTCCTCAAGAGTGGCCCTGTCGCGGAAGATGCCACATTTATTGGTCATAAGCACCTGCAGGTCGTCCCTGATCTCCCCGACCTTCTCTGTGCCGTCGGTGTTGAGCAGCCATTCGACCTCGTCAAGCGCTCCCTTCGCGGAGTCAGCGGGAAGCTCCGGCCAGTCCCGATTCTCCCTGAGGAAACGGATTATCGACTTGCCGCATCTGCGACCGAAGAGCGATGCCTCGAGAAGAGAGTTGGTGCCGAGCCTGTTTCCTCCATGGACACTCACACAGGCACATTCCCCGGCGGCATAGAAACCTTTGACAGGCGTATTTTTGCCGTCGAACAACACCTCTCCATCGATATTGGTCGGGATCCCACCCATCGAGTAATGACCGGTCGGCTGGATCGGGATCGGTTCCTTGATGCAGTCGATGTGCATGAACTTCCAGGCCAGCTCGTGGATCTGGGGAAGCTGCTTCATGATCTTCTCTTCGCCGAGGTGGCGGATATCGACATGGACATAAGCCTCGCCGTTTATCCCACGCCCCTCGTTTATCTCGGTCTGAATCGAACGGGAGACGAGGTCCCTTGGAGCAAGCTCCATCTTTGAGGGAGCGTACTTCTCCATGAACCTCTCGCCCTTACCATTGATAAGGTAGCCGCCCTCGCCCCTGACCGCCTCACTGACAAGGATGCCCTGGAGGTAGAGGCCGGTCGGGTGGAACTGCACGAATTCCATGTCCTCGAGAGGAAGTCCGGCCTTGAGCACAAGGCTCAGGCCGTCGCCGGTATTGGCCATCGCGTTCGAGGTGATCTTGAAGACCTTGCCGTAACCACCTGTACCGAACATCACGGTCTTTGCGTGAAACACATGCATACCACCGTTAACGATATCCCAGGCGACGACTCCGCGGCAGACGCCGTCTCTCACGATGAGTGACATCGCCTGAAACTCGGAGTAGAACCTTACCTCGTTCCTGATGCATATCTCGTACAATGTATGAAGAAGGGCATGGCCCGTACGGTCGACGGCGTAGCAGGCTCTCAGCACGGGTCCACCCTTGCCGAAATCCTTGGTATGGCCACCGAATTTTCTCTGGGCT
This sequence comes from Candidatus Krumholzibacteriia bacterium, assembly GCA_023131975.1. Classification (GTDB taxonomy): domain Bacteria; phylum Krumholzibacteriota; class Krumholzibacteriia; order Krumholzibacteriales; family Krumholzibacteriaceae; genus JAGLYV01. Next base: position 9,251 of record JAGLYV010000124.1, on the reverse strand, counting down.
ATCCTTCCCTCGGGCGTTCTGGAAAACGGGCATCCGAAATGTTCGAACTCTCTGACGACCGTCGGGGCTTCCTTCACCAGGATCTCGATGGCGTCCTGGTCTCCCAGGTAATCGCTACCCTTGATCGTGTCGAACATGTGCCATTCCCAGTGGTCTTCTTCCTCGTTCGCCAGGGATGCCGCGATGCCTCCCTGCGCGCCGCCGCTATGCGAGCGGGTGGGAAAGACCTTGCTTATCACAGCCACATCGAATTCGCCTGAAGCTTCGACTGCGGCTCTCATTCCAGCAAGGCCGGCCCCGATTATTACCACATCGTGACGGTGGACGCTGTGAATGCCCACTCCCTCGACGTCGTGAATTGCTTCGGGATCTTTCAGAGTCATGATCCATCAACCTCCGTACTGGAATGTTATCATGGTAAGGGTTCCAAAGATCGCGAATACCAGCGCGATAGTGGCTATCACGCCATAGATCAGGACCCTCAGCCATCCTATGTGAATATAGTCTTCGAGCACTATCCACAGTCCGTACAGACCATGAAAAAGTGCCACGATCAGAAACGAGATATTAATGGTCTTCCAAAGCGGGGTCGCGACGCGCTCCGCTATGGCAGCATAGCCGATCTCTCCGTCGATCAGTATGTGGAGATTCACCACATGGACGAAAAGGACTATGGCCAGGTAGACACCAGAGATCCTCTGGAAAAGCCACGGAAGTGCGCCGCCGGATCTCGTTGTTTCCTTGTATTTCATTTACGGCCCTCCTTCCTATACCGTGAACGGTAACAGGCCCATTTTAGAGAGCATGATAGCGCTGAAGGCAAACCATGTCCCGAGCCATATTATCACCGCGATTACGAACAATGTCTTCTGTTTCTCTACCATCACTCCCATGTCGATCAGCGTCACGCGCAGACCGTTGAACAGATGGAAAAGGATCACTCCGACAAGCCCTATCTCCATTAACTTGAACATCGGACTACCGAACGAGTGCATTATCCCGTCGAACGACCTCTCCCCCCCTGACAGGTGACTGATCACCCATATGTGCAGAAGAAGATAAGAGATCAATCCAAGACCGGACAGGCGATGAAGTATCCAGGCAAACGTACCCATGTGTATCCGGTAACGCTTGATCACCCTCATCGGGCTTCCTCCCAGGTTAAAGAAACTTACAGGGGCCCCGCATGTTGCCGGGAACCCCCCCATTTCACTCTGACTCGTAAAAAAAGCCAGTACTTAAGAACTTCACGATACAATAACACAGTCATTCGGACCAGTCAAATGCTCTTGGACTTCTATGTGTCTTTTTCCTTTTCGCCAGCTGCAATCGGTAATACAATGACCGGTGACGCTTGCAGAGGGAGTGATCCGTGCCCGGTATACATCTCTACCATTCCGGAGGAAACGACCTGGACAGCCTTGAAGATCTCGCGCTGAGATCGGCCGAGTCGCTTGTCCACGGAGACGACTACAAGTTCAAGACTCTCGTTTTGAATGACAATACTTTTATCGGGGCCACCTACCACCCTGCCTATCCGGTGACTACCTTCGAGAACGACGATTTCCTGATCATCCTTGAGGGAAAGATATACGGAATGAACAAGATGAAAGTGGACCGGCACCTCGCCGCGCTCTCGTCCGCTCTCTATCCGGGAGGAAGGCCGGCCGCGATGACCCCTCTCAAGCGTGCCGCCGCCTGGATCCTCGATACGGACGGTGATTTCATCATCCTTGTCATGCATCGGGGTACGGGCCACATCACGATCCTCAATGACGCGCTGGGGAGGCTACCCCTCTATATCCACAACGGCGCCGAAAGACTCATTATCTCCCGGGAGATCAGGTTCATCTCGTCCCTTCTCGGAGATATCGGATTCGACCGGGACGGTATCGCCCGATATCTCCTGCTCGGATTCATGCCCGGTGACGGGACATTCCTGGAAGACATTTTCAGGGCAGGGCCGGGAACGGTCATCAGGGCGGGACGTATCGAAGAGGGTGGCCCGCATCGGGTCAGCATCGATATGACCCGGACCTTCGACTTCTCTATCAGGAAGCACAGGGGACGCGACCTCGGCGTATGCTCGAACGACCTCGTCGATATTTTCAAAAAGGCCTGCCGGGACAGGGGTTCAGGCGACAATACCCGCGTCCTCGGAATGACCGGTGGACTCGATTCGAGGGCGGTCGGTGCGGCGCTGCACGCCGGGAAGATCGAATTCAGGGGCGCTACCTTCATCGACCATCTCGGGATGGCGGCAAAAGACGTGGATATCGCCGAAGAGCTCGCCGCCATTATGGATATCGAATGGAAACTGTTCGAACCGGGCCGTGCTACGGGAAAGGATATCCTCCGGCTGCTCAGGATGAAAAGTGGGAGCAATTTTCTCGGAATGAGTTTTTCCGTGCCTCTCTTCGACTCTATCAGGGACTCCTGGGGAGACCGGATCACCTACTTCACCGGTGAAGGTGGTACCCTGCTGCTTCCGGACAACCGGCCATTCACGAGAATAAGCGGGTTGGACGAACTGACGACTCACCTTCTTTTGAGAAACTCTATCCTTCCGATATCCCGGGTCTCCGAGATAACGGCAATACCGGAGGACGATATCAGGCAGTCGATATCGGAAATACTGGGTTCCTACCCGGAACTGGATCCCGCGATGAAATACATCCACTTCATGATCTGCGAAAGGGATATGAAATGGACCTTCGACGCGGAAGACAGAAACCGTTTCTGGTTCTGGTCCGTATCACCCTTCAATTCATCTCTCTTTCTCGACTATGTGATGAACTGCCCGGACGAGATGAAGTCCGGATACCGCCTCTACCGTGAATTCCTGATGAGCCTCTCGCGTGAAGCGGCGTCGATAAAGAACGTGGACTGGAACATGCCCATCTCCGGATCGAGATACAGGCTCTATCTCGCCGGCAGGGATATCTACTACCGCCTTCCTCCAGCTCTAAAGACTTTTATCAGGCGAAAGATGAAATATGCCAGTGATACGATCGGACCCTACGATCCCGACTCAGCGCTGATGGGATGTCTCGAAACGCAGCTTGAGAGGTGTCCCGCCATCGGATCGATAGTGTCGATGCCCTGGATCAGACAGAGGGTCCCAAAGATGGGCAAATTCGGCTTCGACCATCTCTTCACCGTCACCTCTCTGATCGAGGATCTCGTAACCGGCAGAAGTACACTGAGCGAGTTCTCCGACACGGGCCTTATCTGAATGTCCCCGCCCGTTACCTTCCGGACAGGAAAAATGTCACCAGTTCGAGCATCGAATAGAGATCGAGCCTGTTGTGATGTATCACCGTCGCCATATTTCCGGCGTCCCCGTTCCTCACAAAATCACGATAGGCGCCGGGTATGCGGCTGCCCGGTATGTCGCCCTTGCGTTTTCTTCCAAGAAGAAAGATTTCGAGAGTCTGAAGTTTGTGGTTCGGCGTTCTTTTCCCGACACCCTTTCTCGCCACCTTCAGGAGGTCGACATGCACCGGCGGCGGACTGAAAGGTATTCTCCCGGACGACATCCTTGCCGCTATAAAAGGGATATCGAATCCGATACCATTGAAAGTGACAAGCGTCTTGAACCCCGAGAGAATGGTCTCCAGAAAGACAAGCACATTCCTCTCCTCGGTGTAATCACGGGCAAAAAGCTGGTCGATCATCAACCTGCCATTTTTCGTGTACATCAGGCCGATGAGAAATAGAGGAGTGTTGCTCAGCCCCGTTGTCTCGATATCGAGGTAGCAGATATCCTCCGGCCGGGACTGTGTCACCGGGATCAGCCCTGACAGCTCCGGCTTGATATCCGGCAGGCTGCCCGCGATCGTCGACAGGTATTCCTCATGCACATTTTCTGCGGTCTCCCATATCTCCCCAGCCCCGGCAAGCACCCTGTAGAAGGGTCCGGCCCCGGACTGCTCAACGCGGCCACTCACCAGTTTTTCAAGAGGACCACTTGCGACGGGTGCAACATATTCATCCACCGCCTGCTCGATATCTTCCGGCATGACAGGCTTGAAGATATCCCCACCGACCGATGGTATACTCCGTCCGCCGAACGCGTTTTCCGCTTTTTTCTTCAGCGCTTCCAGTTCTTCTCTAAGGTCGCTTTTTCGTTTATCCATCCAAACGCCTCCGTTCGGCAACGATACAGCAGGTAGGGACAATTTTCAATCCGGAATAGCCGCTATTCTGAATACTGCCTATTCTTTCCTTGACGGTTCTATGGTTTTCCGCATATCTTTCGGCAGGTTTTTTGCATTAACAGGCAGGTGATATGAACAGGAACAAATTTATAGTATCAGTAATAATGGTCGGCACGATGGCGGGTATGTTTTACCTCGCCTTCAGGGACGGGTCAGCGCCCGTGCAACCGGTCACCGAATCCTCGCTGGGACCAGCTTCGATCTCGACACCAATGGATGCGCAGGCCGTCGAAGGGATCGGGACTCTGACCTCTTCCTCCCCGGAGGTACAGACCGTCAACAAGAACGAGGCCTTCTTCGACCTGATGCTGAAAAACGGATTCACTCCGCAGGAGATAAACGAGATAGCAAGGGCCGCGAAACCCATTTACAACTTCAGGCGCATCTATCCCGGCCAGACATACAAGATATTCAGAAACGCCGATGGCACATTCGCGTCCCTGGATTTCACAGTCGATGAAGGAAGATATATAGAGGTGACTTCAGGAGATGGCGGACTATCGGTAACCGAAAAGAAATTTCCATTCGACCTGGTCATCAGGGTCGCTTCCGGACTCATCACCCATTCGCTCTTTGCTTCGCTTTCCGAGCAGGACCTTCCCATCAACATCGGGATCAAACTGGCCGACATCTTCGCCTGGGACATCGATTTCTTCAGCCAGATACGAAAAAACGACTACTTCAGGGTAGTATACGAAGAAAAACAGATGAAAGGCGGTCCCGACCAGTACGGGGCGCCAGGAATCGGGAGGATACTCTCGGCCGAGTTCAATACGAGCGGGGAGAGTCATTATGCCTTCCTTTTCGATAGCCAGGACGGATTCCCCGACTATTTCGATGAAAAGGGAAAATCTCTCCGCAAACAACTTCTGAGAGCACCGCTGACCTATTCGAGGATAAGCTCGAGATACAGTCACAGACGGCTTCATCCGGTTTTGCACACATACAGGCCCCACCTCGGTATAGATTATGCCGCGCCGACCGGGACTCCCGTGATGACCACCGGTGACGGAGCGATAATGACAGCCTCCCGCACAAGAGCAAACGGCAACTACATAAAGGTAAAACACAACAGCAGTTATATCAGCTACTATCTGCACCTGAGCAGGTTCGCCAAAGGTATCAAGGCCGGGGTCAGGGTCAAGCAGGGACAGGTGATCGGCTATGTCGGCGCTACGGGGATCGCTACCGGGCCTCATCTCGATTACCGGGTGAAGAAAAACGGTAAGTTTGTCAACCCGCTCAAACTGAAACTTCCTCCCGCGAAGCCGGTCCCGGCTGACAGGATGGAGGCATACAACATCTTCGTCAGCGTGAAGCTCGACCGTATCAGACAGATCCCGATCCGCGACCCTCGCGCCGAACATTACGCGGGCGGAATGGAATCTGCCCCCGGCAAAGATACCTCCACGGATTCCAGGCGGGGAGATAGCCAGTCCTCAGCCACCGACTAGGATGCAGAGCAGAGAAAGGATACTGGTCCACGCCTGCTGCGCGTCCTGTTCGACCTACGTATTCGAATATCTCCAGGCTTCGTACGAAGTGACCGCCTTCTACTACAACCCCAACATTCAGCCCGAAGATGAATATACCCTTCGCCTGTCAGAGATGCTGGATGTCTGCCGACTGACCGGTGTTGAACTGATCGAGGGGAAATACGATCCGCTGGAATGGGACCGGACGATCGCCCCCTGGATAGATCTTCCGGAAAAAAGTGAACGCTGCTGGCAATGTTACGGGCTCAGACTTCGGGCTACGGCAGCCCGCGCGGCGGCAGAAGGTTTTTCCCTCTTCACATCGACTCTGTCTGTCAGTCCACACAAGATCCACAAAATGATCGTGGCCGAGGGCGAAAAGGCAGGGAATCTCTTTGGAGTAAGATTTCTCGCTGAGGATTTCAAAAAGAAGGACGGCTTCAAGATCAGTGTGAAGAAGAGTCGGGAACTCTGCCTGACAAGACAGGATTATTGCGGCTGTCTGCCAAGTCTTAAAGAGGCGCTTTTAAGAAGAAAACGCGGGTGACGTTCTTTACAAAAGCACCCGCGTCTTCACCATTTACCGGATATCTATTCCGCTTACCGGATATCTATTCCGCCGAAATCGCTTCGGTCGGACAGACTTCCACGCAGGCACCGCAATCCGTACAGACATCTGGATCGATCTTGTACTTATCGTCGCCCTCGCTGATAGCCTCTACCGGGCATTCGGGAACGCACGCGCCGCAGCTGATGCATTCGTCCGAGATCTTGTGAGCCATTGTCTCCTCCATGGATTCAGGTTGCAACCAATTCATTCCCTATATATATAAATAGCTGAAAGGCGTCAACAATTATCATCTCATCATCCGCATCGGCATCGATTTTTTTTCAGCTCCTCCGGGAGCCGGTCTGAGCCTGACGAAGGCCGCGCTTTCCATCTCCATTACCTCTGTGATCGTCCTCTGCACATCGGCAGATGTCACCGCGCCGATAAGGGTCTGAGCCGTGTTCCCGGCTCTGAGCATGCTATCGAGCCCCATGGCGAAAGCCTTGTTGATACTCGACATCTCCCTCCTTGTCAGCTTGGCGATAAGCCTTCTACGCGCCAGTGCGATCTCATCTTCATCCGGAGGTGCCGAAAGCAGCCCCCTTATCTCTCTCTCGAGCGATGTCGAAGCTATTTCGAGGTTTACCCCTCCAGTATTGACATAGGCCATCGAGATCGCCGCGCCCGGATACGGTAAGGCAGAGCATCCTGTCGAGTATGCCAGGCCCTCGACCTCTCTTATCTGCAGCTGCATCCGTCTACTGAGCACTTCGGAGGCCACGATCAGGGCCGCCGCATCCATGGGAGATGGATCGAGCAGCCTCCATCCGGCGCCGATCAGTGCTCCCTGTCTGTCTGTCTCTTTTTCGAAAAGCCCTGCCGCCACAGTATCCGTGATCGCGGGACAGGCAGCGGGACTTCCAGGTGGCAGTTCGAAAAAGATCTTTTCAAGTCCCTTGAGAGCTTCCTCAGGAACCAGCGGCGAAACAAGTGTGACTATAAGGTTCGATCCGCAGATACTCTTCGCGCGAAAATCCGTTAGAGTTTCCGGACTGACCCCGGAAAAAGACCCCGGAGAGGGAAAGATGGGTCCGGCGAACAGATGTCCACCGAACAGTTTTTCCATCATCACTGCCCTGAGTCTGCCCGAAGAGGACGAAGACCTGATTCCCAGTTCGGGAACGAGGGTCCGCGCCAACCCCGCGATCTCTGCTTCCCCCAGCGTTGCCTCTCTGATATGCGCGACCGCGAGACCGACCCCTTCGATGATATTTTCCGCCGGTCCCTCTATGCGGATGAACGACCAGGCGTTGTTCAGATAATAATCGTCCATCGGGATGTATGGATTGTCGCTGTAACTGATCGAGACCCCAAGCTTTCTCAACTTGCCCGAAAGGGCCTTGCCCCCGCTCGAATTCTCCAGTATCGAATTGAATATCACAGTCATGCCGGGCAAAACGCCGGTCTCCAGGCAGGATCTCCCCTTTACCAGTATATGTACGGCAGCCACATCTGACCCGGACCTGGCATACGCGGCCAGTTCACAACCGTTGTGAAGTTTGCGCATCGAGGGAGGATCGCCACCGATCGCCGACGATTCAGGCGGTGACCCTATCAGGACCGCGTTGTAACAGAGAGGCTCGAAGCTGGAGGAGATCACCCGGGCCACATCGTCCGCGCTGGCCTCTCTCACTCCCTTCGTACTCGCCTCCACATAACGCCCGGCCGAGAACGCGAGCCTTTCTCCACTCAGCATGATATAAAAATGATACTTTTCCCTGTTCAGCGCGTCTCTGGCGAGCAGAGACATCCTAGCCGCCTCCACTTCCTCTTCGGAAGGCTTCCATGAAGCCAGCGCTTCGATCATCCCCGGCACGGCGAGCAGTTTATCCGTCTCACCATCCGCTTCGATGCTGAATCTGATCGCGCTGAATTCACGGTGGACCTCGAGATATACCTGCGCCTCGGGCCATGAAGCGCTCTCAAGCATCTCCGACAGGGGAGTATCGACACTACCCAGCAGTTCCTCGAGAAGAAGGACCGCACCGAAATCTTTGTCTTCGATTCCGGGCAACGGAACGAGGACCTCTATCCCTCCGGCAAACCGGGGGTCGGAGAGTCTTGTCACCTCGTTGCTCCATCGGGGAGTCATTGCAAGAACAGAGGCTGATTTTTCTTCACGTTTCCGCCTCTTCGTCGATGATCCCGCCATAACGCGACCGTCGCCTGTCCTGCCGCGGTCACCATAGGTCGGAATAAAATAATCGCCGATCCAGCCCAGCAGTTGCCGACTGTCGAATCCACCCATTACAAAGATCTTCATCCTGTCCGGCGAATAATTAGAACGATAATAATCAATGATCTGCTGCCTGCTGATCGCCTCGATAGTCGTCTGATAACCGAGTATGGGTTCTGTCAGGCCGCTGCCCCTGTACAGATACCGGTCCACCGATCTCGACCGTTCCTCTCCGGGGTTGTCCATCGACTGACGCATCTCCTCCAGCACGACCTTTCTCTCCTTCTTGACTTCATGTTCGGGGAAGACCGAATGAAGAAGCATCTGCGAAAGTATATCGAGAGCCTCTTCGAGACGGGACCGGTCGACGAGAAGGAAGTATACTGTGGTCTCTTTCCTCGTAAAAGCGTTTAGAAAAGCTCCCGTCCTGTCCACCCAGCCACTTATCTCTTCTCTCGTGTATCGCTCACTTCCATCGAAACAGAGATGTTCGAGAAAATGGGTCAGCCCGCGCGTGTCAGGAGTCTCCCAGGCACTCCCCGCGTCGATCGCCACGGTGACACAGACGACGGGTGATCCGGGATATTCCTGCAGCAGTACAGCGGGGCCTCCAGGAATGGTGAATTCCTCTGTCCCGGCACCGGCCGTTCCCGTTCCGGAGCCTCCAAGCAGAACAAGAAATATGATAATGAATGTTTTGCAGATCCTTACCGGCCAGGAAGCCGGACCTTCGATGGAATACACGTATTCTCCCTTCACTTTCTGGTTAC
>JAGLYV010000123.1 GCA_023131975.1 Candidatus Krumholzibacteriia bacterium | reverse complement strand
GCGATGATACCCTTGCTCTCACTGTGCAGCATGGAGATCTTCTCCACCTCCATCAGCTCGACCTTATCCCCGACCTTCAGTACGATCCTCGGCAGAAAGCGGGTGCCGACATGGATATTCTCGGTGAGCCGTCTCACCTTCTCCAGAAACTCATCCTTTACAGGAATCATCTCTCTGGCCCGTTCGATCGATTCCGACAGTCTCTGTTTTTCAATCGGCTTGAGAAGGTAGTCGATGGCGTTTATCTCGAACGCCTTGATCGCGTACTGGTCGTAGGCGGTCGTAAAGATCACGAGCGGCATCGTACCTGCAGATGCCAGCGCCCTGATGACCTGGAATCCATCCATGACCGGCATCTGGATATCGAGGAACATGATGTCCGGCTTGAGCTCAAGGACCATCCTGACCGCCTCTTCTCCACCACCCGCCTCACCCGCGATCGTCAGGCCGGAAATATCTTCGAGCAAGTATTTCATCTCGTCACGTGCCAGCTGCTCGTCGTCGACGATCAAAGCCCTGATCTCCAAATCACGTCCTCCTCTCAACCTGTATGAGACCCTCACAACCTATCTGAGACCCTCTCAACCTGTATGAGACCCTCACAACCTATCTGAGACCCTCCCAACCTGCATGAGACCCTCTCAACCTATCTGAGGGATGCTGAGCCTGACAGAGGCTCCCCCGCCTTTCAGCGGAACAATTTCGAAGCTGCCTTCGCCTCGCGAATATATTCTGAGTCTTTCAGAGACGTTCTTCAGGCCGACACCTTTGCCGACCAATTCCTCCACTTCCGCACTGTCCATCTCCGGACCGTCGTTCGTCACTTCTATTTTGAACCCCTTCTTCGATCTTTTCGAACTAATCCTGATCGTACCCCCACAGGTCATACAGGAGATGCCGTGTTTGACGGCGTTCTCGACCAGCGGTTGCAACAACAGGGTCGGCACCTGGCAGTCAAGAGTCGATGGATCGAGATCTTTCTCGATAACAAGTTTCTCGTCTCCGAACCGGATCTTTTCTATCGACAGGTAATCCTCGAGAAAACCTATCTCTTCCCTCAACGTATGTGTATCGGATGTTTCTTCCAGCGATTTGCGGAAGATCGAAGAGAGTTTTCTCGTCATCTCGCGGGCCTTCTCCGCGTCGGTCCTTATCAGCGCGGAGATAGAATTGAGTGTATTGAAAAGAAAATGAGGGTTGATCTGGCTTCTCAAAGTCGTAAGCCTGGCGTGGATCAGCTGGTTTTCCTCTTCGCGCATGATCTCCTCGGTCCTCGCGCCGGCGACCATTTTGAGAGCTATCCCCATAGTATACACGAGCACGATAAGGTCGAGGGTTATGAAGAACCAGTCCCTGGTCGGATAACCATAGAGCCAGCCCCTGTGATAGAACCTGTTGAGCAGCCCGTACCTGAGCAGCGCGAACCCCATGCAGAAGGCGAACGGGATAAAGTTCCTGTCCAGCCTTCCCCTGACCAGCTTCTCCAGAAAATTATAGACGATAAGGAAAGGATTGAGAGAATAACTCCAGACCTCTCCACCCCTGCGAAGATATGAAAAGACAAGCCCCGCCGAAGCGCCCACAACAGTATAGAGAGGCAGTGCCACGACTTCACCGCAGAAATAACATGCCAGGCCTATGACAAACCCCGTACCCGCGCCGACCCAGACACCTCCAAGAAACCCGGCCAGAAGCGCGCCTTCAAGGGAAAGGTCCATTGCCGCCTGGTTGGAAAGCTTTCTCACGGCGATCCCCATCGAGAAGAATATGGCCAGCAGGATAAACAGCTTCACCCGGGCCCGACGGCTGACCGTCTTGTCGGCAAACTGCCCCGTGACCGACCGGAACCCCAGCAGGAGACTGGTTATTCCAGCCATCACGGCTATCCTGAGAAGCAGGTTGATCAGTACGATCTGGTCCTGCGAAAAACTCAATGGTAACATCCGAATACCGCCATCTCTTTACAAACGCCGACATCTCTTTCCGAACACCGACATCTCTTATAGATGCTGCCTGTACATCGCCAGGATTATATCCTCATATTCCCTTTTTCTACTCAGGCCGTCAATACGATGAAAAAAATCCCCGTCCCTGAGCACAATATAGGTCACCGGGAGTTTTCTCGCGCCGCCGAAGGCGTTCGCTGTCCTTTCCCCGTCAATAAACACGTCAAAATTCACTTCTTTATCCATCAACCAGCCTCTTACCACCGATGCTCCCTGCCGGTCCATCGCGACCGCCAGTACCTGGACGTTCTTGCCGAACTTTTTCTGGATCTCATGCATGATGGGGATCACCTTCCGGGAATCCTCATGCCAGGTCGCCCAGAACGTGACATAGAGGATCTTTCCGCTATAGTCCCCGATCGAGGTGACCGTACCATCGAGCTTCGTCAATCTCACCCCGGAAAGGTCAGGCTTTTTATTGTCCACGTCCGTTCTGTCGGCTTCGCCCTCAGCGGCTGGCTTCCCGGCATCTTTCCCGGCAGCCTTCTCATCACTGCCGCCCGAGCAGCCTGCTGTCGACAGGAACAGGCACAGAAAGGCGATCGACACAGACAAACGTGCCATACCGAGCGCCGGACAGGCGATCTTTCTGATTGACATACGCTGTATAGCTCCCTTACCGGAGGTCGTCACACCCTCTACGGCACCTTTACGAGAAGTCGTCATACACCTCTAAAGCTCCTTTACGAGAAGTCGTCATACGCCTCTAAAGCTCCTTTATCAGATGACTCGCTATCGTATTCTTCTGTATCTCTTTGGTGCCTTCATAGATCTCGGAGATCTTCGCGTCGCGGTAGAATCTCTCCACCTCGTACTCGGTCATATAGCCGTATCCACCGAGAAGCTGAATCGCCTCGTCAGCCACATAAACGGCCGTCTTTGCCGCTACATACTTCGCCATCGATGTCAACTTGGGGTCGATCCTTCCCTGGTCGAAGTTCCAGGCGGCCTTATAGGTGAGGAGCCTGGAATATTCGATCGCTGTGGCCATATCGGCCAGCTTGTGCTGGTTGATCTGGAACTTGATCAGCGGCCTGCCGAACTGTTCGCGCTCCATCTGGTAGGCGATCGCCCTGTCGAACGCCCCCTGGGCAATGCCCAGCGAGGTAGCGGCTATCTCGACACGACTCTCGTCGAAGAACTCGAGTACCTGGTAGAAACCCCTGCCCTCGGCTCCGATGATGTTGCCCAGTGGCACTCTCACATCGTTGTACGATACTTCGGCGGTCGAGGTCATCTTTATCCCCATCTTTGATCCCACATCCTCGGTCGTAAGTCCCTCGGCGTCTTTCGGGACGATGATGATTGCCATCCCCTTGTATGAGGGCTGGATTTCCTGGTCGATCTGGCAGAGCGTCAGGTAGAAATCAGCTATCTGACCATTGGTGATGAAGGTCTTTGTGCCGTTGATCACCCAGTCATCACCGTCTTTGACAGCTTTTGTATCCATCCTGGTGATATCGCTGCCATGATTGGGCTCGGTGAACGATCCGGCCGATATCATCTTTCCCGACGCGACGGCGGGCAGATATTTTTCTTTCTGCTCGTCGCTACCGTGCCTCATGATGATCTCCGCCGCGAAATCGGAAAGGGTCAGCGCGGTTCCCAGCCCGGAATCCTGGCGGCAGAACGCCTCGACGACAAGGACGTTCTCCATAACACCGAGTCCCAGTCCGCCGGCTTCTTCAGGGAAATGCAGGCCGATGAATCCCAGTTCGGCGGCCTTCTGCCAGAGCTCTCTGGGGAACGAATGTTCCTCTTCATGTTTCAGCGCCAATTCCCTTGTAAATTCACCTTTTGCGAATTTCCGTGCCGCTTCCTGCATATCCTTTTGTTCTGTTGTGAGTTCAAAATCCATCTTACCCTCCCGAAGTTCTTTTCATACTTTAACCGACCCGCCTCTATCGACGGGCTAACTCTCTTATAGTCGTTGACTTTGGCGATTCTAGCAAATGATCGACCTCAAAATCAACAGATACTTGATTTTCGTCCACCTTTGGAACAGGAATTGCCCATATTCCCGTCCGGAGGATAATAATGAGATTCAGACACGGGGCAATACTGAGATTCCGACATATCGAGATACTGACAGGTATCCTGCTTATAACGCTGCTCTTTGTCGCTGGTCCGGCCGGTGCCACGGGAAGGATCGAGGCGGAAAGGGCCTTTGTCGATGCCCAGAAAGCACTCGCGTCGGGAGACAACGTCTCGGCCGAAAAACATCTCATGAAAGCTCTCCAATGCGACGCGTCATTTACATCGGCTATCTGGCAACTCTCCCAGATCTATGAAAAGCGCGGAAAACTCGAATATGCGAGGGAACTGATCCTGCGCGGACTTCAGCAGGACCCGGGGGCCGCCTGGGCCAGGGAGAAACTCGGTCAACTCGAGAGGATACTGACTCGCAAACTGCTCAATGAGGCAGAATCGTACATGAGTTCGGGATCCTACAGCAAAGCGGTACCTAAACTCTCCCTCTATCTCGGTATCAAGCCCCACGACCCCATTCCACTCGAGATGCTGGGACGATGCCACCTCTCTCTCGGCAATCTCCAGACCTCAAAGGAATACCTTATACAGGCCGTTCAACGCGACCCATCCAACAGAGATATTACTTCTCTTCTCGACAAAGTGGACGAGAGGATATCCCGCTCATCGGTAGACGCCATGATCGGCAGAGCACGTTCCGTCCTGGCCGACTACGCCCCGGAAAACCGGGAGAAGGCTGAAAACGCGCTGCAGGAGGTCCTCAGGATCGACCCTGAAAACGAATGGGCGAAAGAAAAACTCGGAGAACTGGCCCTGATCTCCGCTCAGAAGGATGATCCTGTTAAAGATAATCCCGTAGAAGAAGGGACAAAGCAGGCCAAAGAGGCAATCGAAAAGAGTATCGACGCGGTAAAGACGATGGACAACCCGATTCCACGAACGGTCTCTATCCTCAGAAGCAACATGACCCTTGGAATACTGCTCGTAGCCATAGCCCTGCTTGTCCTGAACCTTAGAAAAAAATCGAGGCTGAGAAGCTATCCTCTCCAGGGCAGCCTGAATCTCATCCCGATCCTCGACATAGTCTCACTCCTGAACAGCAACCTCAAGACAGGCAGGCTTCAGCTGACCTACAGCCGTGACAGGGGAGAGATCTTCTTTGAGAAAGGCGAGATCGTCCACTCAAGGTTCAAAAGTTTTGACGGAAGGACCGCGTTCCACAGGCTGATGGATATAAAGAGCGGGAAATTCGTCTTTTACAACCACCTGCCCAATATCAAACATACGATCACCGAACCGCTCAGTCTACTGCTGCTCTCGATGAAAAGCAGGGAACAGTCCAAGGCTCAGCATGAGAGACAGCAGGGCGGCAAAAAACCT
>JAGLYV010000122.1 GCA_023131975.1 Candidatus Krumholzibacteriia bacterium | reverse complement strand
GACCACTTGATATGAGTGATCATTCCGGGAGTGGCGGTCTTCATCTCTACGGTGCCATCCTTTCGGATGACCTCGTACATCACCGGCGCCTGGTGATAGGTCTCACCCTCGTCGATGCTGAAAACGGTCCTCATCCCCTCGATGTCGCTTGCAGTTTTCTCAAGGTAAGCCGTGCCGGATGGGACCGGGCCCACCAGGTCGACCCCGGACGCGGAAGAATCACCGGTATTGCTGTACCGGAGCGTGTACTCGACCATGTCCTGTGGATATACCTGTTCAGCCGACACTGCGATCTCGCGATTGTCCTCATCCATGACGATGCGGTGCGCTACCATCTCACCACTGAGAACCGGGCCCTCAGCAAATGCGGATGTCGCTCCCGCGGCCATGATGACGAGAAAAATCGAAGCCGAAAGACTCCGTCTCATCTATCTGTCCTCCTTTTTCCATTTCCTCCAGTCCGATGGGATACACAAAACGGCTGTCGAGGCAGACTGCCTGGAGGCTATGGTTAATGAACCGCGGCCCGAATTTCACAGGCCACTGTAAACTCCTACGGGGAGCCAAGAGCGCAAGGGGTGTTCCAAATGATGGGGCTTTGGTCAGATGATGCAGGTCCGACAAGAGCCCGGAACAGGACGAAACCCCCAAACTCAAGACAGGCTAACAGTTTTCAGGAGATGGAAAATAAGCACTGATAGGGAACAACGAGGAACAAGAAGGAACAACAGGACATAAAAAAAGCCCCCCGAAGGGGACTTTTGTCTTGCTCTGTGCGAAGCCTTTCGCAAAATGCGAGAGCCTTCAGATAATCATTCAATCGTCAAGGCGGAAACCAGGATTAATCCTTCTTGAGATACTTTTCGGGATCTTTCATGAAGGCTTCCATGTTTTCCCTGGAATTGAAATTGTATTCCATCTCTTTGTAAATAAAAGAATAGCTCGATGAAACGACATCTACCACCTGCTGATCGACAGGGTCCACCAGGGACCCGCCGCCGACTCTTTTCGCCTCTGTCTGAAGATTCTTGTCATCCTCAGTCTGTTTCTTGCCGCAACCCAGCGACGACACGAGCATAACCGCGAGAAGTACTACGAGGATCCTCTTCATATCTCAACCTCCATCTATTACATTTTCCTGATTACCCGGCGATCTTTCTCACGCAGGGCGAAGATAACAGATTTGTGGATTCGGGTCAAGCATGACAAAGACGGTCAGAGCGACAGCACAAGCCTGAGCCCGTCATCCAGAGTTGTCCGCAGATCTGATCTCAGTTTCGAGACCTTCTCTGTCAGATAGCTCTTATCCAGCGTGATCAGCTGTGAGATGTTGATCACGGAATCTCTGCTGAGCCTGCTGTCTTTTCGTTTCAGAAGGATGTTTCCCGGAGCGGCCGAAAGCCTGAGGTTCGAAGATATGACAGCGACGATGACCGTGCTGATATTTGAACGGGTGAATGCGTCGGACTGGACTACTATTACAGGGCGGCGGTAGCCTGGTTCCGAGCCCCGGGGAGCAGGAAGGCTCGCCCACCATATCTCACCCTTCCTCATTCCCAGTCCTCCGCTGCCAGCGACGCGCCCTGAAGCTGCTCGAGAAGAGGATCGAGTCGGCTGCTTCGATCGCTCTTTTTGTAGACGGCGTTCAGGCCCTCTGTCACACCCTCGTCCCTGTGCTCTTGAAGGAATGACCTCAATGCGTTCTGAAACAACGCGCTTCTGGATAATCCAAGACGGTCAGCCAGCTTCTCGGCTGCAAGGAAGAGATTGTCCGGTATCGATATCGCTGTTTTCATGCCTTAAGTATAACAAAAGTTATACTTTTGTCAAGGAGAAATCGTTGAAGATCCGATTGTCCGGGATCATTCCATCAAATTGATGCCCCTCTTACTTTATTAATTTTTTACATTTCCCGCCGAATAGAATAGTATGGTGGGGCAATCGAGAAATCAGCTGTAAAGGAGAAAAAACGATGGCGACGAAAAAGACCGTAAAACACAAAATGCCCGACCCGAAAAAGATAAAGACTGTCGGTATCCTCACCGGCGGCGGTGACTGCCCGGGCCTCAACGCCGTTATCAAGGGATTTGTCCGTAACGCTGCCTATAGTTATGGGTGGAAGACGACAGGGATCGAAGACGGATTCGACGGCCTTCTCGACTGCCGGGGACACAAACTCACCCCGAAGGAGATGTCGGGGTTGCAGCTCAAGGGCGGTACCATTCTCGGGACCTCCAACCGTGGCAATCCACTCAGCTATCCTGTAAAAGAAAATGGCAGGATATATAACAAGGACGTGACCCCCCAGATCGTTGCCAATATAAAGAAAATGGGTATAGACGTCCTCGCGGCCGTCGGAGGCGACGGCACGATGAAGATCGCCCAGGCGCTCTTCGAAAAAGGCGTCCCCATAGTGGGTGTCCCCAAGACGATCGATAACGACCTCGACGTCACGGATGTCACCTTTGGTTTCAACAGCGCCGTCACCATAGCGACCGATGCCCTCGACAGGCTTCATACGACGGCCGAGAGCCATCACAGGCTCCTTGTCCTGGAAGTCATGGGCCGCGACTGCGGATGGATCGCCCTCGAGGCGGGCATCGCCGGCGGAGCCGACGTTATACTGATGCCGGAGATACCTTTCGATCTGAATGTCATCTGCGACCACATCCAGGCCCGCAAGAAACGCGGAAAGAGGTTCAGCATCGTCATCATAGCAGAGGGAGCCTACCCGCAGGGCGGCAGAAAAGTATACGAGAAGGAACCTGGCGCCGACGGTACTCCGGGACGACTCGGAGGAATAGGCCGGTGGGTGGCCGAGAAGATAGGCATGCTGGCAAAGATGGAGACCAGGGTGACCGTGCTGGGCCATATCCAGCGAGGCGGCACCCCGACGACATACGACAGGATCCTCGCGATGCGTTTCGGCGTGGAAGCGGCGAATCTGATCGCCCGGGGAGAATACGGCAGAATGGTCTGCCTCAAAGGTCGGAAGATCAAATCAGCCAATATCAAAGCTGCCGTGAAAAAACTCAAGAGGGTCGATCCCAACGGACAGATGGTAAAGACCGCGGAAGCTCTCGGAGCATCGGTGGGCCGCCCCGAATAGGCGGGCCGGCCAGGTCAGGCTAACCCGGGCTGACGAACGAAACTGGATTATAAAGAAGAGGGCCGGTATTTCTACCGGCCCTCTCTTACTGCCGCTCAAGCCCAGCTGCCACACTCAGGTTGATAATTCGGTGCACGGGAAACGCTGTCTTCCAAAGTTGCTTTACATCGCCCCCGCTGCTCCGGCTTTTACGCAGTCTCCACCCTGTCATCCTCCTCCAGCCCAAGTTCTTTGATCGCTATATCGCGCATCTTGAATTTCTGGATCTTGCCCGTGACCGTCATGGGGAACTCGTCCACGAACTTGATATATTTCGGTATCTTATAGTGAGCGATCTTGCCCTTGCAGAAGGCCTTGATCTCTTCTTCTGTAGAAGATTCGCCCTCATTGAGTTTTATCCATACGCAGATCTCTTCCCCGTATTTTTTGTCGGGCACACCCAGTACCTGCGCGTCCTGGATCTTCGTGTTCGTGAAGAGAAACTCCTCGATCTCTCTGGGATATACGTTCTCCCCACCGCGGATGATCATGTTCTTGATCCGCCCCGTGATCTTGAAAGTGCCCTCCTCCCTCATGACCGCAAGATCACCGGTGTG
>JAGLYV010000121.1 GCA_023131975.1 Candidatus Krumholzibacteriia bacterium | reverse complement strand
GTTCTTGACAAATAACCGCTGGTTAATTATTGTAACTATCTGCAAATTCGATGCCTGAGTGGTGGAACTGGTAGACGCGCTGCGTTCAGGGCGCAGTGGGGGTAACTCCGTGGGGGTTCGACTCCCCCCTCAGGCATTTTTTCTATTTAAGGAGAAAAAATGGAGTTCATCACCACACTGCCGGGCAGACTTTCAACCATCTCCGAATACAACGGGTTTTCGGTGAGGACCGCCCAACCGGAATCGAGCGGTGGCGATGGTTCGGCTCCTGCCCCTTTCGACATGTTCCTCATCTCTATCGCCAGCTGCAGCGCGGTATACGCCTCATATTTCTGCGAGACCCGGAATATCCCGATCGACGAAATAAGGATCATCCAGAAGATGGAACGGGACCCGGTGAGCCACATGCTGACCAAAATCACCGTCGAGGTCGAGCTGCCAGTCGATTTCCCAGAGAAATATATCAAACCGATGCTCAAATCAATCGATCTGTGCGCTGTCAAAAAACATCTGGTCGATCCGCCCGAAGTCGAGGTCAAAGTAAAATAAAGACCGTTTGACAGCCGCTCATGGCAATCAAAATCAGGCGACTTTTCCGGTCCGTCCTTTTTTCGTTTTTTTGCGATTATAATTTCTGACAAGTTCCATGAAGACGGCGAGATCGGTTCCAACCTCGGATCTGGTTCCATCGAAGTAGAAGGAACGGATAGGGATGTCCTCGTGATCCCGGCTGATCCTGGGATAGACCGCTTCGGTGACTATGCCGTTCATGCATGTAAATGGGCTGATGTCGATGATCCCATCGACTCCCTTTTCATAGAGGTAGACAGACTTGCCGGCACTCAGGGCCATCTCGCCCAGGGCTCCGTACCACGGAAGATATGGCTCGCCCGGCCCAAGGATCTCCTTGATATCATGAGGCTCCGGCATCATGGAAAGCTCCCCGGCAAGAGGGGCCAGAAGGATCTTCTCATACTTTTTCTGCAGGTATCTCTTGATGACAGCTCCTGCCATCTCCATGGAAAAAGACTTGTTATCTCGCCGCAGGTTCTTGATTTTTTCCGCGTCGGTATACCACACCCATTCGCTGATATCCGACAACCACGCGCGGCCGCCAAAACCTTCGATCTGCCTGATGAGGTCCTCGTTACTGAAGGTACTCAACCTGCAGAAGATCTCGCCTACCACTCCGATGAGCATCAACTCTCGCGATCGGTCGACAGGGACATCTCTGAATATATCCCGGGCTTCCTCCAGCGCTCCACTGAGAAGCCGCGCCGCCCTCGTGCCGGAAGTCCCCGCCCTCTCCATCTCCCTGCAGTAGATCTTCAGTGACTTCGCGTGGGCCGCGTCCGCCGCTCCCTTTTCCGTTTCCATGGGACGATAAATATGAAGCATCTTCCTGAGCGCGTCACTGCCGACAAGCGCCAGCCAGCCCAGCTTCATGATCGGCCCGGCCAGGTCCCCGATATCCGCATATCCGTTTGCGCTCGACGGAGAGACTACCTCGACCTCTTCGTGACCCATTTCGTCAAGAATATGCCTCATAAATGGCGCGTACTGGCCCAGCCTGCACGGGCCCGAAGCTGTGGGCATGAAAATAGCTATCGATGAAGTGTCGCTTCCCGCGGACTGAAGCACCCTGAGAAAATTACCCGCGGTCACCCTGGCAGGGAGACATTCGTCACCGGACATATATTTTCCGGCCAGTTCATATGTGGTCTCGTCGCCCTCGGGAGTTACCCTCGCGTCTATTCCGAGGTTCCTGAACGCCGCAGCAAAGGCTTCCGCTCCTCCTGTTGACATTCTGGGGATATAGAGAGTCTTTTTCCCGAGACTATTTTGCCCGTTTTCCACCAGCTCAGCACTCCCTTGCTTTCAAGATACGCCTCGCATCTCGTTAATATACCGGCATCATTGCCGTGCGCGTCGAATTGAAGGGTCAGCCATGGCCGACCGGCCGCGGCATTGCAAAAATGTTTAATATACGAATCGGGGCCACACTTGAAATTGGTCAGATATATCAGGTGCATGTTCTCCCTCTCCGCGGTATACCGTGCGGCCTGGAGTATCCTGCGCCCGTAATTCCAAAACATGTTATCGGTAATATCATCTATATCGATCCCATCGAGCGGAAGAAATGACATCGGGATCACATCCACTCCGTAATAGTCCCTCAGCTTCGACGGAATATCGAGATTCAATTCGCTGTCGAAGATATTGTACGGCCTCCCCACGATCACGACGCATTGTTTTCCGGCCTTTTCGATCGCACGGATCGCTTCCCGCCCGATCGTCGACAACTCATCCAGAAACTTGTTCTGCGCAGAATACGCCGCTCTTACGGCCTTCCGGTGCAGAGTCCTCGCAATCTTCCTTCCAGGCCTTTCCGGCGATCCGGTCGCGCCATGCCTGCCTTTGAACAGGGATTCTTTCATGTAATCGTACAATTCCTTTTCTATAGTCTTCTCCCCGTCACGGAAATGCACCGTAGGACAGAGCATCATATCTTCCCTGCCATCCAGAGCTGTCATCTGCCTCGCCACAAAAGGCAGTGTCTGTCCCCAGGGACAGACGTAAGAGCCCGCCGCACCCGGGTCCAATTCTTCGTCAATGACATTCGGCACAAAAATATAATCTACACCATCTTCAACCAGTTTAGCTATATGCCCATGAGCCACCTGGACAGGGGCGCAGGGCTCTGCTACCGCCTGCTCTATGCCCGAATTTATCGTGTCCCTCCTGGTAGGCTCACTCGCCACGACTTCGAATCCGAGAGCCTGGAAGTATGCGCGCCAGAACGGAGCCCTGTCGAAATAGAACATGGTGCGCGGCAGGCCAATACGGGGCCGATCGGTCTCTACGATCTCCGTCACTCCATAATCAGCGTCGAGGAGATCACGGTAGATCAAAGTCAGATCTGCCCCGACCGGATTGACCGGCAGCTTTTTTCGTTTTCTATACCTGTCGCTGCACTTGTCACCCCAGTAGGTACGTTCGTTCTCCACGGTAAATTCCTGTATCTCGCAGTAATTTGAACAGCCCTTGCAGGTGAACTCTCTCATTTTGTAATCGATACTGGCAATATCGTAGCCCCTGAATGTCGTGGGTTTGCCGAGAGCCTGCATCTTCTCACGGGCCAGCAGGGCGGACCCTATGGCTCCGATCACTCCATTGTGGGGAGGAACGACGATCTCTCTGTCCAGAACGGCGCTGAAAGCCGCGGCGACAGAATCATTGTACGCGGTGCCACCCTGGAAGAAAATAGTCTCTCCGATCTTTCTTCCCCGAACGACCCTGTTTAAGTAATTCTGAACGATCGAATAGGCAAGCCCGCCTACCAGGTCTTCCCTGTATGCCCCTTTGCGCATACAGGAGATCACGTCCTGCTCCATGTACACCGTACACCTCTCCCCGAGCCGGATCGGGCTGGAAGAGGAAAATGCCATTTCGGAGAATTCATCCACGATATCTATATTCAGCCTCTCGGCCTGTTCCTCCAGAAATGACCCCGTACCCGCGGCACATGCCTCGTTCATGGCGAAATCGACCACGACACCGTCATCTATCCTGATATATTTCGAGTCCTGCCCACCTATCTCGAATATAGTATCTACTTTTTTCCCGAGCAGATCCCGGCCGATGACAAGAGCTCCTGTCTTGTGAGCGGTGATCTCGTCGTTCACAGTATCGGCACCCACAAGCTCACCGATCAGTTCCCGTCCGGAACCTGTCGTTCCTACTCCACGGACCTTGACCATATCACCGACACGTTTTTCGAGAAGCGTCAATCCCCTGGCAACAGCCTCTATAGGCCTCGCTTTCGTACGGAGATAGATCTCGTGTATGACCGCCCCATCGTCATCGATAAGGGCCAGATTCGTACTCACCGAACCGACATCGATACCGAGCCAGGCATTTACGGGAAGGTCAGAATCCCCCGCGCTCCATTCTCTCACGTTTGACCTCAGAAAGCTGACTTTCTCCCGGGAAAGAGGTTTCCAGGAAGAAAACTCTATATTATCAGGCCCTTTTTTGCCTTCGATAAGCGATTTCAGGCGTCCATTGTCTATCAGGTGATTTTTCTCGTCCGCAAGCACAGCCGCACCGACCGCACCGGTCCATGCCGGCTTGTCGGGCACGATAAATTCCCCGGCCCCGAGCCCGAAGAGTTCGCGCATGGCTGTCGCGACACCGACATTCATCGCCACACCACCGGTGAACACGCTCCTGCCCTCGATCTTCCGCCCTTTTGTGATATTGCTCTTGAAATTCCTCGCCACCGCTTCGCAGAGCCCCCTCATGACTTCGTCCGGCCCGAACCCCTTCTGCTGAGCGTGTATCATGTCCGATTTGGCGAACACACTGCATCGTCCGGCTATCCTGGGACAACGCTGCGCCGAAACAGCCGCTTCTCCGGTATCCTCCACGCGGAAACAGAGACGTGAAGCCTGCTGGTCTATGAATGCTCCCGTACCGGCGGCGCATTCTCCGTTCGTTTCAAAATCCATTATGCCGGAGAAATCATCACTGTCAGACACTTTTACATACCTTGAATTCTCCCCACCCATCTCAAAGATATTCAATACTCCGGGATGAAGCATGGCCACACCGGCCGCGAGAGCCTTGAACTCATTCTCCTCTCTGATCCCGATAAATTCAGAGACCAGAGCGGAAGAAGCACCGGTTATTGACGCGCAGGAGATTTCTGATGGGTCGAGAAAGGAGGCCAGATCTTTCAATCCTTTTACAATCGTATCGACCGGACTGCCCTTGATGCGGGAGTACCTGGAATATGCTATGGAACGACCATTACCGAGGGACCTGATCTCATCGATATGTCCCCCGCTGTTCCCGGCAAGTTCTTCTATTTTTTCTGTCGGTCCGGTCAGAACCCATTTCAAACTGACCGTGCCTGCATCGATTCCCAGAAATAGTCTCACAACCACTCACTCCGGTTCATGTTGATCACTCCACGGCAACCCGGCTCGCCCGAGAAGCAGCCCAGTCCCCCCCCAGCGGGAGCAACCTCTCCTCCCTCAAATCTGGATAACGTCACACACTGCGGATGAGAATTATACCCCCAAACTTCAATATTCTCAAGGTTTTCCCTGAAAAAACCGTTATTTTCATACCAATTAACTGGTGGAGAGGCAGCTTAAAGGCCATGAGTCCGTCAATCCCTGCGCATGTCGATATACTTATGGGCCCGCGTTATTATCTCCCGCGGGATACCGAACTCCATTTCGATCCTCGAATGGAGATCCTGCCCGATATCCTCGCCTGTCTTCCTGTCGCCCGATCTGTACCGGAGATGATGGTCCTTTATGTAGAGATGACCCTTATCCGTCAATCTGGTCAACTGCAGGGAATTCATCGTGGGCAGAGAGAACGATTCCTGCCAGTACTTGAAAAAAAGCCCCCTGCTGACCGGAAAAGTCCTGACTCTGTATCTCCATTTTCTCTCGCTGCCAGTGATAGTATAGAGATCGCAGGAAGCGCTTCCTCCCGGCCTCAACTCTACCTTTCCGAAACTCGTATCGATAAGTACGGGAGAACCTGTCAGTTCTATCGGCTCACCAAGCAGGTACCCGGGATCGGCTATAAAACTCCGCTCACCGATATGAACGACCAGGGCACAGTGAATATTGGCCCTTTTCATGTCGGCCATGACCGGATAACACCTGAACCCGGAGTCGGCCAGTATCGACCCGAGACACCATGTGAGCGAAAAACAGGTGCCGCCGGTACTATTCTCCGTAAATCCTTCGATGACCTGTTCCGGAGACCTCATCCTCAGGGAGGAATCGTCGATCGAATATTTCGCGATGATCTTTGTCAGGTTCTCGTACGGCAATTTCGTGAAATCAGACACGATGAGCCGCAACATCTCCAGGTCAGGATCTCCCGGAGAAATGGAAAAACTCTCAAAAAACATGGTCTTCGCGTTGCTGCTTTTCTGACGCAATCCCTTTTCCTTTTGCTCATTATGTCTGCAAGTTCCAGCGACACCAATAAATAACAATAAGCTTCCCTTTCATGCAACCCGAGACTTGCCTCCCGAAAAATTTTCAGAGACCGGCTCACCTTTCGACACCACAGCTGGTCCGAAGAATCCATCCACGTACAGTGTTGAATCGGGTTTTGTGTCCGGCGCCAAGTCGGGTTGACATTTTACCCCTGTTTCGTCTATATTTAGCGCCCGGGCCGAGCACGGAAAATACAGGTGTCTTCCGCCCCGGATCCGGAAAGAAAAATACGAATCGATCAATTGTCCCACAGCGCCAACCCAGGAGGCTTGTCTTGCCAGAAAAAGTGTCCTTCAAGAAACTCGATTTCGGACCGAGGCGTGGCTATTACGCTGAGATCGACCCCGGAAACCTCTTTTACGAGGCTCCGAAAGAGACAATCAAAATGTTCGACGACTACGATCTGATCTACAGGACCCTTTGCGGGATACTGTACAACTTCGTGCCCAAATCGGGGCATCCGGGCGGATCGATATCTTCCGGCAAGATCGTCGAAAGCCTCCTCTTTCATACGATGAACTACAGGATCTCGGATCCTGAATGCCTTGAGGCCGACCTTCTTTCGTACGCTGCCGGTCACAAGGCGATGGGTCTCTACGCCATGTGGGCGCTCAGAAACGAAGCGGCACGGGTAGGCATGCCTGAACTCCTTCCTGGCGAGGACAGGCAGTTGAGACTGGAAGACCTTCTCGGCTTCCGCAGGAATCCCACCCAGGAGACCTCGCTTTTCAAGAAATTCAAGGCAAAACCACTCGACGGCCATCCCGCACCGATCACCCCGTTCGTCAAGCTGTCCACAGGGGCATCAGGAGTCGGCATAACGACCAGTCTCGGGCTGGGATTCGGCGCGATGGATACTTTCGGCAAGAACGCGCCTTTCGTTCACCTTATCGAGGGAGAAGGCGGAATGACTCCCGGGCGTGTTTCCGAGGGTCTGGCGACTGCCGGCTCGGCACAGCTCTGGAACGTAATGCTGCATGTCGACTGGAACCAGTCGTCGATCGACTCGGACAAGGTCTGCCGCGATGGAGATACTCCCGGCGATTACGTCCAGTGGACGCCCGCGGAATTCTGCTACCTGCACGACTGGAACGTCATCCTCGTGGAGAACGGCAAAGACATCTCACAGGTCCTCGCCGCGCAGGAATTCGCCATGAAGAATCTCAACGAGCAGCCCACGGCCATAGTCTACAGGACTATCAAGGGGTGGCAGTACGGTATCGAGGGCAGAAAATCCCACGGCGCCGGTCACGATTTCTGCTCGCTCGAGTATTTCGACACTTTGAAGCCTCTGGAAGAACGTTTCGGCGTAAAATTCCCTGCCTTCGACTGCGCGGACAAATCGCCTGAAAGCATCGAAAAGGCCTTCTACGAAGCCCTGATGACTATCAGAAGCGTCTTCGAGAAGAACCCCGAGCTGGCCGCATTTTTCGCGGACACCCTGGCCGGTAGCGAAAAGCGCCTGACCGCCCTTGGCAGGAAAAAGCGCAAAGGCGCCGGAAATGTCGAGGCTATCTACGATGCTTCGATCAAGGTGGAAGAGATCCCGGCCGAATGTACCTACAAGGTCGGCGGATCACAGACGCTACGCGCCGCACTGGGCGACACTCTCAACTATCTTAACAAAAAATCGAATGGCGCCATCCTGGCAGCCTCTGCCGATCTTCTCGGATCGACCTCGATCAGCAAGGTCGGCGACGGATTCGCCGAAGGCTTCTACAACGCCGTATCGAATCCGGACTCCAGAATAATCCTCACCGGCGGCATCTGCGAGGACTGCATGGGCGGAGTGATGGCAGGTATCTCCACCTATGGACAGCAGATCGGCGCGGGATCTTCTTACGGAGCGTTCATCGCCGCTCTTCAGCACATCACCGCCCGACTCCATGGGATCGGACAACAGGCAAAGAAAGATTATTGCGGTGAGCCATACAACCCGTTCTTCCTCGTCTGCGCGCACGCGGGGCTGAAAACAGGTGAAGACGGCCCCACACATGCCGACCCACAGGCCCTTCAGCTTCTCACGGAAAACTTCCCGAAAGGGATAATGGTCACCCTGACCCCATGGGATCCGCAGGAACTGTATCCCCTGGTAGTGGCCGCCCTCAAACAGCGCCCGGCGATCATCGCCCCGTTCGTCACAAGGCCGAACGAGAAGATATTCGACCGTAAGGCACTGGGAATGCCCCCGGCGACAGCTGCCGCAAAGGGTATCTACGCGATGCGCAAGGCCGATCCGGACAAGACATCCTATCACGGCACACTCGTGCTGCAGGGATCGGGCATAACAAACACCTTCGTTGAGGAAGTCCTTCCGAAGATAGAAGAAGCTGGACTGAACATGAACATCTTCTACGTGGCAAGCGCGGAGCTCTTCTCCCTGCTGCCGGAGAAGGAACAGGAAGCGATCTACCCGGAGAAGCTGGCCTGCGAGGCTATGGGGCTGACCGGCCTGACAATGCCGACTCTCTACCACTGGGTCACATCGAAAACGGGAAGAGCGCATTCGGTGGACGCTTTCGGCAAGGGACATTTCCTGGGCAGCGGACAGGCTCACAAGGTCCTCGAAGAAGCCGGACTTCACGGCGCCGGACAGTGGAAAGCCATCAAAAAGTACGCTGACTACATGGAAAAGAATAAAGGTGGTTGCTGTTAAACCAGCAGCCTGGCTGAATCCCCGGAGCAGATATAACATCTGCCCGCAATACAGAAGGGGCCGGAATCATTTCCGGCCCCTTTTTTTGCAACTTCTTTCGAAGCCCTGCAATATCGGTCCTGCAGGTGGACTCTCTGCCCCAAGGTTCTAGCGTTCGTCTATCTTCACTTCGATGCTATCTTTCTTCGGGCTGTCACCTATCTTTTCGAGAAGGAACTCCACAGCTTTCTCAAGCTGGACATCACGTCCGGCTTTCTCCATTTCCGGAGTACTCTCTACATGTATATCGGGTATCGCTCCCCTGCTCTCAAGCTGATTGCCCGAGGCTTTTTCCCAGATCCCGATAAACGTCTTTCTGATCGAGCCATTATCGATTAAATAATGCGGAACCACCGCTATTACGAAGCCCAGTGTCGGCACTCCGATAAGCGTTCCGATCCCTCTCTCCTTGACCGCGCTCGGGAAGACTTCCGCGTCAGAGTACGAATATTCGTTGATCAGAACAACGACCTCGCCTGTAAACACATCATCAGGCCTGTTGATTACAGATTCCCCCCTCGACCGCTGCACCTGATAGGGTCTTCTCTCAAGCATATCGATCAACCTGGGGTCTATATATCCTCCGCCATTGTACCTGACATCGATGATTATCGCTTCCTTGTGACGGTATTTTTCGAACTGCTCCCTGAACTCTACCCAGCCGGTCGAACTCATGTCCTTCAAATGCATATATCCGATCCGGTCACTGCTCGTATTGTCAACATACGCCGTGCTGCCAAGGACCCAGTCATAATAACGAATGGTGACATCATGAGGCGCCGGTTTAAAACGAGTCTCGACAGCGCCTTTCAGAGAGGGCTTGTCGTTGGTGACTATTGAGACCTTGTTCCTCAATTTCCCGACAAGATGCTTATAGAGGTTCTCTCCCGGCTCAAGCTCGTGGCCGTCGATCGCCAGGATATAGTCTCCATCGCTTACCTTGATAAATTCCTCATCAAGGGGTGATCTCAATTTGCCCGAGAAGTTGTTCCCCTCGAATATCTTTTCTATCCTGGGATATCCGCTTTCTTCGTCGGGGACGATCTTTGCTCCAAGAAATCCCATCGATTTACCCGGCACTGACGGACCATCTCCGCCTGACGCGCCCTGGTGTGAAGCATTGAGTTCTCCGACCATCTCGGTTATGAGAATATTGAGCTCTCTACGCGACCGTACCCAGGGGAGCAGGCTCTCGTAATAATCTCCTATATCATCCCAGTCTACACCATGAGTGTTTGGATCGTAGAAATGATATTTTACGACCCTCCAACTCTCACGCATTATCTGTTTCCACTCGGCCCTTCGATCGAGTTTCATCGAGACCTTGCGCTTGATATCGAGCTTTCCACTCTCTGCTTTGGAAGATGCGGCAGTCGTTGTTTTTTTACCGCTGGGTTTCTTTGAACCGACCTTAATGATCTCGAAACCAGTCCCATCGGTGATGCCGATCTTTTTCTTGTCGGCGGAGATGCCGTAGCTGACGATCGTCGAAGCGACCACTTTGGTTTCCATCTTCTTGGTATCGTAAGCATAGAGATCATATACACGCTTGAACATGACTCTCTTCTTGGCGGTAGTAAGATAGTAGTAATACTTGTCTGTCGCCTGGATGTTGTGCAATGCCCTGCTGACGATCCTGCCGACCCGCCTCGTACGATCCTCGATACCGGAAAAGTCGATCTTGACGACCACCTTTTCTTTTTTCTTTTTGCCCTTTTTGTTTTTCTTGCCCTCTTTTTCTTCGTCTTCTTCATCTTCATCTTCATCTTCATCTTCGCCGTTGACATTCTCTTCATCATCCTTGTGGACGAACGGTAGTTTTTCTTCGGGAAGAAGACTGAGCCTGCAGAGAGCTTTTGCCCCCGCGTGCCTTTCAGATATGAAAAGGAGATATTTACCATCAGGAGTAAAATATGGCTCAGTATCGTCGGCCAGATGCTTTGTTATCTGATGATGTTCTTTATTCTTCGTATCGTAAAAATATATATCCCTCGCCCTGTTCTGGCGGGCAAAATCGTAGGCTATCCATCGCCCGTCCGGAGCCCAGTTGTATGTATTTATATCCTGGTGTTCGTTCCTCGCGACAAGGAGAGGGGAACCCCCATCGATATCGAGCATGAAAAGCTCGTTTGCTTCCGTCGAATACAGGATTCTTTTACTTTCGGGGTCCCATAGTACACCTTTTTTGAAATGTCCTGTGTCGGTCAGACACTTTTCAGGTTCTTTCCCCATCTGGTCGACGAGGTAGATCTCGTCATCTCCGGTCTTGTCGGATACATAGGCGATCCATTTTCCATCCGGTGACCAGGACGCGCCATTATCACGAGCCCCTGAAGATTTGGTAATATTTCTGACATCACCATGTTTTGCCGGAGCTGTATAGATATCTCCACGCGCGCAAAAGACTATTCTCTTGCCTGTAGGTGAGATGTCAAAACCTGTGAGATATTTGAGTGGGTTAATATAGCTGATCATATTGACCCGGTTATCAGGATTCGCGTATACGACGACTTCTTTGACCTCTTCGGTCTCCGTGTTGAGAGTGTACAGCCTTGCTTCTCTCTCAAAGACTATCTTCTTTCCATCGAAGCTCATAGAGGGCCAGGTCACTCCCTTACCGCTGAAATCCGTGATCTTTCTGACCGAATCGTTTGCAGGATCGAGAAGATAGATATTCCTTACATCACCCTCACGATCAGAGACAAAATAGATCCCGTCCTCTGTCCACATCGGCCAGGAATCGTTGCCCTCATATTCAGTATGCTGTTTGTACGTCTCGTTTTTGAAATCGTAGGTCCAGACATCGAGGTTCTGGCTGCCCTTGTATCTCTTCCACCACCACCACCTGCCGGGGTGCCTGTTGAAAGCTATCTTGCCGCCATCTGGAGAAAAGGTGCAGAAACTCGCTTTTCCCACACCCATATCGACGGGCATCCCGCCTTCGAGCGGCACAGTGTAAAGTTGCTTGAAAAAACGAACATATGAATCTCGTGAAGATCGAAATACCACGCTCTTCCCATCGGGGGTCCATGTGACAGGCAAGGCACCGTCAGAATGCCATGTCATCTGAAGAGGGTCCCCTCCCTCTGAAGGAATAACAAAGAGCGCGCCTCGCCTTTCGTTATAACTACCCGAAAAAGCGATATGCTTTCCATCGGGAGAGAATCTGGGATAGTTTTCGTTTCCATAATGAGCTGTAAGCCTTCTTGCCTGTCCGCCTTCTTCGCTTACAAGCCAGAGGTCACCCTGATAGTTGAATACAATTCTACCGTTGCTGATATCCGGCCTTCTCATCAGCCTGAGAGATTCTCCCTTGTGCATATTCGCGTCAGCTTCGCCTGAAATCAGCAAAGCAGCGACAAAAAACACAAGTACCGGGAGAAAAATACGAATTCTCATATTAGACGGTCCTTCCTTGATCTGGCCCTCGCGGACCCTCCTCGTTACAACTCACTTTATAAACCCGGTGTCTCAAGCTGAATGGGAATGAAGAAAAGCTCTGGTGATGTCTCTTAAGGCTGGTTGTGCCATTCCTCCTCGTCCTCAAACAACCCCTTCCATCAGGAATGATCATAACCGACAGGTCACACCCCTGATTCCAAAACCGTGGGGACGGCAGGCAGCCGCCCCCACGTATCCAAGTCAAACCGAATGACTAGCGAAGAAGGATCATCTTCTTCGTCTGCACTTCGTCACCGGTATCAAGTCTGTAGAAATAGACACCCGAAGCAAGACCGCTAGCCTGGAAGCTCACGGTATGATCGCCCGCGTCCATTTCCTTGTTCACTACCTTCGCCACTATCCGGCCCGTCACGTCATAGACGTTCAAGGCAACAAAGCTCTTCTGACCTATCGAGAACTTGATCGTCGTCGACGGGTTGAAGGGGTTAGGATAGTTCTGCTTCAGGACGAACGGTATGCTGATCGGATCGGCAGAGGTAACAGCCGCGCTGCCGTTAGACAGCAGATCGAAATAATCTCCACCAATCCAGAGCTTTCCACTCGTTCCGTTGAAGATCACACAATCGGCATCCCGTGCGCCGAGTTCTACTGCAGCATTGATATCTGCCCATGTCGTACCACCGTCTGAGCTGCGATAAACCGCGCCGTCATCACCGGCGATCCATCCGAGTCCCGGGTGGTCGAAGTAGACATCACTGAGCTTAACAGTCGCCAATGCTGAAACATACGTCCAGTTGACACCACCATCGGTCGTTTTTCCGAACATCCCCGCGTCACCTACGAGGTAACCGACCAGGGCTGTCGTCATACAGACATCCTCGATATCTGCCGCGGCGTCCGGGAATCCTGTCATTACAGACGCTGTCCAGTTTACTCCGCCGTCCGCAGTGTAGTAGCAACCTATGTTGTCACCGACCACAACACCGACCAACTGGTTATCACGCGCGAACGATACAGCGTTGAACTGCTGGCTCAGAATATTGTACCAGATCTCCGTAAAGGTCGCGCCGCCATCACTGGTTACCCAGATAATGTCATCGCTGGCACGTTCCCCGACAATGATCCCGTTATCGGCATCGAACCAGTGCATGCCGCGCATGGCATCGGTCGTAGTGAATGTATGATTTAGCTCGGTCCACAAAATTCCGTTGTCGAGCGATTTGTATACCGAACCATAAGCTCCACAGACATAGCTGACATACCCGTCGATCGCGTTGGCCGCGGGAACAATCTGGATATCATAGATGTCCGGTGCCATATTATTAGCGCCGGCAACACTCCATCTCACCGAGCCACCATCTTCCAGATACCCGTAGGCAGCATTATCGCCGCCGGCCAGGATCGACGAACCATAATTTTCGAGAGCATAAAAGCCACCGAATCCAAATCCGGGCTCAAACTTATATGACCAGGTGACTCCTCTGTCACCTGAAGTGGCCAACATGCCTTCGTTACCTACGGCAACTATCCTGTCCGTTCCGGGGAAGACACACATGGCATTGATGTCTTCGCCTGTGAAAGGAGCCTCGTAGGTCCAGGTCCATCCCTGGTCTGTGCTGTGCAGCTGGAAAGCAGCGGAACCACCGGACCCACCACTCAACACTACTTCTTCATCCGCGAATACAGCGGTACACCAACCGTATCCATTGGTAGCCCAGTGATAGTCCGTATTACTGGTCCATGTCGCGCCACCATCCAGGGTAGTCGCGATGATCGTCGGCTGAGCGCCTACAAACGAACCCCAGCCGGTCACTACGGCGGCTGTGTCGTTGATCGCCATGATCCACTCGAGATCAGTTCTCGAGTAAGGGAAGGGGCCGAGATTGACGGATGCCGGGTTCCATGTGGTGCCGCCATCTGAGGTATACTGAATACCGGCTCCGTCGAGGGCTACATATCCGGTGAGCGCGTTGGCGAAAGCTATGCCATTGACGTCATCGGCAAATGTAACCGCGGCGGTCCAGGTAGTCCCTCCATCGATAGTCGTATAGAGGACGTTGTCGTCATTACCCAGCCATCCTACAGTAGCGCTGCTGAAGTGGACTACGTTGTAGTCGGCCGTGGCAAGCACCTTGCTCTGAGCATGCTGTGTCCAGGTCGTTCCGTCGGCCGTATAACAGATGACTCCGTTATCTCCGACTGCCCAACCATGGGTCGCGTCAATAAAGAAAATGTCGAAGAACGAATCGGTCACCGGTGTACTCTGCGCAAACCACGTAAGACCGGAATCGATCGTCTTGTAAATAGAACCACCCGTACCACAAGCATATCCAATATACCCGGTCGGGCAATGAGCGCCCTCGAAATCGATGTCCGACTCCATCTGGTACTCGAATGTCCACTGGGCGCTGGCGGGCCCTGCGAGGAGAAGAACAAGTGCGATACAACAGCTAATAATTTTGTTCATCTAAGCCACCTCCGTCTGCTGTATCAAAATGCAAAAGTGTCAGGGGAATTTAGTATCTACCTGAAATGCGGAAACCTCCTTCCTGCAACTAACAGAATACCTTTTTCAGCTCATTTACCGACAAAAACAGCTTTATCTGGCATACCCGCACAGTTAATTATACCATTCCTGTCAAATCTTTTTACAAACCGGCATCTCTCTACTGCCCCATTATCCTCGTAAACCACACGATGGCGGCGAGTTCCTCTCTCTCTTCCTCAAAACCTTCCTTCACTCCACGACCGTACTGCAGATGCAGGTCGATCTCCCATCCGTTCAGATAACATCCTACTCCACCGGTAAAACTGTACCGGTCGATATTCTGCGGCATCTTCAACCAGCGATCTACCGGATAGTCTGTCAATTCAAACCCGAGCCTGAACGAATATACGTTCAGGATATTCTTCTCCAGGGCAAGCCGCCCGATATTCGTCACGATTCCAGACTCCCTGAAGAGGCTGGCCCCGTAATCGTATACTTCGATGTCGTATTTCTTCAGAAGGTACTCAGCGGCGACTATGAGATCGAAAGGCATCAGCCTGTAGGAAGCTCCTATCCCGCCCGATACACATCTGTACGGATTGTCATAGAGAAGGACCTCATCGAAATCAGGCCGTACTCCCCAGCCGTCGTTATTGGTGAACCTGCCACTGACCCCTATCGACAACCGCCTGTCCGAAGGTGTATACCGCGATTTAAAACTGATATCTATCAGTTCCTCTTCCCAGTATCCTTTCGGGATTCTTTTCGTTTTATTGTACTCGATATCGGTTTCTCTTCTCCCGTACGTTGCCAGCAGACCCGCGTTCAGCTTATCGGTCATATAGAAGGCCTGCAGCGTCCCCTCGTGTCCGTGAAGAAGTTCGTTGATCGTATAACCGGCTATCGTCTTGATCTCATAGATACCATCTCCGGCATAACTGTAGATAATATTGTCATACCCTTCCTCTGGCCTGGCAAATTTTGTCTTGTTCTGCACCCTTGTCGGGCGATAGATCAGGCCGAGGACAAGCTGATCCGCCGCTTCCCACGTCACACCGAAGCCTCCGCGGAAATAGTTGTGGATGATCTCGGGGCGTGTGTACACCTGCTTCAGCCCGGTATTGATGTTATAATCGAACCCGGCTCCGACCAGAAGACCCTCCCTGATCCTCAGGGAATAATCGACGCTTGTCCGGGGGCCGTAATATTCGAAATCCCCCGTGGTAAGATCCGTCAGGTAGAATGGATCGTTGTACTGATTGCTCTCCAGGCTGTGGAATATCTCACGCTCTCGGAGTCGCTGGTAATCTATTCTACCACTGACCACCTGCCGGCTCCCGAGAGTCTTTATCCCGGAAAACCCGAAGTACAGATCGTTGACCAGGCCCGGATCATACTCACGACCCAGATCACCTCTGGCCTCGGAAAGGCTCGTAATGAATCTCATATAAGGATATTCGAAATCGAGGTACAGCCAGGCCGGGTTCCTTCCAAAATCGAACGGATTGACCTGATAGTCCCTGTCTTCGAGAGCAAGCCCGGCATTTGCCAGTGAAGATATCCTCAATTGATCACTCATCACATCCCGGGCTGAAAAGACAAACACAGCCATCAGTATCAGAGCCGGGAACAGGA
This sequence comes from Candidatus Krumholzibacteriia bacterium, assembly GCA_023131975.1. GTDB lineage: Bacteria > Krumholzibacteriota > Krumholzibacteriia > Krumholzibacteriales > Krumholzibacteriaceae > JAGLYV01. The sequence continues at coordinate 13,756 of JAGLYV010000121.1, read as the reverse complement.
TTCTCCTTGTTTGCACGAAATATCTCCTCACATTATCCTCCAAAATTCATCTTACTGGTATCCAGGCGTCGGTATCTCGTTGATGATAAAATCGAATGTGCTGTTGTTCGAATCAAGTCCCGGAAAACGACGCTGTACCGATCGCGCGCTGTACTTTGTCATTCCGAGTCCCGCAAGGCCGGCATCTATCCGCACCGTCATGTATCTGGTTATATCCGTGTTGCTTGCGTATTCCACACCGTCGAGAATCGTCTCCAGCGGAATGTGGATATATTCTTTCATATTGTTCCCGTCAAAATGCACCCCGAATTCCCACTCTTCCCCCGTAGCGATCCACACCGAGGTATGCGACAGATTCAGAGCAAAATCACTGGTAAGATTCATCACGGGACTCAGATTTGGAACTTCAGGGTTGTCATAGTCACTTCCGAGCGGGTTGAAAAATTCCCAGTCAGCACCGGAAAGATCGACACAGGTGTCATACCAACGGTGATGATCGAGGGCATCGGAGGCGATGACGATATACTCTCCCGCTTCGATCGGGCACTCCTGCGTTACCCCTCTTTCACCGGGGAATGAAAAAACCAGATACGCGAGGGCATAATCTTCGGCTTCGGCATCGATGACATCGGCAATCTGCGTGCCCCGGCACATCAGGTATCCGTCGAGATAGATCGTTTCGGACGAAGAGTTGTACAGCTCTATATACTGATCGGCATAGTAAAAGGAAGAAGCCCGGCAGCCGCAGTAATATATTTCATTCATCGTGATGGGTGAGGATGTCTGATAGTTCATGAAAATGGTATCGACAGATGCCGGATCGTAGAGCAGGGACAGAGATGCCTGTCCTATGATCATGTAATTCTCTTCCGAATTGATCTTCTCGGCGGAGATGTTGTATGTCCCGGCAGGGAGGTCACTCAAATCAATATATCCTTCCCCGTTCGTGACATATTCCTCCTGAAAGAAAAAATCGATACTACTGATTCTGACCGTGGCACCAGGAATAGCTGTCCATTCGGAACCGGAGACACCTGATGTGTCGACCGCGAAAAGGGCGAGGTTATTCGCGCCATCGACCAGACCGGGCCGTTCCTCGCCACACCCCGTCAGGATCGCCGCGCAGAGCAGAAAACAACCTGCCGCAAATACTGATTTCATCGTACTACTTCTTTCTTCCTGTCGCGCCCTGATCGACATGGGACCAACCGGGGGTCGGGACGATATTGACAAAATCGAAAGTCGAATGATTCGTATCGACACCTATCTCTCTTCGCTCCACAGAGAGTCCGCTGTATTTCGGGTTGCCGATGCCGGCAAAACCCGCATCGACCCTGATAGTCAATTCCTTGGTCTTTTCCGGATTGGTGGAGTATTCAACACCGTCTATCACTGTATACAGAGGAAAATTGATCCTTATGGATATATAGCCTGACGTCTGTGTGTATTCTTCAAATTCATATTCCTCGCCTGTAGCAAGGATGACAGCATTGTGTACGAGCGAGATCATAAAATCGTTCCGGCTGGTCGGATGTATGCTGACAAGGTTTGGAATGTGCGGAACATCATAATCATTTCCAAGCGGGTTAAAAAACTCCCAGTCGGCGCCGGAAAGATCGACGGCATTATCCGCCCAGACAGAGTGATCGATCGCGTCCGCGGCGACAGCGACATACTGCCCGGGATAGATCGGATAATCAGTGCCGGTCACCGGTGTCCCGGGGAACTGGAAAGCATACAGGGATCTCACATGATCTATATCCTCGATACCCGGTTCGACGAACGCGTTCCCATAATTTCTTGTAAGAATACAGCCATCGAGATAAAGGGTGTCAGCCGACGAATTGTAGATCTCCACAAACTGGTCATAGAAGTAAAACTTTGAGGCATCGGACCCATTGTACATTATCTCGTTTATCATAAGAGCGTTGACCGTAACCGACGTGACATAGATCGTGTCACAGGTTTCCTCTGTTCCCAGTATTTCAATATCGACATAACCGGTAAACACCTTTTTCTGGGCTCCGGCAACGACCTCTTTCCTCGCGAACAGGGAGTATCTCCCCGCAGGCAGATCGTAAAAACCAGTCATCCCTTCAGAGTCAGACATCTTCTGATCCGAAAACATGTGGCTTCTGCTTTGTACATTGATCATGGCTTCGGCTATCACAAAATTCTCACCCTGCACCGCTCCCGGAAAAGTCCCGGCCGAATCGATGACAGTCAAGGTGATTATCCCGTCTCCATCGGGAAGCACCGGCATTTCCTTTCCACAGGAAAAAACGAGAGCCAGACTGCAGATCGATATAATTACAGCTTTTTTCATTATCCACCAACCTCTCCACCGGAATCTCTACCAGTGATCCTGCCGAACAGGTTGTCGAGGATCATGCTGAATTCGATACCGTAGAATATCTCGTGATTACGGCTATCCCAGTTATCATAATCGTTCAGATAATATGCCGGGTCGTCGAAGACATTATGGACGAACATCGAGACCTCGGTACCGCTTCCAAGTGACTTTGAAATGTTGATATTAAACAGGAGCCTGTCATTCGGTATTTTGCGGACCCGCAGGGCAAGATCGTCGTAGGTACGCTCCAGCCCATACAATTCGGCTTCGGCAGGTGTGAGCTGAATGGTCCGGCCCGACAAGGGGTCGATATAGGCGACCGCGTAGGGATCCGGATTGACCACATTAAGCTTGTGATCGAGCAGAGTCTGCTGAACGGAAAAGGTCAACCACATCCCCAACCGCTTGATAAACCAGTCGGCACTGTAGTTGACGATCATCTTCTGTCTCCACTGTTCCGCGTGATTATAGATCGGGTAGATCGTCTTTCCGCCAAGTTCATCATTCGGGACAGGCCCCGATATATATGTGCCCTCCGCCCCGGAAAATGACTTGTAATATGAACCGGATACCCTGAAGACAGTCGATATCCTTTTTATCCTTTTTGTGATAAGCTGAAATTCAAGCCCGTAGTTCTTGTACCACCCGACACCGTTGTAATGACCAAACCTGGATCCTGTGGTCGTATATATCGTGTCGATCGGTGTCCTGCTTTCGATATTCGGATAATCGTCCCAGCTGTACCGGTGAAGGATAAGTGGAGAATTAATAGCTCTGGGCATATCTTTCGAGTGAGTATAGTACCCTGTAAGGATTATTCCCAGCGGCCCGAATTTTCTATCGATTGAGGCTTCCGCTTTCTCGTTCTGATATCCCATAAGAGTGGAATTGTCGTAATTAAAGACATGAACGGCGATGAGAGGCATCGAATCGGGCGGGGTAATATTCTCTTCGACGATATCGATATACATCGGCCCCTGGAATATCTTGGTCATCGGAGACATCTTCGAACTCTTACCCCAACTCAACCTGATCTGCGTATCATCGAACGGTTCATATTTGAATCTTATCCTGGGATTGAGGTATGTCCCATTTCTGGACTTGACTACACCCTCGTCATTGAACAGCCCCGCCAGGTTCAGCTCCTCGGGCGTGTACATCTCATACCTGAACCCGACATTCAACGCCCAGGGCCTGAACCTGAACGTTCCATTAATCTTATCCTCCAGATAGAGACTCGCGGTATGGAGAGCCGGAACAGCGTCGTATGACAGGGGACGACGACCGCTGTCGCCGTATGGAGGGAAGAGGGGATCGAATACCTTGCCCTCCCCGACATTATCGTCAAATGTATATTGCGCGCCGGCAAGAATAGAATGGTCATAATCCATAAGCCCAAAATCATAGCGCAGGTTAAGCTTGCCCCCAGCAGTCCATTCTTCCCCCTTGGTCCATATCTGGGAAAGGTAGGCCCCGGCCCCGAAGATACCGGGATAGGTACCATCCTCCATCTCGTCTGTAAGTATCCTCGTATCAGCCCCGGTGAGTTTCTGGCTGTAACTGTCCCTCTTCGTATATCTGATATTCGCCCGCCACTCGATTTTGAGATCATCTATGGGTTTGTATGTCACAGTCTGGCCATACAGGTATGTCTTGTCCTTATTGCTCTGTTCGATCGAAAGAGCATCTTCCGGGTCGGCATTGATCTCGTCAAATACACCCGTATAGTAAAACTTGTTGAGAAGCTTCAGGCGCTTATCAAACAGTTCACTTCGGAAGGTGATCTGCCCGTTGTACCTGAAATACTCGTCACCCTCGCGCCTTATATCTCTCTCGCTGTAGGCCATGTTGGCGGTGTACGATATCCCTGTACCGCTGAATATCCCGGCGTCACCCAGAATGATACCGCCACTGAGACTTCCCTCTTTCGTATCGGGATTCGATTTGATCTTGAGCCTGGTCGGCTGACGCCCGGATTTGGTCGTGACCTTTATCAGCCCTGAAGTAAGATCTCCATACTCGACAGAAGGGACTCCCGTGACGACTTCCACACTTTCAATATTATCGGCGGGGATCGTCCTCAGATCTATTCCGCTGCCGGCGGTCGTCGTCGTTCCGTCAAGGCCTCCGTACGAAGTGCCTGTACCACTCTGAAGATTCGCGTTGTTCGAAAGAGTGATATCATCTATAAGGACCTTCGTACCCAGTAATGCCAGATCATTGTTGCTGGTCCCCACATCCCCGACACCCCTTAAAGCGACCTGGTTCTTCTGAGCCAGCCCCGGAGGCGCCGTTCTCTCCACACCGGGAATAATGTCCAGGATATCTCCCAGGTTTGTCGCCAGATGATGCTCGATCTCGGCGCTGGAGATCGAGTGAGTCGTTTCTATCTCTTCCGGGATAAGCTCGAGCTTGTCGATGACCGTGATACCACCGATAGAAAAGAACATATTCTGTTCGGGGATTCCGCAGACCATCTCACAGACGACCGGGGTTATGCGCCCGCTGAATATCTCAATATCCTGGTAGTTTGTCGTAAAATATTCCTGACAATAAACGGAGAGGCTAACCTTGCCAGGAGGAAGATCGAACTTGAATTTACCGTTTTTGCCGGTAAGGACACTGATGGTCGTTCCCTGGATCGCTACGATAGCGCCAGAAACAGGTTTTTTCGTGATCAGGTCGATCACAGTACCTGACAGTCTTCCCTTCTTGGCAGCATCGACATGCGCAGGGAAGAAAAGCAACAGAACCAGAAAGGCACAAAAAATCCCCGTAACTGCGGGGTTGATCGATCGCAGATTCATTCTTGATCCGTTTTCTTTCACCGGAAAACCCTTCGTTTGTGTCGACTTGACCCGAACCAGATATGCTAACCATAAGCCTGCCTGCCCACTATATCATAAATATAACACAATCGTCTACGACTAATAGTCATTATCAAGTGAAAATAGTTATTTATATTTAACGACTTACGCGGTTTTCGGTCGGCGGGATTCCGGAAAGGGGTCCATTTCACCATACCAAGATATCGAGCCTCAGATTGATTGACAATCAAGCAGATACTCTCTTAACAGGTACATACCCTCTTAAACAGAGCTAACAGGTTGCCGCCCATCACCTTTTCTGTTTCTTTAGCGGAATACCCGCGAGTACGCATCTCCCCGGCTATCGACTGCATCTTCGATATGTCCTCAAGCCCCCGTGGCATCATCGGTGTACCGTCGTAATCGGACCCTATCCCAACATGATCGATACCCGCAAAATCGATTGCCATTTCGATATGGTCCACGACAACATCGACGCCAGGCACTTTTATAGCATTTATTTTCGGCATATATCTGCCCAGGAGTTCCCCGTCAGCCCTGCCGACGTCACCGTCGTACTTCCCTGCCAGGCTTGTCCTCTCCCTTTTATACTCGTTCCACAGGGCGAATGTCTCCCTGCTGCATTCGTTCTCCAGAAAACCGGGGAAGAAGTTGATCCCCACCACTCCACCATTCCGGGCAAGAGCCCGTAACATGTCATCGTTCATATTTCTGGGGTGATCGCAGATATTTCTCATACATGAGTGAGATACAAGCACCGGATTGGAAGTCCTCTCAAGCACATCGTAAAAAGTGCTGTCCGAAGAGTGCGAAAGGTCGATTACCATCCCCATCGAGTCCATCATCCCTATAACATCCCGCCCGAAATCACTCAGGCCGCCGTGGCACGATTCTCCCTCGCAAGCATCGGCTATCTCGTTGTGGTTGTTCCAGGTGAGAGTCATACACCTGACCCCTTCGGAAAATAGTCTCACCAGGGCATCCATCTCCGCGCCGATCGCGTGACCACCCTCAACACCTATTACCGCCGCGATCCTGCCCTCCCCGATGAGTCTTTCAATCTCCAGCCCGGAACGGGCGATCCCCATACTGCCGCTGTTCGCTTCGACAGCCGCGCGAAGCCGCCTTATCATCTTTATCGTCGTGATATTCCATTTTTCGGCGGGAACGTCTGGATCGACCCAACAGGCGAATACCTGCGCTCCGACCCCTCCCTCTATCATCCTGGGGATATCGACATGGCCATCGCCACACGTTTTTCCCAGGTCCATAGTGTCGTCAGCCATCAATTTCGTCGCCGTATCGCAATGTCCGTCGAAGACGGAAATCTTTCCTTCAAACATGAAAACGCCCCCCGCGTTGTAGTTTATCTCATGAGATAGTAATACAGGAGGCGAAATATTTCAGCTGATTATTCGGCATTATTCGCTGCCGCATCAGAAGGCACGCCCATAGATTCCCTATTGGACGATTTTCGCGGAGGTCGCCGCGTCGGCGTAGATGTATAGCGCGTAGGGGAGCAGGTTCTCCTTGCTCTTGACCGCATAGTCCAGCGCCGAGGGGCCATTGAACTTGATATCTACACTGTTACTCGGATTAAAGGACCATCCGCCCTGGTTTACGGCGGTCGTCCATCCGATATATTCGAGGTCCTCGACGACCCTGCCACCATAGAACTGCAGCCATATCGAGTTGAGCGTGGCGGGATAGTTCCCCTCCATCGCCATATATGACGTAAGAGCTGTCTGTATGTTCTTTATATTCGCCAGGGTAACTGCTACTTCAGCTGCCTTTTTGGACCGGAAATAGTTCGAGATGACTACGGTCGTAAGAAAACCGATGATCTCCACAACGATAAAAAGTTCCAGAAGCGTAAAACCGGCGATTCCCAGGCGGCGCCAGAAGGTTTTTTTACCCCTGCCCATTTTTCGCCTTGTTGCAATACCGTATATCAGTTCGCGTAAATACCGCAACTTGCACTCCTCCAATGCTGAAAGACTCGAAGTCCAGGTTCCACAGGCACTTTCTGCAAGAAATATGACAAAAAAAGAGGGGAAAGCATCGCTTCCCCCTCCAGGTAATTCAAATCATAAAAACGCAGGTATTAGAACGGTACCGCTTCTACTCTCTCGACCTCGGGAATCCTCTCCTTGAGAACCTTCTCGACACCGAATGTCAGAGTCATCTGGGACATCGGGCATCCCGCGCAACTACCTTTCAACCTCACCTTTACAACGCCTCCCTCAAGACCGACCAACTCGATGTCGCCACCGTCAGCCTGAAGATTGGGCCTTACTTCCTCAAGTACTTCCTTTACCTTTTCGATATCCAGCATTTCCATCCCCCGTTCATGTTCCTGGTCATTTTCTTATGCTCGGATCTTATCTTCTCGAACTGATCCATCCGGGTCAACTATGCCCCCGTTACTCCAACTTATAATCCGACTATCCGGTTATCAAGTACTTTCATCAGTATTCGGACCAGCCGGGACCGATCCTCCCCGAAGAAACCATCCTCGCCTCCACGTGCTGCCGACCCAGAAATGGCTTGTCAGGGTCCGCGTCTTTCCCTATTTTTGTTACTGAAGTGAGCTGAATCGATCCATTTGCGATGGCTTGACCATTGCCCGGAATCCCTCCCGGAAGAACGGGAGAAGCAACACCAGAGGAGACACTCATACTATGAAACGCGCAGCCGTAAGATCGTGGAAAATATTTATCCTCGCCCTGGCAGCCCTGACCCTTATTTCCGTGAGCGTTATCGGCGCGGACAGGGAGGAGAGCCAGGAAGAGAGGATCGCCAGGATCAACAAAGAGATAGCCGAAAAAGGCCAGCACTGGACAGCGGGAAAAACCACGGTCGGCAGCCTGTCCTACGATGAAAGACGCGCTATGATGGGGCTGCTGCCCATGTCCAAAGAGGAATGGGCAAAGATTCCGAAGGTCGAGCTGGAAGTCAGCGCTGCGCTGCCCCCGTCTTTCGACTGGCGGGGAGCGAACGGCGTGTCACCGGCCAAAAATCAGGGCAGTTGCGGTTCCTGCTGGGCTTTCGCGACTATCGGACAGCTCGAATCATTCGCCCTGATCTACGACCAACGCCTTCTGGACCTGTCGGAACAGGCCATCATGGCGTGTAACAGCCTCGACCAGGGGTGTAACGGAGGATATCTCAGCACGGCTTACGATATCTTTTTAAGCTACGGAGCGGTCGCTGAATCATGCATGCCTTACGAGGCGAGGGACGGCGTCCCCTGCACGATGCATTCATGCGAACCGCTCGCGATGATAGATGGCTACACTTATCTCGGCTATACCCCATCTGTGGACCAGATCAAACAGGCGATCTACGATTACGGACCGGTCGCCTGCGGCATGTTCGCCCACGATAATCTCAGCAACTATATTTCCGGTTGCTACAGCGCAGACTATCAGGACGACCCCAACCATGGAGTGCTTCTCATAGGCTGGGATGATGGTGCCTGTGGCGGTGACGGCGCCTGGATAATGAAAAACAGCTGGGGAACAGACTGGGGCAACGACGGCGTCGGGTACATCCAGTACGGGGTCAGCAGCATCGGCATTTTTCCATACTACATCGATTATCACGCGAGCACGGTCATGGTTCACCTCGACACGCCTGATGGCGGAGAAGAACTTTCGATCGGCGAAGAATTCGATATTACCTGGTCGATATCCCGTCAGACTCCCGATTCCATATCGGTCCTTCTCAGTTTAAACAGCGGCATGAGTTACGATTCCATAATCGTAAGCGGACTTCCCGACACGACAGAGAACTACCTCTGGACTGTTCCCGAACTTCCGGTCAAGACGGCGAGGATAAAGGTCGTCGCCTACTACGAAGGTTCCCTAGGCGGCTACGATTTCAGTGACGCCGACTTCAGGATAATCGGTCCTCCCTACAGGTACGTCTCGCCTGCCGGAGGAAATGTCTACCCCTACACATTACCAAGATGGGCCGCCAACTCGATACAGATCGCGGCCGATGCTGCCGATATGGGCGACACGATCATGGTAGAGGGCAATAACACCTACACTGCCGGGGCAACTATAACGACACCCGTGTGGCTCCTTGGAGGATGGGATCCCGATTTCGCCGTCAGGGATCCGGAAACGAACCCGACCACGATCTCCTCGGTAGGTTCTTCCGTCTCGTTCATGAACACCCTGTTCGTCAACTGCGGGATAGACGGATTCATACTTATAAACGGCACGGGGCGCTCCGCCCAGCTGCCGGAAATCGGCGCTTACGGCGGGGGGATATTCTCATACAGGGCCTCTCCCGTCATAAGGAACAATATCATCCGGAACTGCGGCTACACGAGCGTGACCTCGTTCAGCGGCGGGGGCGCGATAGCCTGTCATGATGGAATGGTGACTATAGAAAACAACCTCATCGAGGACAACCTGGCTCAGAGCGGCGGGGGAATATACCTCTACGACGTTACAGCCACGATCACGGGAAATACGATCACCGGCGCTACCTGTAATCCCGAATATACAGGCACAAAGAACGGCGGAGGGATCTATGCTCTCCATACGACCGCTACCCTCTCCGGCAACCTGATCGGGACCAACACCGGCTACAGGTCCGGTGGAGGGATCTACGGCAGGTTCAGCACTATTGTCATGTCGGGAGACACGGTCTCCGCCAACACGGTGACGTTTGGCGGTGCCGGGATATATACAGAACGCTCGGAACTCGACATCGCGCGCGGAGTGATAGTCGAAAATATTTCGACAAGCCAGGCCGGCGGACTCTTTGTAAAGTGGGGACATCTGGATATTCAGAACACTATCATCGCCATGAACGAGTCGAGTAGCATCGGGGGCGGCATCTACGCGGACAGTTGCTGGGGCAGTATCGTCAACAACACGATCGACGGCAACTCGGCGACATTCGCCGGCGGAAATGTGTTCCTCAACTCGATGGAACCTACAGAATTTGTCAACAACCTGGTGACATTCGGACATTCATTCGGTTTTCAGGCGAGCAACCTCGATAATATCAGGCTGGCATATAATAATATCTACGGGAATACGCCTGCCGAGTATATGACCATAGTCCCGGATTCGACCAATAGCTGCCGTGACCCGCATTACGCCGACGCGGTCTCGATGGATTACCATCCCGGCATGCATTCCGGCGCGATCGACTCGGGAGACCCTGATGGCCCGGCAGACCCGGATGGTTCGCGCGCCGACCAGGGAGCCTTCGGCGGCGCTGCCGCGCTATTCACCGCCCCGGACTATATCACGGGCCTCACAGCCACCACGGTCGGTGATTCTATCAGGCTGGAATGGACTACCTGCACTTCGCCCGAATTCGATCAGTATCTGGTCTACACTTCGATGGTCGATGGGTTCCTCCCGGCCGACACCAGTTACGCTCCGTTCCCGAAACTCACGACCGAAGCCTACACATACATGCCGTCCACCGGATGTCATTTCTACCGAGTAGCGGCAGTCAATACCTTCGGATACTCGGGTGGTTTCTCGAACCAGTCCGGAACCTGCATCGGCGCCGACGGCATCTCTCCTGATGTGACCGTCGTCTACCCGAACGGCGGGGAATTCATCGAAACGGGCGATACCGTGTACGTCTCATGGATCGCGACCGATAATGTCGGAGTAGATTCGGTGAACATCTGGTTCTCGGAAAACTCCGGTACCGATTATTTGCTCCTGTCAGGCGGAGAGGCGAACGATTCGACCTTCATGTGGATAGCCCCGATATCGATCTCCGATTCCTGCCTTATCAAGATCGTCGCGTACGACGCGGCGCTCAACGAAGGCGAGGACTCGAGTGACGCGGTATTCAGCGTGAAGGATCTGACCGATGTCGAGGACGACGAGGACCAGCCGGACATCCCGGTACTGGTCAACGCCCTCGAACAAAACTATCCGAACCCGTTCAACGGACACACCACGCTCGCGTATACGATCGCCAGAAAATGCGCCGTGGAAATGCGGATCTTCGACACTGCCGGAAGGCAGATCCGTACGCTCGAGGACAGGGACCGCGATCCAGGCAGACACATCGTCACATGGAACGGAAAGGACGACGCGGGCAGACCTGTCACATCAGGCGTGTACTTTTGCAGGATAAAGGCCGGCAAGTTCAGGCAGACGAGGAAAATCGTCTATCTGAGATAGCAGGCGTCTCCTTTAAGGCAGTATGAACGGACAGACCCATAACACTCACATCCACGACCTGGGTGAAGCAAGAAAGATCACCTGGTACGGGATGGGTGTGAACGTGCTGCTCATTATCCTGAAGCTCGGCGGAGGAACGATCGGTCGAAGCCGGGCCCTTCTCGCCGACGGTGTCCATTCGATATCAGATTTCATTTCCGACATCGTCGTACTCATCGGACTGCACTTCTTCGGAAAAGAAAAAGACGAAGACCATCCCTATGGGCATGGAAAGATCGAGACACTTACCTCGATCGGTGTGGGACTGCTTCTTTTTTTCGCCGCTTACAAGATCGGGTCCGAAGCGACCATGTCGATATACCGCCATGAAACGAACATCCCCAGCGGATTCACGATCATTATCGCCGCGATCTCTGTCATCTTCAAAGAGATCCTCTACCGGGCGACCATCAGGACCGGCCGGAAGATAGGCAGCGAAACGATGATTGCCAACGCGTGGCATCACCGCTCCGACGCCCTTTCATCCATCGTGACTCTCGCGGGCATCTCCCTGGCTGTCTTCGTGCCGAAACTTGCCATACTCGATTCCTTCGCGGCTCTTCTCGTGTCGTTCTTTATCGCGAAAGTAGCCTTCGACATATTAAAGGGCAGCGTCAGAAAAATCGTCGACACCTCACCATCGAGGGAATTTCTGGACGGCGTGATCGAAACCACTTCCGCCGTGGAGGGCGTCGAGGACTGTCACGACGTTATGGGAAGATATTACGCGGACAGAATAAGGATGGAGATCCATATCGAGGTAGATCCGGAAATGACTGTCCGCCATTCACATCTGATCATCGACAACATCGTCGACCGGATAAGTTCGCTGTACCCGGAGGTGGAAAAAATCCTCGTGCATGTCGACCCGTACAGGCCCGGAAAAAAATCAGGCAAGAATAATTTTTCCGGTGATGATAACAACTTTTCTGGTGATAATATTGAAATAGATGACAAAAAGGATTAGTATCCCGAACAGGGTCCGGATAATACCGGAACTTAATTTAATCGGGTTGTCCTGTCAGACGAAAGGAAAATGTGCGTAAGGTCGAATTCTTCAGACACAGTATTGGTGAGGAAGAGATAGAAAGGGTCGGCTCGGTGCTGAGGACCCTGTTCATAACCACAGGATCGGAAGTCGCCGAATTCGAGAGATCTCTCGCTTCATATCTCGATCTTCCGCACACAGTAGCAGTAACGAGCTGCACGGGAGCGATGCAGCTTGCTCTCCTGGCCGGCGGGATCGGCCCGGGCGACGAAGTGATAACGACTCCGCTGACATTCATAGGCTCGGCAAACGCTATCCTGATGGCCGGCGGCACACCGGTGCTTGTCGACGTGGATCCGGCGACCGGCAATATAGATCCTGACGCGGTAGAGGCAGCTGTCACCGCGAAGACACGCGGCATCCTGCCCGTTCATCTCTACGGTCAGATGTGCGACATGTCCTCTCTGAGAGATATCGCGGACATGCATGGCCTGGTCATCGTCGAGGACGCGGCCCACTCTCTCGAGGCGGAATGGAAGGGAAAGAAGCCTGGTCACTTCGGCGATTACGCCTGTTTCAGCTTTTACGCGACGAAAAACATCACGGCCGGAGAAGGTGGCGCTATTTCGGTGAAAGACCCCGAAAGAAACGAACATCTCCGTCAATTGAGGCTCCACGGATTCGACCGGACGGCGATGGAACGTTACACCGACCATTTCGAACAATACGATGTAAAGATGCTCGGCTGGAAATACAACATGGACAATATCCACGCGGCCATACTCATCGAGCAGATGAAGAAGGTAGAATCATTTTTCGAGCGCCGCAAAGAGATCTACCGGATGTACGAAGAAGCTTTCTCAAAGATGGACGGAGTCGAACTCCACTCGATCAGGCCCGAAGCGACGCATGCATGCCACATCATCACTCTCCTTGTCGAAGCATCGAGACGTAGCGAGATAATGACGGAGATGCAGAAGCGGGGCATCGGGATGTCGATCAACTTCCATCCCCTTCACCTCATGACATATTATCGCGAACGATTTGGTTATCATGAGGGGATGTTCCCCGTCGCGGAGAACATCGGAGCGCGCACGATCACTATCCCCTTCTACCCCAGCCTGACTGACGACGAGATCGGGTATGTCATCGAAACACTGGATGACGTGATCAACAGCCGCTAGGGCAGGCCTCGCCAGGGCATGGGATCTTGCCCTTCTTGCTCAAACAGTCCTCGCGCAGGGGAAAATGCATCAGTCTCCTGCTCAGACAGTCCTCGCGCGCCATGAACATCCCTAAATATTCAACTACACCGATGGCGCGCTGCGGAATCTCGCGACGAAACTGATGGCATTTCCCCCGTTCTCAATTAAAA